>JAAYIR010000219.1 GCA_012523355.1 candidate division WS1 bacterium
AACGGAACGCTCTTCGCCGGCGTGGGTCTGGGACAAAGCCCACGTGGCATCTACGTCTCGTGGATGGCCACCGGCCACACCTGGGAAGGCGCCTGGAATCTTCAGGTCCAGGTCAGCGGGCCTACCGACGCCTCCAGCCATGAGCCCGCGGTGGCCGTGGGGGTTCAGGACCTCTTCAACGAGCGCAACGGCCCGATCAAAGAGGGTCATAGCGCCCGTTCCTTCTACGTGGTGGCCACTGGTTCGCTGCCGCAGGCCACCTGGCGCCCTGTCTACTGGACCCTGGGCCTGGGCGACGGACGCTTCAAGAACGGCATGGCCGGGGTCTCAGTCCCCCTTGACGATCATTTCAAGCTTGCGGGAGAATGGGACAGCTTCAATCTCAACGCCGGCTTGGCCTGGAGTCTCCAGGGGGCCGGCAATCAGGACCCCTACGATGTCATGCTCTACCTGGGGGAGACGGACCTGCAGTACCCAATCATCGGCGCCACCTGGACCTGGCGTTAGATCAGGAGGTGAAAGCGTGCGTGGATCCGGCGAGCTAATTTCCCGACAAATGCGGCGCTGGGAACTGGACCGACACCTGTCTGAGCGCTTTGACCGCGACGAGGCCGAGGCGAATGTACGCGGCAATGTAATCACTGTCTCCCGGGAGCGGGGCTCCGGAGGCACGCTGGTGGGGATGATGGTGGCCAAGGAGCTCGACTGGGAGTTTTACGACCGTGAGCGCATCAACCGCGTTGCTGAACAGATGGGGATCGAGCCCCAGCGCGTGGAGGCTCATGACGAACGCCCACCCCGCTTTGTGGCCAGTATGGTGCTGCAACTTCTGGAGGGCAAATGCCCCACGCCCGGCCAGTATCTGCGAACCCTGATCCGCATCATGCGTAAGATTCGGACGCGCGGCAATGCGGTGGTGATGGGGCGCGGTGGTAACCTGATTCTGCCCGACGCGCTCCGGGTGCGTATCGTGGCCCCGCTGGAGATTCGCCTGGAGCGGGTGGCTGAGTTGGAAGATATGACGCTGGCCGACGCGCGCAAGCAGGTGTTGTCCGATGACCGGGAGCGAGCGGAGTTCATCCGGGCGCATTTCGGCGTAGACCCGGCCGATCCCACCTACTACGACCTGACCCTCAATACCGGCGCCATGAATCTGGAGCACGCGGCCCAGCTCGTCATTTGTGCTCTGCGCAACCGCCGGGAAGCGGCGCAGCAAGCCGGTTCGGAGCCACCACCTGCCGCCGCCTAGAACCTTGCTGTTGCCTGCGACGTCAGCCAACTTACTGCCGTAATTACTTGAGGAGGAATTGCCATGTCGCGAACGCTTGTAGTGCTGCTCGTGCTGGTGTTGGTGTCGGGTAGTGCCGCCTGGGCCGGGGTCACTATTACCTCTCCGGCGGCAGGCTCTACGGTCGGCCCTGCCACGACCGTCACGGGAGTCGCCACTGAGCGGGCCTTCCTGGTGGTATATTCGGAGGTCATGAGTGACCAGGACCTTATCGGGATCGTGCCGGGGATTCGCCACTGGACCAACGATGACAACAGCTACCGGGTGAAGATCTCTACCCCGCGCCTGTTCCTGCGTGGCGGGGAAGTCGTGGGGGGAGCGCTGACCTACGTGATCCACGTCAAGGCCTATTCCCAGCCTCCCCAGGACCTGAACGAAGCGCCCGATCTGGGGGAGGCCAGCGTCACGGTCAGTTCGCAGTAAGAACAGCCCGGGGCGGTCAGAGGTCGAAACCAGAGGCCGGACGGAAGGCTGTGCGACATATCAGCATAGCCGCCCTCCGGCCTCATTTGCGTCTCACCGGGGCTTCTAGACCTCCACTCTCTCCAGCGCCGAATCCATCATCAACCGGCGCACCGGCAGAACAACTTCCGTTCCCACCTCCGCCTCGGGGAGGTCGGTCACGTCCAGACAGCACCAGTCCATGGCGATACGCCCGAGGAGAGGGACGGGGCGCCCGCCGATGGTCGGCGCCTCCTGCTCTGGACGCAGCCAGCGCCGCAGACAGCCCTTCCAGCCCTGGTGCCGGCGCCGTGCCAGCGATTCCGGCAGCACGCCCAGGCCCACCGCATAGCCCACCGGCAACAGGGCCACCCGCGTTGGGCGGGGGCAGCGATACTCCGCCCCATAGCCCACCGTTGCGCCGGGCGGCAACTGGTCCACGGCCAGGATGGTGCTGCGGAGCTCCAGTGTGGAGCGCAGCTCCAGGGGCCGCCGACTGGGGGGGACAGCGCCGGGGTACTGCCCGTAGAGCAGCGTGCCCACCCGTACCAGGTCCAGGTGGGTGTCCGGGCGCAGGAGGACGGAGGCGCTGGCCGCGGCATGCACCAGGAGCCCCTGGCCACCGGCCCGCGCCGCCAGGCTGCGGGCGGTGGCGGCGAACAGCCTGAGCTCTGTGCCTGGTCGTACCACCTCCAACAAGCTCCCGGCGGCGGAGACCTCGGCGTCCAGATGCGTATAGACTCCCTCCAGGCGGAGTTGTGGGAAGCCTGCCGCCAGCTCAACCAGCCGCGCCAGATTTTCTCCCACCCCCGGCCGCCCCAGGCCACTGTCCAGGAAGAGCTGACAGCGCGCGGGTCGCCCGGCGGCTTCCCCGGCGCGAGCCAGTGCCGTGAGTTGGCGCTCCGAGACCACCGTGGCGCACAGGTCATGCTCCACGAGCGCCTCCGCCTGCTCCGCGGGGAAGGGCAGGAACACCAGCACCGGCAGGGTCAGCCCGGCCTGGCGCAGGGCGATCCCCTCCTCCACCAGGCTAACGCCCAGCCACTCCGCGCCGGCCTCGGCGCAGGCCCGCGCGGCCAGGACCAGGCCATGCCCGTAGCCGTTGGCCTTGACCACCGCCATCAGTGCGGTCGCGGGCTGGAGTAAGCCGCGCACCTGGGAGAGATTGTGTTTGATCGCCGCGGTATCCACGGCTACATAAGTGAGGGGCCTCATCAGTTCCTGCATTCGCCGTGAGCGGTCCCAATGCCTGCCTCACCTCCTCAGTCCCCGCGTACGCGGGGAGGAGGTCAGAGGGCCCTGTCGTGCTGGCTCATCCCCACTACCGTTACTTCTCAGGTTCCATGCTCCATGTTCCACTTGCCATCAGGAAGGAACCTGGACCCTGCTTGTCGAAGTCTCTCTTTGTCATGGACCCGTCTGCACTGACCACCATTCTGCCCATTGTCGTGTTCGTCATCATCATGGTGCTGCTCTTCTGGAGCACGGTCATCCGCCCGCAAGCGCGCGCGGCCCGGGCGCATGACGAGCTGGTCAAGAACCTGAAGGTCGGTGATAAGGTGATCACTGCGGGTGGAGTCTATGGGCGGGTAGTTGCCGCCGACGAGAAGACCATGACCCTGGAGGTCGCCAAGGACACGCGCGTGGTCTTTGACCGCCGCGCGGCCCGGCGGCTGCAGGGCTAAGACAGCGTATCAGGGGGAGGCAGGTGCTGGATCTGGCTCTGTCCATTGCGGCGGTAGGGCTGGCTGTGCTGGCCGCGATAGTCAGTGCGTTGGCCTGGCGTGCAGGCCGGCAGGCGCGGCGGCAGGTGGCGGCGCGCACGCCGGATACCCGGAAACTGCTCACGGCCGGGCGCGATCTGACGCCGGAACAGGTGGCGGAGGAGCTGGCCGGCTACCTGGAATCGGTCAGCCATAAGCTCGCCAGCCACGACGAGCACCTGGCACGGCTTCAGGCCCGCAGCGAGCGGATGATGACCCATCGCGGCCTGGTGCGGTTTGACAACGACGCCGAGATCAAGGGTCGCCTCAGTTTCTGCCTGGTCTTGGTCGACGATCAGTTCGATGGCTTCCTGCTTACCTCGCTGTACAACCTCAGCGGCAATCGTATCTTCCTGCGCTCTGTGCAAGGCGGACAGGTAGAGCACGACCTGCTTCCCGAGGAGGCCCAGGCCCTGCGCCAGGCTCGCGGGGAGGGCGACTGAGGTGTCCCTGCCCGGAACCTTCCAGGCGCAGATTGACGCCTTTCTCGAGTACCTGATCGTGGAGGCGGGACGCAGCGAGAAGACCGCCGAAGCGTACTGTCGCGATCAGGAGGATTACGCGCATTTTCTCTTCGGGCGCGGGCATGATGATTTCCGCGCGGTGCAACGTCAGGATTTGCTCGACCACCTCGCGCAACTACGCACACAACGACGACTGGCCCCCAGCAGCATGGCTCGCAAGCTCTCCAGTCTGCGCAATCTCCATCGCTTCCTGGTGCGGGAGGGGCTGACCGACCAGGACCCTACCGCCGATTTGGAGGCGCCCAAGGCAAGCCGGACCTTGCCACACGTTCTCAGCACTGAGGAGTGTCACGCACTGCTCCAGGCTCCCGACCTGTCCACAGCGCGGGGCTGCCGCGATGCCGCCATGCTGGCGCTGATGTACGCGGCCGGTTTGCGCGTCTCGGAGCTGGTCAACCTGGAGGTGGAGAATCTCGACTTCCGCCAGGAGTTGGTGCGGGTGCGCGGCAAAGGTGGCAAGACGCGGCTGGTGCCGGTGGCTCCCCCCGCCCTGGAGCTGGTCCGGCGTTATCTCGACTGCCACCGCGGGAGTTTCCTGCGCGCGGAGAACGAGAAGGGACTGTTCCTAACCCATCTCGGCCGGCCCATGACACGGGTCAACTTCTGGAGCCTGCTCAAAGGGTACCTGGCGGGCGCAGGCCTACCGCCGGAGACCAGTCCCCATACGCTGCGGCACTCCTTTGCCACGCATCTTCTGCAGGGCGGCGCAGACCTGCGCGCGATCCAGGAGATGCTGGGGCACGCCTCGCTGAACACAACGGAGATCTACACCCACGTCTCACCCGAGCACCTGCGGGAAACGTTCGAGAACAAACACCCCCGGGCGTGAGGAATACTCCACAGTCACCCGGTCGCCAGTCAGCAGAGGCAGGCTGAGCCCTCGCCACGGTGGCAGGTGTCCACTGGTCTCTTTCGTCGTGCAGACCTGCGTCAGAATCGGCTGACAGGTTGTCAAGGAACCCGGGAGGGAGCCACGGGCCGACCGGAGGGGTCGGGGCCCTCTTCGCGCACCCAGATTCCGGCCCGAGCCCACGGGGGAATAGGCCCCCGGGGGCGGAGGGAGGGAGCCGAGGGGACGGAGCGCAGTGCGCCCGGATCCACGGGAGGCTCCCGGACCCAGAGTGGGGCGGGCTAAGGGTGGGCCCTTGAGAGGGGATATGCCAAATCCCCGGACGAAGCCCCGGTACGAGCGGGGCCTACGCGAAGCAAAGTTCCTCCAGGGAGGGAGTATAGCACAGGTAGAACATATGTGCAAGGGGTAGAAAGAAGTTTTTGGGAGGGGCAGAGGCCTCACCCCCTCGGCGGCTGCGGGCAGCCGCCGGTCCCCCTCCCCTGGCAGGGGAGGGGGAGTGGATTCGCGGAATTGGGCCGGCCTCCTGACGCGCAGGGCGCGTCAGTCGTGCGGCCCCTCCAGTGGGGAGGCAGGCGCAAGGGAGGCAGTAGGCAAGGTGGGTGAGCGGGCGGCAATTCGGCGCGGACGCCGAAAAGCCGCCCCTACGGGAACGGCGAGGAGGCCTCACCCCGACGGCGACCGGCCCAAGAGGCCTCACCCCCTGGGCGGCCACGAGGTGTCCGCCGGTCCCCCTCTCCCCGCGTCCTCGCTGTGCTCGTCCTGGGGAGAGGGGGATAGGAGGAAGGGGGACAGGCGAGACGCCTGTCCCACCGGAGAGGGCGCGGGCGGGAAGGCCACCCCGACAGTGACCGCCCCAAGAGGCCTCACCCCCTCGGCGGCTGCGGGCAGCCGCCGGTCCCCCTCCCCTGGCAGGGGAGGGGGAGTGGATTGGGAGTGTGGGCCGGCCTCCTGACGCGCAGGGCGCGTCAGTCGTGCGGCCCCTCCA
>JAAYIR010000220.1 GCA_012523355.1 candidate division WS1 bacterium
CCACCGACCCACTCTCTCCTCTATACTGCCGCCGTGCCGTCTTCACTATCGCCTCTGCCTCCCACAGCATCTATCCGAGCGGCGAATCATGAACTACACTCCGTGACTCAGTGCTGGCTTTCACCCTCGCCAGCCGGGGCGGCCTAGCCACCCCTGGGGCTCCCCCTCTTGTCACCAGGAGTCCCCCGAGGCATCCCAATTCCCATGAGGAGGAGCCCCCACCACCCCAATTCACAAGGACCACATACACTGAAGAAACGCCTTCTGTTGAGTCTGGATGCATTGTACCCATCTTGAGCCTCGGTTACAACAATCTTGAGCTAAACTTGAACTAAAATATTTATTGACGCTTTAGCCCCCAAGTTAAGCTCAAGAAACAGGGGCTTTGCCACCCGAACGAATGTGGAGTTGACCTAAACTTGATATAGCTCAAGAGAGCTGATTGCGCTGCTGACTTGGCTATTCGGCTTGCCGATATACGCCCTCACTCAAGAACACATTGTAAGCCCACTGCTGCCACACCGGATCTACGCCAATCCCCACAGGATCTCCGTACATGGTGGCAATGAATCCTCCGCCCTTTCCGCCTAACAGTCGGATCATTTCCCGGGCCCGGGATTCAATCAGCTCCCGATCCCCTGTGGGCAGCACCTTCTGAATATCAACCGGTGAATAGAAGGTCGTCCGGTCTGCGAACTGAGTGAGGAATTCCAGCCCCGACAGCTCTGGCTGGTCGAGTTGGAAGACATCCATCCCCAGGTCCACCAACGGCGGGATGATGTCGCGAATCATTCCGCAGGAGTGCATCCACACCGTCAGTCCTCGCCCGTGGGCCCTCTCAATCAGCCGCGCAAAGAACGGCTTGAACAGCTTATCCCACATCCGTGGGCTGACCAGCAGCCGGTCCTCTGTTCCCCAGTCCTCGCAGAACATAACCCCGTCCAGCCCGCGATCAGCATAGATATCTACTTGCGCCAGCGCCAGGTCATTGACCAGCTCGTTGAGCCGCCACACCTGCTCCGGCTCGGCCGCGCAATCCTCCAGGTACTGCTCAAGCCGGCGCAGGTAGCGCGCCACATTGAAGGCGCACCCTCCCGGAACCCAACCCAGCATGTACTTATCCACATGCTCCTTCCGCACCGCCGCCACGTGTTCATAGCGCTTCGGGTCTCCTAAGGTCGGCGGCTGGTAGGTATCCAGGTCCTCCCAAGTCTGGATTGGCGCCCGGATCACCTCCCCGCCCTGCGAGCGGCCCTTCAGCCGCCGCCACAGGCACCCCCACTCGTCCGTATGTATCTCGCCGCCCGTCTCATCGTTCGCCCATTCCCTATCCCCGCTGTTGGGGTCGGAGGCCGGTCCGGCGCTGGCGAGGTCGTTGAGCCGCTCCTGACCCTCATACTCGCCAAAGGCCATCCCGATCCGCGGTGGATTGTCATGCGCCAGTACTCGTTGGATGATCTCACGTGAAGTCATATTGCCTCCAGGTCGGAGCGGCGGTGGGACGCCACCGCGCTGTCACGGTAGCAGAGCCTCGAGCTGGCTGTACGCCGCCACGAATTCCGGCGTCAGCCACGGCCGCTCGCGGTCCAGGACCTCCACTACCAGACACTCACAGGCCGTCTCGCACGCCAGCCGTCCCAGGAGCCACGGCCAGTCAATCGCCCCTTTGAAGGGGAACCAGTGCCGATCGCTATACTCCGACCCTCCCAGGCAGTCGTTGTCGGAGAGATGTGTGGCGATGATCCGCGGCGTCAGCACGTCCAGCACTTCCTTCAAACCGTTTTCATAGGACCCATGCGAGGTATCCAAGCACACCCCCACCAGGTCCGGGGTGTACGGCTCCAGCTCCTCCATCAGCTCCCCCGCCGGCAAGCCATCTATGTTCTCAATTGCCAACTTCACGGCAAAGAGGGTCGCCGGGTGCAACAGTTGCTCCAGGCTCTCCCGCCAGAGCTGGCGGACCTCTGGGAAGACCGTCTGTGTGCTCTGCTCATGCGGCCAATAGGGCCAGTGCGTGTAGGCCTCATACTCCACAACACAGTATCTAGCGTCCAGTCTGGCCGCAGCCTCGATAGCCAGAGCGCGTTCGGCCACTGCCCGCTTGCGCACCTCCGGATCCGGATCGGCCATCCAATGCTGATTCGTCGGATACCCCGCGGGCCCGTGCACGGAGTTAATCTTCACTTTGTACTTCTCTGCCAGCCGGACTACCTCATCCAAGGCGGCCCAGTCACCGGGGGCCAGGTACCCATCCATGACGAGAAGCTCGACGTGTTCGATGCCGCTCTCCTGGCACTGTGCGAAATGCTTTTCTTCCGGTGGTACCGCCTTCCCCCCCATCACACATGTAGCTTTGCCAAAAATCGAGAAAGAAAGCCCCAGATTCATGTTCTTACTTGTTCACCCTTGCGACATCTGCTTCGTCAATAATCCCGCCGCCAGCTCGAAGAGTCTCCTGCAGCCGCGACACATTCACCGCTCTCGTCGTAACTCCCTCTGACAGCGATAGCGCGCTGGCCGCCCCTGCCGCCTCACCCGTAACCATGCACTGTGACATCACTCGTATGGAGCCCAGCGCCAGGTGCGTGACCGACACGCATCGTCCTGCTACCAGCAAATTGTCTATCGCCTTCGGCACCAAAATGCGATACGGAATCTGATACCGGAATCCGAGCGGGGGATGAACGGTCTCCCGGTCCATGCCTGGTCCATCCAGATTGTGCACGTCGAAATAGAAGCAGCCATAGCCGATGGAATCGGGCCACTCCCGTCTCTCCTGCATGTCCTGTTCTGTCAGCACAACCTCGCCCTGAATGCGCCGCGACTCCCGCGTCCCCACGACACAGGCTGCCGAGGCCAGGAAGCACTCCTCCATCCCCGGTACATACTTGCGGAACACAGGGATCATGTGGAAGGCCTGCCTTCGGCCCTCGATGGTGGCTGCCGTCAGGTCCTCTGCGCTGGTCGCCGCGACATTGATGATATGCGTGAAATTGCAGTGCATGAACCCTGGCCGGGTTGGCGTGGCCTCAAAGCCCATGATCTGACTCTGGAAGGGCTCCATATCCCCCGCGGCCTGTGCTGCGGCCCAGGTCTTCTTCAGCCCCGGATCCTCCTGCCGCGACTGGCAGATGCGGCTGAAGTCAATCCCGCCGACGTGGAACATCAGCGTCATGGGCTGGCACTTGTGGTCGCCCGGTCGTCCAACCTCAAACGGCACGCCCGCCGAAACCGCTACATCCCCGTCTCCGGTGCAATCCACCACCCGCTCGGCACGGATGATCTGCCGGCCAGACTTGTTGTGGATGATAGCCCCCACCACCCCCTCCTCCACCAGGGCCTCCTCAAAGTGCGCGTAGTACAGCAGCTTCAGCTCGGCCTCCCTGGCCATCTC
>JAAYIR010000221.1 GCA_012523355.1 candidate division WS1 bacterium
AACAATCCGGGGATATCCCAGTTCTGTCCCCTCGTCCGCGTTTGATACGCCCGACGGGCAGGACTGGACATCCAGGCTTTGCAGGTATGGATACAGGTAGCCCACGTGGCCGCACCAGGGTACACCCCCCAGCTCGGGCTCCAGTGGCAACGGTGTCGCTCCGCTTCCCCACTTGGATACCAGCGGAAGATGCATGTCGTAGTCGTGCGCGTACTGGATGAAGGCCAGAATGAGCTGCTTACAGTTGCTCAGGCAGGAAGCCTGCTCAGCCTTGGCCTTCGCACGCGCGAACACGGGGAAGAGGATGGCTGCCAGGATCGCGATAATCGCTATGACCACTAGCAGCTCAATGAGGGTAAAACCCTTGCGGTTCATGACGTACTCGACCTCCTTCGGACCAGATCGTCAGACATGTGCTGTCGAAAATGGTAACGAACCGCGGAGCAAGTACATGCGCATGCACAATTCACTTGTACCACAAGGCTGTGCGATTGTCAAGAGTGGTGGAAAAAACTTTGAGCTAGTAACAAACATACATAGCTGACAGTGGGAGAGAGGCCGGGCCCAACGAGTTACTGCGAATGTCGTCTATGCACGCGTCTCCACCCCTGCTGTTCATGCATTGACGTCTGGAGACGTCGCAAGTATACTGAGCTCCATGGGCACTGATCCACCCCACAACCCAGACGGGAGGGGGCAGGACTCGCAGTCCCATTTTCCACGAGCCATCACCCAAAAAGCTCTTGCGGAGCGTCTGGGCCTGCACCAGTCTACGGTTTCCCGCGCCCTGCGCGGTGCCCTGCCGCCAGAGACTGTGGCTCGCGTTCGCGCACTTGCCGAGGAGCTTGGTTATGACCCCGCGTACCACGAGTCGGCGCGTCGTCTGGCCCTGCGTCGCCGGGGCAAGGAGGGGCTCAATCATGTTGTCTGCTGTCTGGGCCCCCAGGTCACGACTTCTCGCTACTTCTCGGAGATCTTCCGGGGGATAGTCGATGAGGCCTCCCATGTTGGCTACGCGGTCTTGGCCCTCACGGTGGACCATCCCCCACATCACGTGACGCAATTGCCCTCGGCAATGGCTCGTGGGGAAGTTGACGGACTGGTCCTGATGGCACCCGAACCTGCCCTCGTGAGGGAGATGCAGACTTCTCCCGGGTTTCGGGGGCGCCCCATGATCACTCTGTTTCGCGTTCTTTCGGGCTGCAGGGCTGTATATTCCGATGACCGCAAGGGTGCGTATGAGAGCGTTCACCACCTGCTAAGCCTTGGCCATCGCCACATCCTCCATATGTCGCACTCAGAACGAAGAGATCCGCGGTTGTCTATCGTGGAGCGGATGCGCTATGAGGGCTGGTTACAGGCCTACCAAGATTTCGGTCTGGATCCCGAAACGCACTGGCGACGAGTAGCGCCCTATCTGGGCTGGTTTTCGCCGCAAACGCTTCCTACTCGCATTGGCTTTGGCCTGTCTCGGGACTCGGCCCGGGCGCATCCCCTGATTGGCTTGCTGCGTGAGCATCCTGAGATCACAGCCATCTTGGGGGTGAATGACGCCAACGCGCTGCATGCCTGGCACATCCTGCAGGCGGCCGGGCTGCGCATACCTCAGGACATGAGCCTGGTAGGTTTTGACGACACCGACCCGATGCCGGGGGACCATCGGGAGAACCTGCTAAGTTCAGTACGCATACCTCTGGAGGACATAGGGCGGGAATCCGTCCGGATGATTCTCAGCATGCTGCAGGACGAAATCCCTTCAGACAGCCATAGTGCCCTCCCGACTACCTTCATGCCCCGCAAGTCCGTTGGCCCCCCGCGCGAGCGACCGTTTCCGTTCCCCTAGCCGTAGCCATGTCGTACCACCCGCCAAGCCGCAGCTCCGCGCTTCGGAAAGTCTGTGCAGAGGGCCGCCCAGGTGGTCCAGTCCCTGCGCGCCAACCACAAGACCCGTTGCACCGTCCCCTTGGTCAAGGAGACTTCCGTTCGGTCAGACAACTCGCGGTCGCATGATAGGTTCATCCATAGGCATCCGCTCTACACGGGTGTCTTCAGTGGGAGGGGGAACCTGCACCACGGCGATGATGAGCTTCTCATCGGCGGTGAACTCTTCGCCGGGGCCCAGACCGCCCTACAGAGGTGCAACGCGCTGGGGACCGTAGAGAGGCGCACGTTTCCCCAATGACGCGCGCATCGAGTGGCTGGTGACCGTACCGAAGGAAAGCCACTGCGCTGGATATGCTACTATCGAACTGTACCTGCGGTGGCCAAAGCTGCGCCCAGAATACAAGAAACCCTTCTGCTGGTGGGCAGAAGGGTCTCTGCGTACTAAATGGCGGGGCTGACGGGGCTCGAACCCGCGACCTCTGGCTTGACAGGCCAGCGCTCTAAACCGACTGAGCTACAGCCCCAGAACAAACCGCCGTCCCCGGAAGAGGACGGTGCGCAGTGAATATACTGTACCCGCGCCGAGATGTCAAGCAAGAAGTAGGGGCGGGAACTTGGCGTCTGGGGCCAAACTCCGTCCCTACAGGTTCATCTCGGTCGTGACCGTGATCCCGATAGTGGTGTGCCAGTAAGTCGGCTACTTCACGTCCTCGACCGGTGGGGTGTTACCGAACTTGCGAGCCGCCGCCTCCGGGGTGGGCGCACACCAGTGGATGGCGTTGGTGAGGATTCTCAGCACGTTCGCGTCGTAGTAGGTCGGGTAGGTCTCGTGGCCGGGGCGGAAGTAGAAGATGCGCCCGTGCCCCCGGTTGTAGCAGCAGCCGCTGCGGAAGACCTCCCCGCCCGTGAACCAGCTCACCAGCACCAGTTCATCCGGGGCGGGGATGTCAAAGAACTCGCCGTACATCTCCTCCGCCGGGAGCTCGAAGTACGGCGGCAGCCCCGCGGCGAGGGGGTGACTGGGCGCGATCACCCAAAGGCGCTCCTTGTCATCGGCCTCGCGCCAGTTGAGGCTGCACGAGGTCCCCATCAGGCGCCGGAAGATCTTGGAGTAGTGGGCCGAGTGGAGCGGGATCAAGCCCATGCCATTGAGCACCGCCTGATGCACGCGGTCCACCACCTCGTCGGCGACCTCCTGGTGGGCCATGTGCCCCCACCAGAGGAGTACGTCGGTGTCGGATAGGACCTCAGCGGTCAGGCCGTTCTCTGGCTGATCCAGCCAGGCGGTGCGCACGGAGAGGTCGTCGTGTTGGCGCAAGGCCTGGGCCAGGGCCTCATGAATTCCTTCAGGATAGACCTTGCGGACCTCCTCGTGGCTTTTTTCGTGGCGGAACTCGTTCCAGATGGTAACGCGAATGTCGGACATGACGGACCTCACTTTTCGGCGGCACCGGCGTCTCGCCGGTGCTGTGTGTAGGAGCGGCTTTCCCCGCGTCTGCGCGGGAACTGCCGCCCGGTGGTTGGACGTAGGCTTGGCGAAGGGGCGCCAATTGCGCTGCTGCGCGTCGCAAAAGGGCGCCCCTACATTCAGACTGGAATAGTGAGCCCTGGCGCGCCTTCTTCCAGGAAGGCCTCCAGCATGATACGCTTGTTTTCTGTCTTGACGCCAATGGCGGCGGGGTCGCCGTAGTCGCTAAGCACGAAGCCTCCCGCCGGGGTGCTCCACTCTCGCAGAAGCAGATGCGCCTCCTCGCGGATCTCCGCGCCTGATTTCCAGGGCAGCGTGGCTTGGATGTCGCAGGTTGTCTCAAAGCAGATACGCCCCCGGTAGCGCCTGCCGATCTCCGCGATCCCCAGGTTGCGGGGTTGCTGGAGGTTGACCACGTCTAAACCGCAGCCGATCCACTCCTCGATGATGTCGTTGACGTGCCCGCAGGAGTGCATCCAGGCGTGCATGCCGGCCTCGTGGATCGCACCGTACAGGCGGGTGTAGCGGTCCTGGAAGAACTGACGCCACATGGGAATCTGGATGAAGTGCGTGACCTGTGTGCCCCAGTCGTCGGTCATCGCAAAGCCATGCACCCGTCCGCCAAAGCGGCGCCCCAGCTCCTGGGCGACGCCCACTGGGAAGGCCAACACCCGCTCCGCCAGCTCATGCACCTTGTCTGGCTGCTCGTACATGGCGACGAAGAGGTTATCCATGCCGTAAAGATAGTGCATGCGCTCGAAGAGCGTGAACCCGCAGCCGACCATGGTGTACTTGTCCCCGGCCCCGGCAAGAGCGTCCTCGATCAGGGCGTAACGCTTATCGTCGGTGGGGTCGGGCCAGGGGTAGTCGTCCAGGTGGTCCAGGGAGGTGAGGGGATGGCCCTTGGGCTGGCCCATGTTGGCGACGCCAGAGGTTGGGTCGGGCTTATGCCAGAGACAGCCCCACTCGTCCACGTCAGGCTCCGGCGCCTCCCAGCCCGCCGCGGCCTGGAGCGGGAGGCCGTAGGTGTCATCCAGCCCCAGGGCGGGGAAGCGGATGGCGATCCGCTCCGGGGTGTCGAACTCCACCGCGCGCCGGACTATCTCGTAGGACGTCATGTCGGGTGGATTCGCGCCCGGCAGGAGGAAGTCCTTCCCTTGGCGTATATGACACCAAAGGAGGAATCTCCTATGCGTCACCTCACACTTGGCGTCCTCGCCCTGTCGCTGTTCCTCGCTGCGTGCGCCCAGGCTGACCCTCCAGCCCCGGTGGAGGTCCCGAACACTCCCGAGGCCGTGGCCCAGGCCTTCATGAAGTCCCTGGGGGGCTTGGTTGACTTCCGCGGGAGAGCGACTGAACGGGAGTTGGAACCCCTGGTGATTTCGCCACAGTCGGAAGCGCGTCGTGGCGTGTGGGAACCCGCGGTGGAGATAACAATGATGGTCGTCGCTCTCCAGTCCATGTGCGGCGCACGGACCCTCCCCCAGCCCGCGGTCGAGGGTGACCGTGCCACCGTGGATTTCCAGCCGCCGCCGATGCACGTGGTGCTTGTCCAGGTGGATGGGCAATGGAAAGTGGACCTGCAGGCCACGTTGAAAGCCCTGCCGGAGTCCTTCCAGAAGCTGGCGGCGGAGTTGATGGCGGCGCGCGCACGCGCCGAGCAGGTCACTTGCCTGCGCAACCTGAAGCAACTCGGTTTGGCGGTGGCCATGTATGCCACCGACCACAACAACGTCTTGCCCGACGCGGACCACTGGACGGAAGATCTGGAGCCGTATTTCCTGAACAGAGAGATCCTGCGCTGTCCCTCCGCCCCGAAGCTGCAGATCGGCTATGCCATGAACCGCGCCTTCTCCGGCAGGAGGCAGGATGAGATACCCCAGCCATGGGCGCAGGTGCTCTTCTTCGAGTCCGATCTCGGGGTCGCCAACGCCTCGGGTGGCCCGGAGGACGTCTGCCGTCCTGGTCGGCACTACGGCGGCAACAACTTCCTCTTCCTGGATGGGCACGCCAAGTGGTACCGTGGCGAGGGGTTCCCCAAGCTTCAGGACCTGAATCCGCCGCCTCCGGCGGCTCCCGGGGCGGGAGGTCCTCCCCCGGGGGACTGAGACGGGCACTCACGGCGCCGGCGTCGGGCTGGAGCGCTCTCCCAGCATATAGCTAAACGCCACGCCAATCCCGTGGAGCGCCAGCAGCAAGACCTCATCCTGGGGGCCAACCTTCTCCTCCAGCATGTGCGCGCAGTCCCCCAGGATGAGCGGCAGAGGCTCCGGCAGCGGCTCGTACATGATGTGCACCAGCAGCCGCCGCAGCTCCTCTAGCCCGTGGTCCGTCTCGCCCGCCATGAAGTGTTCATGAGCTCGCGTCACCGGGAGGTCCAGCTCTGGGCGGGGCGGCCGGAGGCGTCTGACCTTGGAACGCCAGGCCCCGATGGCCTGGGCCACGCCGGCGTTGAAGTCGCTGCGGCTCTGCCGCCAGAGCCGGATGAAGCGTCGCTCACCGCCGATGATGCGGGCCAGGGCGAGCGTGGTCTCCTCCGCGCGGACGGTTTGCTGGCGTACATAGGCCAACAGGTCAGGCACGGCATCGCGGCAGCGCAAGTTCCCCAGAGCCGCCGCATAGGCAGTGCGGAGAGCGCTGTCAGGATCCAGAGCCTGGAAACGCTCCAGGATCAGGGCTTGTGATTCACGATCGCGTAGGGTGCCCAGGGTGCGGGCCGCGGCCGCCGCGACCATGGGGTAGTCCGAGTGCAGCGCGGCACGGAGAGGCTCCAGGGCATGCGTGGACCCCAGGCGCCCGAGCGCCCAGACGGCAGTCACGGCCAGGTCGGGGTGCCTGCCGTGGAGGATCTCCGCCAGCTCATCCACCAGCCGGTCGTCCGGGGGCATGTGCGCAATAGACACGATCGCCTCGTGACGCACATTGTAGCTGGGGTCGTGGAGTGACTGGATCAGCTCCTCAATGTAGAGGGGGCTCTTCACCCGGCCCATCATCTCAGCTGCGGAGATGCGCGTCTCCTCCTCCAGCGCGGCGCCGTGACGGCGAATGGCCTCCGCCGCCAGCAGGGGATTACCGTGGAGGAATAGCCCGGCAAACTTGCGCACCGAGATCTCCCCGGTACGGATGCGGCTGATCAGCGCCGCGGCCAGGAAGATGAGGCCGGCGTTGGCCGCCCACAGGGGCGAGTACTGGTCAATGACGAAGGGGCCCAGGTGTCCGGAGAGATGCTTGGCCGCGTCGAGCACCACTCCGGCGAGGAGCGGGGTGCAGCCGCCGATCAGACCCATCCAGGCATAGTGCATCGCCATGTACTGGGTCTTGCGGTCGGCGGGTACGAGGTTGGCAAACAACAGCCGGGAGGTGCCCAGTGCCCAACCCATGGCGAAAGCGTTGCTCAAGAAGGCGAGGAAGGCGGCGCCGGGAGTGCTCCACACGCTGTAGCGCGGTAGCATGAACCAGAGAATCCCTGGCAAAGGAAACAGGTACGTCACAACGATCAGGAGCACGGGCCGGGCGCCGAAGCGATCGGCGACCCAGCCCCAGGCGTAGGCGGTGAGGATCATTCCCGCCAGGCCCGCAATCTGCAGCCAGACGACCACGGACTGCGATAGGCCGATGGCGTCCTTCTGATAGAGCGGCAAGAAGGCACTGATGCCGCCGGCCAGAGTAATGACGGCGACGACGGCCTCGTAGTAGACGAAGTTGCGATCGCGCAGAGGCTCCCACATCTGGCTCAGTGAGGGGCGGCTCTGGGCGTCACGCAGGGGCTCTCCCCCCACCCAGTGGGTGGTGCACCAGACGCTGATGCCCCCAAACACGAGCCCCACGGCGACGAGAATCATGAAGGGCTGGATGTTCTCTGAGTCGCCGATCACCCAGCCGGCGAAGACCAGCGCGAGTGCGGCCGCCGTGCTCAGGCACATGTAGTCCAGCGCGGTGAACTTACCACGTACCGCGTTGGGGATCATCTCCTGCGACCAGGGGTAGGAAGCGGTCTCGGCTAACGCCCGGAACAAGGCAAAGACCCCGACGACGATCGCGATGAAGATGAACGCGCCACGCGGGCCCCAGTGGCTGGCCACCAGCGGGGTGAAGAGCAGAAACAGGGTTACGACCTTGCGGGCGGCAAAGAAGAGCACGAAGGCCCGTTTGAAGCCGAAGTGAGCGATATAGGGAGCAGCGACCAACGAGACGACGCCGAAGAAGGGGAGAAGCGACATCAGCGCGCCGATGGAGGTCTTGGGCAGGCCCAGGAGACTCAGCATGAGGATGAAGGGGCTGCCGAAGAAGGTCAGGTAGGCAAAGACGGAGTTGCTCGCGTGCGCCGCAACGATCCAGGGCAACTGGCGAGTCTTTTCGGCATCGGTGGGGGTGCGGTTCATTATGGCTGGTCACTCGTTGAGGCGGGATTATAGCCGTCCGTTGAGAAAAGGGGAAGGGGGCACCAGAAGGTGCTGCGTGGAGCGGGAGCGAAAGGCGCCTTTGCTGGTTGTGCCAGCATATGGGAAACAGGAGGAAACCGCTATGGGAAAGTTGGCGATCAGGGGAGGTGCGCCCCTGCGAACCGAACCCTATCCGAGCTGGCCGGTCTTTGATGAGACCGAGATTCAAGCAGTGACCGAGGTGCTGCGGAGCGGCAAGTGGTGGTACGGCGAGAAGGTGCGGGAGTTCGAGGCCGCCTATGCCGCGTTCCAGGATGCCCAGTACGGCGTCACCTGCACCAACGGGACGGCGGCGCTGGAGATTGCGTACCTGGCCTGTGGCCTGGGGGCGGGGGATGAGGTGATCGTCCCCGCCTATACCTTCATCGCGACGGCCAGCTCGCTGCTACGGGTTAATGCCATCCCCATCTTTGCTGACCTGGAGCTGGACACGGGCAATCTGGACCCGGCTGACGTGGAGGCGAAGATTACCGATCGGACCAAGGCGATAGTACCAGTGCATTTTGGTGGTTACATTGCCGACATGGACGCCTTCCGGGCGCTGGCGAAGAAGCATAATCTGCATCTGATCGAGGATGCCTGTCACAGTTGGGGCGGGAAGTGGCAGGGGAAGGGCACCGGCGCCCTGGGAGACTGCGGGGTCTTCAGCTTCCAGATGAGCAAGAACATCACCAGCGGCGAGGGCGGGATTCTGGTCTCGGACAATGAGGAGATCGCCGAGCTCGCGCGCAGCTACTCTAACGTCGGGCGGGCCACCAACGACCAGTTCTACCGACACTTCCTGCCCGGAGGAAATCTGCGCATGACGGAGATGCAGGCGGCGCTCCTGCTAGTGCAGCTCTCGCGCCTGGAGGAGCAGACTCTGCGGCGGGAGGCCAACGCCGAGTATCTCAACCGTGCTCTGGCCGGGATCCCGGGGATTGCTTTACAGCGGCCCGAACCGAGAATTACCCGGCGCGCGTATCACATGTACATCTTCCGGTTTCTGCCTGAGCAGTGGCCGGGGGTCAGCCGGGAGCGGTTCCTGGAGGCGGTCTGTGCTGAGGGAGGGACTGCGTGGGCAGGGTACCCCATTCCGCTGTACCAGAACCCGGTCTTCCAGCGGCAAGGCACCGGACCAGAGAACTGCCCCCTCTCCTGTCCCTTCTACGGTAAGGAAATGGACTACACCCAGGTACACCTGCCACGTACCGAACAGCTCTGCGCGGAGGCGTGCTGGGTTCCACATGCCACGCTGCTGGCCGAGGAGGCGGACATGCAGGATCTGGCGGACATCATAGCCAAGGTGTGGGAGAACCAGGTAGAATTGGCTTCCTAGCGTAGGCACAGAGGGCAAGGGGGAAAACGGTCCCCCGCCATCGCGCACTGGGTCCTGGAGACGGGCCGGATTCAGCCGATGAGAGCGGAGGTCCAGATGCCGGTGAAGTCGCCGAAGTCGCCGCGGTCCTGGCTGGAGAAGATATGCTGGATGAAGCGGGCATTAATGCTGCAGTCGTTGCCGTGCGAGTCCATGGACTCCAGCCACCAGACGCCGAATTTGACGATCTCGAACTCCGCATTAGCGCCGCTGCCATCGAGATACTCGCAGATAGGGACGATCATAATGCGCGGATTGTCCCGGCGGTAGTTGGTAAAGGTATCGTTGGCCCAAGGCTCCTGGGCCGCGCGGGCCAGGCGGCCGGTACCCTTATATCCGAGTGCCTGGTCCCATTGCCCCTTCCTCACGCCGGTGAGTCCGTTGATGATGTCCCCGATCTCGACGTAGTTCTGAGCCAGCGTCTCCGGGGGAACATTGTACCCGCTGAGCAAGGTGTCAAAGTCCTTGGCCCCGGTATTGGGCTGGAGCCAGCCGAAATTGCCAGGAATTCCGGGATAGTGGGGACCGTCGGCGGCCAGCAAGTTCTGGAGTTGCCCATACTGGAAGGGTGTGGTTTCGCTGACCCACATGGGGCAGAAGGGCGAACCCGAAGCCGCGATCATGGCGCAAGTGGCTTTACGGGTGACTACTGTGCCGTTGAGTCCCAGCGCCGGAGCAAACATGAAGGGTACGTTAACATGCGTGTAGATGGTGACGGCCTCCTGGTTAAGGCCGAGTAGGCCGTACCCCGGTAGCGACTGCCCACCGGCGTAGTAGATGATATCCGAAGGGGCGTTAGTAACGACCAGGCCGGAAGTGGAGCCGTTCACAGCTACCACCTGGCTGATCCGTTCACTAGCAGCGGTGTAGTTGACTGAGGGCGGTGCCATCATGGCCGCATAGGCCGCGGCATCGGCGACATCCTGAGCCCGCTGGGCCGCTACCACGACGCGGCCGACATCAAAGCTAGCCGCCAGGCACCCCAATAGCACCAACAGGGCAATGGCCACCAGTCCCACTATTGAACCCGTTCGTTGACTCCGTTTGCCTCTGCTCATGACTTCTCACCTCGGTTCTGGTTGGAGGAGGACGCATCTTCAACCCCCACTCCCCGTCGCCGATATAGGCAAGAGACTGGCCGGGCCTTGGTCCATTCAGTGTCCAGTAGACCACCCACCTGGCAGAACCTCCACAACTGCCTATCCTCATTCTAACCGTTCACTATCACCATGCAAGACACTTGCACTGCTCATTATATAAGCTTGAACTGATCTTGTGGTTCGAAAGTGTCTCAGATTTCCTGGCATTTGGTGGTTTGGAGCTGAAGAGAGTCATCGGGATGGGGTGCTGCCGCAGCGCACGAGGGCGGAATTCCTGGCTCTGATGAAGGGTAGGCAGGAATTCGCTCAGGACTGGCGGAACACTCCTCCACGTGCCATCCGCATCGCTCGAGGGAGGAGCCATGGAAGACCTGACTGCGCACGCGGTCGAAGCCGCCCTAAAGGCGGGAGCCAGTTATGCCGATGCCCGATATGTATCTCAGAAACGCGAGGAGACTCGCGTGAAGAACGGGGCGGCGGAGGGCCTTCATGCCGGTAGCAGCACGGGGATAGGGATACGCGTGCTGGCCGAGGGCGCCTGGGGCTTTGCTGCCACCGCGACCCTGACCCTCGAAGCGCTGGGAGCTGCTGCTCAACAAGCGGTGCGCATCGCCCGGGCGAGCGCCGCCACACGTTCAGAACCAGTCCAGCTCAGCCCAGTGGAGCCGGCCGAGGGGCGTTTCCCCGCCACCGCTCGCCAGAACCCCTTTGACGTGCCGATGGACAAGCGCGTCCAGCTCCTGCTGGACTGCGACCACCTGATGGCGGAGGCGGCTGAGGTGCAGTTGCGCGGGGGCCATGTCGAGATTTTGCACGAGGAGAAGTACTTCGAGAGTAGCGAAGGTGCGCGTATCTATCAGGAGCGGATCGAGACGGGAGCCGGAATTGAATGTACCGCGGTGGCTCCGGACGGGTCCGAGATGCAGCGGCGATCCTATCCGGGGTCCCACAGTGGGCAGACTGCTCAGCGCGGGTGGGAACTGGTGGAGGAGTTGGACCTGCCGGGCCACGCCGAGGAGATCGCCCGCGGGGCCGAGGCCTTGCTCTCCGCGCCCCACTGCCCGGCGACGGTGACCGATGTCATCCTGGAGGGCAGCCAACTCGCGCTACAGCTTCACGAGTCCTGCGGGCATCCCATCGAACTGGATCGCGTGTTGGGGATGGAAGCCAGCTATGCCGGCACCAGCTTTCTGACCCCCGAGAAGCTGGATACTTTCCGGTACGGCTCCGAGCATGTTAACATCAACGCAGACGCGACCCTTCCTGAAGCCCTGGGGTCTTTTGCCTATGACGACGAGGGCGTTCCGGCTCAGCGCACTCCCATCGTCGAGCAGGGACTATTCTGCGGTTATCTGTCCTCGCGGGAGACGGCACCCACCATCGGACGGACGAGCAGCGGGGCCATGCGCGCCGACGGCTGGAACCGCCAGCCCATCATTCGCATGACCAACATCAATCTGGAACCGGGGGACTGGACGCTGGAGGAGCTGATCTCCGAAACCAAGCGCGGATTGTATCTGGCCACCAACACTTCGTGGTCCATTGACGACAAGCGGCTGAACTTCCAGTTCGCGGTGGAGGCGGCCTACCGGATTGAAGACGGGGTGTTGGGTGAGTTGCTGCGCAACGCGACCTACACGGGGATAACGCCGGAGTTCTGGAGTTCCTGTGATGCGGTCTGTGACCGCGACCACTGGTACCTGTGGGGGGTACCCAACTGCGGCAAGGGCGAACCCGGTCAGATCGCGCGGGTGGGGCATGGCGTGGCTCCGTCACGCTTCCGCGATGTGCGGGTCGGAGTGATGCAGGAAGACAAGTAGGATCAGAGGACCTGGAGCGCGACCTTATCTCCCCCTATGGATCGGACAAGCGAGTAGTCCGGGGCTGGGGCAGAGGCCGTGACTCTCGCCGTCTGGGATAGTAGTCGCAATTCTCACTACCACAGGAGGGGCCACATATGATCATCGGCGTTCCCCGAGAGATTAAGGACCGGGAACAGCGTGTTGCACTGACCCCGGCGGGGGCGCACGCCCTGGCATCGGCGGATCATAGGGTGCTGATCGAGGCCGCGCCGGTGTCGGGAGTGGCTTCTCCGATGAAGAATACATTGCGGCTGGCGCAGAGGGACTGGCGGTCGAGGAGGTCTGGCAGCAGGCGGAATTGATTGTAAAGGTCAAGGAGCCTCTGTCCGCCGAGTACCCCTATTTGCGCCCGGACCTGGTGGTCTTCACCTACCTGCACCTGGCCTCCTCGATTGAGCTGGCTGAGGCGCTGATGCGTAGCGGAGTGACCGCCCTGGCCTACGAAACCGTCCAGCGCGCCGACGGCAGCCTGCCGCTACTCGCGCCTATGAGCGAGGTGGCGGGCAAGCTGGCCACCCAGGTCGGAGCGCACTGTCTGGAGGCTCAATCCGGTGGCCGGGGCGTGCTGATGGGCGGCGTTCCTGGCGTGCCTCCGGCGGAGGTGGTAGTCCTGGGTTGTGGCTCGGTGGGTACCAACGCAGCCAAGGTCGCAGTGGGAATGGGCGCCAGCGTGACGATGTTGGACATCAACCACGACCGCCTCAAGTACCTCGATGACATGATGTCCGGGCGCGTGGTCACTGTCTACTCGAACTCTAGAAACATTGAGCGAGCCGTGCGCTATGCCGATCTGCTCATCGGGGCGGTGCTGGTACGGGCCGCCCGCGCGCCTAGCCTGGTAACCAAAGCGATGGTGGAGAAGATGAAGCCAGGCGCGGTGATCGTGGATGTGGCCATAGACCAGGGCGGATGCGTGGAGACCATCCGGGCGACCAGTCACTCGGAGCCGACCTATGTGGAATACGGGGTAGTACACTACGCCGTCCCGAACATGCCGGCGTTGACGCCCCGCACCTCCACGCTGGCGCTGACCAACGCGACCTTGCCGTATGTTGAGGCCCTGGCGAACCAGGGGCTGGACGCGGCTCTGGCTGCCGATCCGGCCCTGGCGTGGGGGCTGAATACCCGCGGAGGGGAGATTGTCCACCCGGTGGTCAAGGCCGCATTTGCCTAGGCTGGCGACATCGAAAGGAACTAGCCATGCTAGATCGCGCTGAAGTTGAAGGGATTTGTGACCTCGTACTGGAGGCCTCTTCTGCGGAAGAGACGGAGGTTGTTGTTACTGCAGGGGAAGAGGCCCTCACCCGGTACGCCAACAATCTCATCCATCAGAATGTCTGGGAGGCTAACCTCAGCGTCTCCATTCGGGCCGTGGTGGGGAAGAAGATTGGTGTGGCCTCGACCAACGATGCACGCCCGGAGGCCCTCCGGCAGGCGGTGGAGCAGGCGGCCCTGCTGGCCTCCCTGGCACCGGAGAACCCCGAGTTTCCTGGACTGCCTGCGGCGCCGCCCGCCGAGCCCGGCCCGGTGCCCTCGCCGGCGACCATTGCCGCTACGCCGAGGCAGCGAGGGGAAGTGGTCGCCCAGGTGCTGGAGATCGCACGCGGGGCCGACCTGGTAGCCAGCGGGGCGCTCGAGACCAGCCACTCTGCGCTGGCCGTCGCCAATTCCAGAGGTGCGCGCGCCTACACAGAGATGACTCGCGCTTCCATGAGTGCGGTAATGACCCTGGGAGAGAGCTCCGGCCGCGCGGATGCGTATCTGGTGGACTTCACGGATCTGGACCCTGCCGCGCTGGGCCGCACGGCCGCGGATAAGGCGCTGGCCGGCCGCGACCTGCAGAGGCTGGAGCCGGGGCCCTATACGGTACTGCTGGAGCCTTCGGCGGTTGCCAACCTGCTCATGGCGTTGGGCCAGTCCGGCTTCAACGCGCTGGCCTATCAGGAGAAGCGCTCGTTCCTGTGCGAGAAGCTGGGAAAGCGAGTGATGGACGCACGTCTTAACCTGGTGGACGATGGCCGTGACTTGCGGGGCTTACCCATGATCTTTGACTTTGAGGGGGTGCCCAAGCAGCGCGTGGAACTGGTCAAGGACGGTGTGGCAGTGGGAATGGTGCATGATACCCGGACCGCGGCCCAGGCCGACCCGCCCGTGGCTTCTACTGGCCACGCCCTGCCCGCGCCGAACCCCTGGGGGCCGGTGCCCATCAACCTGTTTCTGGAATCGGGGCCGGACTCGAGGGAAGAGATGCTGGCTTCCGTGGAGCGCGGGTTGCTGGTTACGCGGTTCCACTACACCAATCTGGTCCACCCGCTGCACACCGTGCTGACCGGCATGACCCGGGATGGGACCTTCCTGGTCGAGGGCGGCCAGATCGTGGCCGGTGTGCACAATATGCGTTTCACTCAGAGCATCCTGGAGGCGTTGGATAAGGTGGAACGGATCGGGGATAAGGGTGTGCAGTGTGGGTACGCCTGGGCGCCAGCACTGACGGTGCGCGATTTCATTTTCACCGGCGTGTCACAGAGCTAACCCGGGTCGCGGGGAAACAGCGCAGAGAAGGGAGTCTAGCTCCCCGCGCTTTCCTCGAGTCGGCGCGCCAGAATCTCCGCTGCAAAGCCGTCCACCGGCTCCGGTGGGACCAGCATCCCCCGCGGTACCAATCGCCGCCAGCCGCGGGGCGGGTGGTACTCCCAGTATAGCCTGCGCGCTTCCTCTGTGGTGCGATGCTCCGGCACAACCTCGACCGGAATCTCTGGCAAGGCCTCTTCCAGGAGTGCGCGGACTCTCTGCGCTCCGGTGCGGTTGCCCAGAGCCAGGCGTCCGAGGGCCCTTTGCGCGGCCAGGGCGCGTGCCGTTGCGGAGAGGTTCTCCAACGCCACCACCGCGCGGTAGCTGACCTCGCCGGAGGAATCCACCACTGCCAGACCGCACTTGCTGGTGCCGGGGTCCACTCCCAGGATGGCGCCCTCAGCCACTTTAGCCCTCCGCCTGTGCGACCCGGAGACGCACCACGAAGGGACGTCCACTGGCCACGTACACTCTCTCGGCAGCCACGGCCTCCACGGTAGTTCTGCCTTGGCGGGCGATGATCTCATCCAGGGTGGCCAGAAGCTCTTCGCCGGGTACTTGTCCATACTGACCGGTTTCGGGGTCGGGGAGGATGCCGGCTTGCTGCGCGGCGGTACGCAGGTCGGCCAGGATGCCCAGTATCTGCTGGAAGATTTCTGCCCGAGGTCGTGAGCCGTCTATCTCTTCTCTGACAATGACCGTGTCCGCGGGGTAGACGAGTACATTGGGATGCGCCACGAAACCCACTGCCACCGGGTGATTGGGGTCAGTGTCCTCGGTGAAGCTGCGGAAGACGACGCGGAGTGAAACCACGTAGATTGGCGCGCGGGCCGTCTTAATCTCCCTGGCCACCGCTCGAATGACCTGTTCTTCGGGTGGAGGGATTTCGGCGCTATCGGCGGGCAGCGGAGCCACCAGTAAGACGGCGCGTCCGGTTTCGGGGTTGATCGGAGCCCCCTTGGCCACAGCCTTGGCGGAGGCCAAAACCAGAAGCTCACCCAGTGAGCTCTCGATCTGTCTCTCGCTGTCGCCAGCCGTGACGAAGCTTCGGACGAGTTCTTCGCCCTGTTCGTAACGCACTCGTCCGGCCGCGCTGATCATGTAGCTGAAGAGGCCCTGCCCCAGCCAGGTTGTCGCTTGGATTTGAGCTTCGCGGACTCGCTCCTGGGTGCGCTGCAGCTCCTCCTGGGTCTGCTCGAGCTGCCGCCGGGCCTGATCCATGAAGCGCCGCGCTGATTCGGCCTCAGCTCGTGCCTGACTCGCCTGGAGTTGGAGCACGGAGACCTGCTCCTGGAGCGCCGCCACCTGCTTGCGGAGAGCCTGCTCCTCCGCCTGCGCCTGCCGCAGGCTGCGGTCCGTAGCCTGGAGCTTCGCCTGGCTAGCGGCCAGGCGTTGCTGAGTGGTAGTCAGGGCTTCCTGTGTACCCTTGAGACGGCTGCGGGCCTCGCGCGCGCGAGCTTCGGCTGTCGAGACCTGACGCTGCGCAGTCACCACCCGCCGTTGGGCGGTCTCCAGGTGTGTAACGGCGCGGGTGTATGCTCGCCGGGCGGCGGCTGTCTGCTCCTGTGCTGCTGCCGTCTCTTTCATCGCCACCTTGACTGAAGTTTGCAGACGCTGGTTCTCCTCGCTGAGCTGTTGGCGGCTGGCCTGGAGCTGCGTCAGCTCGAACAGCGCCACCCGCACGTTTTGGCTCCCGACCGCAGCGACGAACATGGTCAGAAGCGGAAGAATTACGCCTACGGCGACAACGATAACGCGGGCCGTGGCCCGGGGGCGCAGACCAAACAGGCTCCGGCGGCTCTTTCCCAGCCGGTACCCGAGGACGTCGCCGAACCAGGCGATGAAGCCGCCCAGGATTGGCAACACGACCAGGGCTACGATGGTATAGGTAGACATGACTTAGGCTTGCGCGTATCGGCCAGGACTGGCCTCTCGCCGGTCGGCCGGCATGACAGGCGTCTCGCTTGTCGCGGTGATATCTTTGCGACCCATGGCCCTACTTGGTCTTTTCGATCAACAGCCCGATCCCCACCGCATACAGCAGGAGGTTAGGCACCCAGTCGGCCAGCGCGGGCGGCAGGGTACCTTGTTGACCCAGGATGCGCATCACGCTCACGGCAATATAATACGCCAGAATGATTGCCAAAGAAATCCCCAGCCCCACGCCGGTGGAGGTGCGCTGGGGGCGAATCCCCAGAGGCAGTCCGATCAGCGCCAGGCCCAGACCGGCCCAGGGCACCGCCAGGCGCATGTTCCACTCCTCCAGCGCCAGAAGGTGCAGTTCCCGGTTGGTGGGGTGGGGGAGGTTGATGATCTCGCCCAGCTCCGCCATGGTCATGTGCCGCGGTTTACGGCGTTCGGCGGAGATCTCCCAGGGCGAGCGTCCCAACTGGTAGGCCAGACGATCGGCCTGCATCAGGAGCCGACCATCAGGGGTCAGGCGCTGTACCTGGTGCAGCATCCACGTCTCGCCTTCCCACTGGGCAGACTGCGCGACCAGCGTCTCGGTGGGTACCCCCTGGTGGAACTTCCAGACCAGCACGGTGCTCAGGGTTTGGCGGTCGGGGTCAAACTTGCGCGCCCAAAAGACCAGGTCGGGGGTTCCCTTGGGGGGGAGGCTCACCACGAGGTTCTCCTGTAGCGTGGTGGCGTGCTTACGCAGGCTGGCCAGGGCGTCTTCGGAGGCCCGATTCGCATAGGGGACGGCCCAGCCGTTGAGGAACAGAGAGACTACAGAGACGGTCAGGCCCAGGACAAGCGTGGGGGCCGCGATGCGGTAGAGACCGATGCCGCCCGCGCGCATGGCCGTCACCTCGCCGTGCCCGCTAAGCTCGCCAAAGCCCATCAGCGTGGCGAAGATCAGCGCCATGGGAAGGGTGAGTACGATGATTCCCGGCAAGCGCCAGACCATGGCCTGCACCACTGGCAAGGCGGGGAGCTGGTCCTGGATGATGAGCTTGAGGGTCTCAAACAGCATGTCCACGCCGATGACCAGTAGCATGAACACGCCCACGCCGAAGAGAAAGGGGCCGGCCATTTCCCGAATTAGGTAGCGGTCTAGTCTGTGCATGCTGTGGCAAGCCGGGCCTCTCGCCCGTCCTGCGTCCCTGTAACGAACCAACTTCCGGCTCTGTGGAAGGGCTGAACCAGGTGTCTACATTCGGAACCGCTCGCCCAGATAATACTGCCGGGCGATGGGGTCGTTGGGCAGGTCCTTGGCCGGCCCGTGAGTACGGATCTCGCCCTCCGAGATGATATAGGCCCGGTCGGTAATCTCCAGGGTGTCACGGACATTGTGGTCAGTAATGAGTATGCCGATATCGTCGGATATGAGTTCTCCGACGATCTGGCGAATGTCGTCAATGGCGATGGGATCCACGCCGGTGAAGGGCTCGTCCAGCAGGATGAAGGAGGGTGCGGTACAGAGCGCGCGCGCGATCTCCACGCGTCGCCGCTCCCCGCCGCTGAGGGACTGACCCGTCTGGTGGGAGAGATGACTGATGCGGAGCTTCTCCAGCAGACGCTGGCAGCGCTCCTCGCGCTCGCGGGCTGTCAACGGTTGGAGTTCCAGGATCAGGAGCAGATTGTCGCGCACCGAGAGTTTGCGGAAGACGGAGGGTTCCTGCGCCAGGTAGCCCAGGCCCTGTCGGCAACGCAGGTGCATCGGCTCCCGGGAGATATCACGGTCATCGAGCAGTATCCGTCCGGCTTCAGCCCGCACCAGGCCGAGGACCATGTAGAAGGTGGTAGTCTTGCCGGCGCCGTTGGGGCCGAGCAGGCCGACGGTCTCGCCGCGATCCACATACAGATCAACGCCGTTAACCACTCGCCGCCCTGCATACGATTTGACCAGCCCTTCAGCAGCTAGTGACATTACGGGGATTCTCCGATCTGCCGTGAGACGGGGGCTCGGGCCGCATCCGCTGGCCGGGGGCCGAAGGTCCGCATTGCACTACGGATCAGGGGTTGGCCCCGGGTTCCGCCGGCGACTGCTGGCCTTCTCCCTCCACAGCCTCCTTCAGGGGGGAGGTGACCTGCATCCGGGCCTGGGTGACCGTGAGCAGTCCGGTTCCCAGGTCGGCCTCCATCACATCGCCGGTAAAGTGTGCCCGCTGAGACTCCGGCGTCTCCGGGAGAGTGACGATAGTGGCCTCAGCGTTGCCCCGCAGAACGATCTTCTGCGTGATTTCCGAGTATTCGGCCCGGTCCTTGGCCGTGGCAATCACCCGCCGCCGTACGCCGTTTGCATCTGGCTTGCTAACAAGCTCGAACCGCACGGGGCCATGGGTCACCAGCTGTTTCACTCGGTCCCCCTTGGAGGTCAGCTGGACGACCATCTTGGGACCAGTGACCGTCGCGTCATAGAGACCGGCCATGATCACCTTGGCGTTGCCCGTGAACTCAAAGGTGTTGGTATTCCAATTAAAGGACATCGTCTGGCTGGTAATATCAGCGGTCTGCGTCTGTTTCCCCGCCTGAGCCCAGACGTGCATGGGGATCAGCGCGAACGCCAGCACACCCATCAGTAGAAATTTTTGGGACTTGCTCATTTATCTATCCTTCCCCTCATCTGCCCTGGCTATTCATGCTGGACGGCTCCAGAGCAGCTGGTAGCTCCTATGATCCGACATGACAGCGCACCCCGCCACTCAATTTGACCCGGCGAGCCTCGAGGTCCACGAGAAGGTGATTCGCCGTCACGCGGATCTCGTCGTCGGTCAGGCGCACCGGCCCCTCGCCACGCAGTTCCTTGGCGTCGGATACGTACACCAGACGCTTAACGCTGATACGCTGCCTGCGTGCAGTGGAGTAGAGCTCCACGCCCTGAGTGAACTCCAGTCTGCCGGTATCGTATTTATAAACGACCTGGGGCGCATCAACCGTCCATTCCGTATCCGGCCCGCGCTGGAACTGCCAATGTACACGCTGGCCCTCAGCGACTTGCCGCTGAGCATCAAAACTCAGCTCCGTGTCAGCCTGGAGTGACCACTCGACGTTCCCCTGCTCGTCTTTCTGGGTCAGCTTGCTGCCCTGCAGAGTGAGGTTGCCCTGAAGGGGCAGCTGGGAGGCCTCCGGAGTAGCTGCGGTGGGGGGAGCGGAAGGCGGCTCGGGCTCGGCCGGGCGCCGACTCAACCCCACGGCAATCACAATGACTACCGCCGCGAGCGTGACGGCTATGATGATCAGGCCCAAACGCTCTCTCATGGCTTTGGCGGCGTCGGTTCCTCGGAGTTTTCAGAGCTGGCCAGCTTGAGTACCAGATAGTGCTGGCCCCGCCAGGCAACCGGTAGCCGTATCAGGTAGCCCTCGCGAAGGGCCGCGCGCAGTAAGTCTGCCACGTGCGTGACCTCTGGCGGGCCGGCGCCGAAGTACTCTGCGTTGATCAGCACCCAGGTGATGCCCAAGCTCCGGTATGCGGCGATCAGGTCCTCAGCGCTGGTCATTCTATCATATTCCAGCAGGCGGTGATAGCCTGGGTCGCCCCAGAGGTAAGGCCGATCCAGATAGAACAGCCGTGGCTCGCCGTAGCTGATCAGCTTGTCGGTGGGCGTCATGAGCCGGTTGAGGAACTGCAGCATCCGATAGGGCGGGAAGGACACCGTGAGGTAGTCCCCGACAGAAACCTTGCCCGTCAGCAGGGGCACGGCGTTGAGATCGGGCAGGAGCCGTCCACCCAAGGCGAAGGCGAGGGTGAGCCCCAGGCCAACCGCTACCGTGCGCCGCACCCAGACCTGTCGGCGTCCAGCCTCATACGCGGCCCAGGCCGCTGCCGGTGCGAGCCAGGCGAGAGCTGGCAGGAGATAGCGGCTGTACTGTGCGCTGGCCAGCCACCACGCGGCGATAGGCACCATGCTCCAACCGATCACCCGCCAGGCCCAGGGGCGTTTCCTCCGGAAGAACAAGAGCGGGAGAAAAGCGAGATACAGTGGTCCAATGGAGGCGGCGACAATCGCGCCGAATCTCCAGGTACCCTTGTCCACGTAGTCCCAGGGGCGAAAGGTCAGGCCGAAAGGCGCGAGCAGCATGCGGTCGGGGCGGCGTGAACCGGCGAAGAAGCGCTTCACCGGTGGCAGCTGGAAGTACTCAGTCTCCGGGGGCAGGTCGCCCCAGCCCCATTCCTTCTGCTGGTAGGTGTAGTGCTGGGCTTGCCACTGCGACCACTGCTTGCCGCCGAAGATACTGTAAGCGAAGGGGTAGACCGGATTCCCGGTCCATAACCAGGACTTGACATACCAGGGAGAGGCGATTAGACCCGCCACCAGCATGAAGGCAAAGACCTGGCTGGCCGGGAGGCCGCCGCGTCCTCGCCGTCGCCACCAGACGTATACGGCTCCCGCCACCAAGACGGCAGAGAAGAGCACGGCCTGCATCTTCATGGCCATCGCCAGCCCCATCCATGCTCCCGCCCAGACCGCCGAGGAGAGACGTGAAGAGGAAGAGGGGAGAGGGGCAGGATTAGGAGAGACTGCAGAACGCGCGCCTTCATCTGTCTGCATATCCTCGCCGGGGCGCAGCCAGTCCAGGAAGAAGCTCATCCCCAGGACCGAATAGAACAGCGCTCCCAGGTCTACATAGGCAATGATCGAGAGCCATCCCACGAGTGGTGTGCCAATGGTGATGGCCATGGCGGTGGCCCCGAGGTTGCGGCCAAAATGCCGCCGTGCCAGGAGTCCCACGGCAGCCACGGTCATGAGCCCGAACAGCATGTGGATGAGCTTGGCGGCGATGGGCCCGCCCAGGGCCAGACCCACCACATACAACATCTGCAGCGTCGCAGGAAACTGGGAGTGATGGTCGTACCACAGCGGGGTGACGGCACCTTCATTCAGCCAGACCTTGGCCATGGCCAGGTGCTCGGCAAGTCCATCCCAGTCCTGCGCCCCGGGCGGGGTCAGCGTAGCGGGGAGCAGCAGCAGCGCCCACAGGACGAGCACCCAGTAGAGCACGCGCTGTCTCGAGCGCACCAGGGTGCGTCCGATTCTGCGTAGCGTAGCCCAGGCATCAGGGAAAGCCCTCCATCCCAGCGCCAGGCCGAGGGCATTTGCCACCCCTAGCAGGATCAGGAGTTGTTGCCGCCCCAGCGCGTGTGCGAGTCCCAGCGCCAGAATGGCATAGGCCAGGCAGGGGAGGCCTACCCCCAAGGCCAGAAGGAGTCGCACCGGGGGGCTGAAGCCGCGTCCCCACCAGCGCAAGAGCGCGCTTCCGAGCAGCAACCCGGTCAGCGCGATCCACAGAAAGCTCAGAATGGCGATAGAGGTTGTCGGCATGATGCTTGATTAGCACAAGCTTCAAAGCCTGTGCCTGGTTATGAGAGGCGTCCTCGAAATGAGACTGGCGGGCCAGTGGTCCTCAGGGCAGGGCATACGCTACCAGGACCTGGCGGAGGAATCCCAGGATCACGGCCAGGATCCACGCTATGGTGACCCAGTCACTCCAGGCCATGGTGTGGCGCGTTTCTGTGTTGGTCTGGACTTGTTGGCGGTGCTTGTTCACCGGCACACCCCCGCTATGAAGAGTTCCAGCGCGGTGCGGTCGTCCAGGTTCCCCTCGCCCAGGCCCTTGAGCCGCCGGTCAGTCTCTTGCAGCAGCAAGAAGGCCCGCGCAAGCTCGCGGTGCGACCAGCGCGCGGCCTGGCGAGCCAGCTTGTCTTTAAGCCAGGCCTTGCCTTTGATCTCGTTGAAGTAGTTGTGTTGGCTCTGGATCAGACGCTGGCGGAACCAGGTGTCCGCTGGGTCGGGGGCTTCCCCCGCAGCCTTGGCCTGCCAGATGAGCCGGAGCTGGCGTGCGATCATCCCGACCAGCCCTAGTCCGGCGCCCCGGCGGCTGCCGGGGGGCAGGAGCTTCTCCAGGTGACGCTGTGCAGCCCGGGCGTCGCGAATCCCCAGCGCGTCACAGAAAACAAAGGTCGTGATCTCCGCGGAGGAGGAGGTCATGACTTCTACATCCTCTGCGGTGAGGCGTTCGCGGTCGCCCGCGAACAGCGCCAGTTTCTCCAGCTCTTGGCAGGCCGTGTCGAAGTCCCCGGTCAACTCTGCCAGTTTGGTCGCCACGGGGCCCGGCAGGGTCTTGCCCATACGCTGCGCCTCTTCAACCAGTGCGGGGATGAGTTCCCGCCGGGCCGTGCAATTGACGACCTGCCCCACGTCGCTGACCGCGTTAAGCAGTTTCTGGCTGATCGCCGGCCGGCCGCGCTCGCCGGGCTCGGCCAGAAGTAACAGCTCAAACCCCGGAGGCAGCTCCAGGACCAGCTCTGCGATCTGGTCCTGGTCGCGGTTGGCCAGCTCCTCCGCTGCCTCTACGATCACTACCCGCTGCGGCGAAAGCAGCGACAGGGAGGCGAACTCCTGCCGCAGCCGGTCGGGCGTGGCCTCCTTACCCCAGAGGCGCACCAGCGAGAACTCCCGGTCGTCGGGCGCGAGGTGGGCGGACAGGATGGACTCAGCCGCCCGCCGCCGCAACTCCAGCGAGTCCCCGTAAAGGAGACTCACCGGCACGTCGGTGCGAATTGTGGGACTAGTTGGTCGCATGAATGATCTCGGTGTTACTTGAACCCAATCGGCGCCTGGAAGAAGTCATAGCCAACGCCACTCGCGACCAGGCACTCCCTGGTCCGTCTCTCCCAGGCATTGATGGAAGTTCCACTCACTGTGCCCAGGGGCCGTCCGCCGACCCCGGAGTCTTCGCGGGTATGTCTCAAATTTTCCGAGTCCTATCTCCTCACTTGCAGAGCGAGCGCTCCGCGCCCTCCCCCGCAAGCGGGAGAGGGCCCGGAGTGCTCGCTTCGCTCGCGCGCGGAAACGGCCGGAAGGTAAAGACCTAGCTCCCGCCTAGAGCTGCGGGCAAGCCTACTCCTCAAACACCACCATG
>JAAYIR010000222.1 GCA_012523355.1 candidate division WS1 bacterium
ACACCTGGTGATGGCTGAGGTCAGCGTGGTCTTGCCGTGATCCACGTGCCCGATGGTCCCGATATTTACATGCGGCTTGCTACGCTCAAATCGCGCTTTGCCCATCTTGTCTTCCTCCTACGCTGCGACTGGGTTGGTGTACCTAACTGGTCGGGTGGAGCGCCAGCGGCCTTCTCAGACCGGCCCCGCAGCACTCCAGCCCTGAAACTCTATTCCGAACAGATTACTGAGCGGCAGTTGCGCCCTCCACGACGCGATAGCTATCCGGCTGCATGGCGTACGTGGCCCGCCCCTGACTCAGACTGCGCAGTGATGTAGAGTAACCAAACATACTGCTCAGTGGCACCAGGGCATCAATGACCTGCGTATTGCCTGCGGCGGCGTTCATTTGCACGATGTCGGCTCGCCGCGCCGTCAGATCGCTGATCACATCTCCCATGTACTCCTCAGGCGTGACCACCTCGACCGCCATGATTGGCTCCAGAAGCGTAGGCCGTCCCCTGGCGTAGGTTTCTCGGAAAGCGATGCTTCCGGCAATACGGAAGGCCAGATCGCTGGAGTCCACCTCATGTTCCGAGCCGCCGGTCATAATGACTCGTACCCGCTCCACGGGATAGCCGCCGATCGTGCCGGCCAGTGCGGCTTCACGCACCCCCGCTTCAATAGCGGAAATGAACTCGGCAGAGATGTCGCCACCCTTGACCCGCGACTCGAACTCGATGCCTTCTACCTCCGAGGCGGGCTCGAGCCGGAGCTTGACGTGGCCATATTGGCCGTGACCGCCGGTCTGCTTGACGTAGCGGCCCTCGCCTTCAGCAGGAACCTGAATGGTCTCACGATAGGCGACCTGCGGCTTGCCCACGTTGGGCGCCACACCGAACTCGCGCTCCAGCCGGTCCCTGATGATCTCCAGGTGGAGCTCGCCCATGCCGGCGACGAGCTGCTGCCCGGTCTGGGGGTCGGTGCCCACCTCAAAAGTCGGGTCTTCAGCAGCAATGCGCGCTAACGCTTCGGTCAACCGCTCCTCGTCGGCCTTGGCCTTCGGCTCGATGGCCATGGTAATAACCGGCTTCGGAAAGACGATCTTCTCCAAACTCAGCGGGTGCGAAGGATCGCACAAGGTGTCCCCGGTATTGACCGCGCTCAGTCCCACCGCAGCCACGATGTCACCGGCGGAGATCTGGTCAAGATCTTCCCGCCGGTTCGCGTGCATTCTCAAGACACGTGAGAGCCGCTGACGTTTCCCGCTGGTGGCATTCACCACTGGCTTACCCTTGGCGGAACTCCCTGAGTAGACCCGCAGGTACGCCAGACTGCCCACGAAGGGATCCGAGACGATTTTGAAGACCAGGGCGGCAAAGGGCGCCTGCGGATCAGGCGACCGCTCCTCAGTCTCGCCCGTCTTGGGGTTAATCCCATGAACCTCCGGAACGTCCAGCGGCGACGGCAGGTACTCCACCACTGCGTCTAGCAAGGGCTGAATGCCCCGGTTCTTGAAGGCGCTGCCGCACAGGACGGGGATGCAGTCTCCGCGTAAGGTCCCCTCCCGCAGAACGCGCTGGACCTCCTCGGGAATAAACTCCTCGCCTGCCAACCACTTCTCCTCCAGGGTGGGATCCATTTCCGCCACCGTGACCCGCAAGTGTTCATGGAAGGTCTTGGCCTTGGTCAGCATACTGTCCGGAATGTCAAAGTACTCAATTTCAGCGCCGAGCTCGTCACGCCAGCGGATGGCCCGCATAGAGATCAGGTCAATCACGCCTTCGAAAGCATCGTCGTGTACCATCGGGATTTGGATGGCCACTACCGGCGCTGCCAACTTGGCCCGCATCTGATGCAGCACATCGTGGAAGTCTGCACCCACGCGGTCCATCTTATTTACAAAGACCAGCCGGGGGATGTTGTACTTGTTTGCCTGCCGCCAGACTGTCTCCGTCTGCGGCTGCACTCCCCCTACTGCACACATGACGACGATCAGGCCGTCCAGCACGCGCATAGCGCGCTCGACTTCCGCCGTGAAGTCCACGTGCCCGGGCGTATCTATGATGTTGATACGGTGCTCTTGCCAGAAGCAGGTGGTGGCGGCAGAGGTGATGGTGATCCCCCGCTCCATCTCCTGCGGCATCCAGTCCATGGTCGCGTCTCCGTGGTCAACTTCCCCCATGCGATGCACGCGACCGGTATAGAACAGCATCCGTTCAGTCGTGGTGGTCTTTCCCGCATCAATATGAGCGGTTACACCAATGTTCCGGGTTTTTGCCAGATCAGTTTCCGCGGGCATATTCAATCACTTTCGGCCCGCGCGCTTGGCATCAGTTCCGTTCTCCAGGGCAGGGGCGTATACTCGGCTTGATTATCCCCTCGTAAACCGGGGACCTGCCCTACAGACTACCAACGATAATGCGCGTAGGCCTTGTTGGCGTCGGCCATACGATGTACGTCCTCGCGACGACGCATGGCTACTCCCTCGCGGTTGGCGGCGTCCATGAGTTCGCCAGCCAGGCGTTGCACCATGGTCCGCTCATTGCGCTCGCGCGCCGCTCGTACCAACCACCGAATCGGCAGCAACAGCCGCCGCCGTGCACTGACCTCGATTGGCACCTGATAAGTGGCGCCTCCCACCCGTCGAGGCCGCACCTCCACTTCCGGCGTCACGTTCTGGAGAGCGCGCTGAAACACTTCTAGAGGGTTCTGGGAGGTCCGCTCTTGCACCAGATCCAGGGCGCCGTAGAAGACGCGCTCGGCGGTCGTCTTCTTGCCACCCTCCATGAGATAGTTGATAAACAGCGACACCACCCGGCTCTCGAACACCGGATCGGGGGCGGGCCTGCGCCGTGGGGCTTCTCCCTTTCTGGGCATCTACTCACACCTCATCCTTCGACTTCAGGCGGTGGCGCCGGACAACTATCCCGGACGCGTTACCTTCTTGGTGCCGTACTTGGAGCGAGAGGTCTTGCGGTTCTCCACTCCGGCAGTGTCCAGCGTTCCGCGAATCACATGGTACTTCACCGAGTTGAGGTCCTTTACCCGACCACCACGAACCAGCACTACAGAGTGTTCGGCGAGGTTGTGTCCCTCACCAGGTATGTAGGCCGTGACCTCCTGGCGATTAAACAGACGCACACGTGCGCACTTGCGTAGGGCAGAGTTCGGTTTCTTTGGCGTCTGAGCCCACACTCGCGTGCAGACACCCCGCCGTTGCGGGGCGCCCTCTACCAGCTTGCCCCGACGCTTGAGAGCGTTCCACGCTACTTTCAGCGCCGAAGTCTTCATCTTCTTTTCCTTCTTCTCTCGCCCTTTGCGGACCAGCTGATTGATGGTGGGCACGCGCTTGCCTCCTGAATCGGTCTGAGAGCGTCGGCGTTCTGCCGCCACGCCTGACTGCTCGGTTGAGGCTTATTTATGCCTCTATTAGCTATCGGACTCACCTGTTGTCAGACGTAAAAAGGCCCCTCGGCATCAGTCGGAGAGGGGCCTTTGAGTTCGGCTTGTCTCTGTTGCGCTAAGCGTTGCTACCTCAACTGAGGTCTAGAGTGTGCTTGCGCCCCCTTTGGCACTGATGACCGGCCTCGCTGGTACACGGCAAGCCAGTCTATATTTCCAACCCCAACCGCCACTAATTGTTCCTCCCGCCAGTTCGCGAAGCGCACTCCGCGCTTGCCGGAAGGTGAAGCTAAGTATAGCCATCGACACGGAGGATGTCAAGGGTTATAGCCCTGAATTTTCAGATTTTCTCCGGGCGACCTGACCCCAGGCGTCCG
>JAAYIR010000223.1 GCA_012523355.1 candidate division WS1 bacterium
GCCGTGGTCGGTGACATCCCAGCCCAGCATGTTGTCGCGGATCTCGTCATACTCGTGCCCTCGAGTCGTCCAGTCCTCGGGGGTCCACAGCGCAAAAGGCGGCAGACAGAACTTCATCTCCTGACAGAACTCCAGCCCCTCGCGGATAATCTGGTTGATTTCGGACCGTTTCAGAGCTCTCACCCTCCCAGTTCGCAAGGCACGGCGATCCCCGAAGCTGTGCTGCCTCGTACACAGTATTTCTCTTTCCCCTCCCCCACCACCTCGCGGGGCGGACTCAAGGTACGAGTTCCAGCCCCATCTTCAGGCTCCTCAAGAGCCGCGCTCAGCAGGCTCCGCGACCGGGAACGTAGGGGACTACTCCGGAGTAGTGAAGACATCCAGCTCGATTAGACGGGGCGGGTAGACCTCAGCCAGACCGGCTCCATCATACATGCGGAAGGCGTCAAAGTTCGCGAACTCTCCTTCCGGGAAGGTGACGGTGATCAACCGGTAAATATGCGTCGCAGAGGACTTGACCTCGGTATCCTTCAGGTACTCGGTAACATCCCGCCAGGCCTGGGTGTTGGCATCGCGAATCGCGAATTTCACATTGGCCCGGGAGCGGGCTCCGTCGCTGAGGGTACGCCATAGCTTGAGCTGGCGAAGCTGCCGCCCCTCCGGGGGCACCGGCCCCAGGTCCCACTCGAGCACCGTCTCCGGAGCGCCTTCGACGAAGAAGTCGATGATCGGCGCGGTCGCGCTCTTCGCATCAGTCAACACCGCAACGGGCGGACGCGCGCCGATGGTGTGGGCCCGGCACTGGGGAGTGACGACCACAAAAGGCCGAGCCTGGAGAGCATCGTCGGTAGCCATGGACAACTCAACCCGGGGGAGGGACTCCATCTCCACAGTCGTCCCGGGAACACCTTCGAAGGTCCTGGCCGCTGCAGGAGTGGTCGGCGGGGGCACCGCAACGGGCGGGTCAAGATGAACCACGCCAAGGCCCGTGAGCCGGTTCAGGCCTTCGAACATGGGCAGCCAACTGTAGACCTCGCCATCGGAGCAATGGCGCACGGCGTTGAAGTACAAGCCGTCGCCTTCTTCCAACCCGTCGGTAAGAACCACCTTGAGAGGAATAGCCATGCGCACCACCCAGCGATCCGCGGCGGAGGTGTCGTTGACGATCTTGGCGCCGCGGTGCGTACCCAGGTAGGGGTCGCCCACGGCCGGGACGAGCAGCCCCTCATTGGTGGTAGCGCTGGCCCAGCGGGGCGCGGTGTTGCTGCGGGCGAAGAAGAAGCGCCAGTAGTCCCCCACGTAACCGCGCAGATAGGCGCCTACCCAGCGGGCGGTCTTGAGAGCTCGCTGCGTGGTCAGACCCTCAGTAGCGATGGGGTCCTCAACCTGCAGGTAGAGGTTGTGGTCGTCATAGGCCACCGAAAGCTTGAACTCGCGAGGACTAGGCTCGCCAAACAGAGTATGCCAACTGCCGGCAGAGGCAGCCTGGGACCAGTCCACCTGGTTGGGATCGCCCTCGGGGACCGGTTGCGCCAGCTTGGGGGCCATGATCCGGGTCTGGAGCTTGAGGGGATTGGCCTTGTGGGCCTCCATGGCGAGATACTGACGGCGGCCCTGGACCATGTGCTGCCAGATGGAGAGGTCAAAGGCCCGCACGCGCTTCTCTTCCAGCTCGGTCTGGGCTGAGGCGTAGGCCTGCGCCATGAGCTGTCCGAACTCGGCCATGCGCTCCTCCGTGCCCAGGACTCCCCAAGCGACCTCCTGTTTCTGGTGCCCAGCGAAGCCCTCGGGATAATTAGCCGGGTTCGAGTAGGTTTCCTCAATCTTGAGGTAGAGCTCCTTCATGGGGGCCGCGGCGGCGCCGTAGTGACGGGTAAAATACTCATCGAGGATCTGATCTACATCACGCGTGGGATCATCAAAGAGCTTGAGGACGACATACTCGTCCACATCCTGAGTGAGACCCTCGGTAAAGATGCCGCGAACGCCATTGGCAGCGTAGAGCTTGATCTGCTTATCGGCGGCGTGGGCGAAGAAGCCCGGGAAGGCGTTCCAGGTAGGGGTGCCGACGAAAGCCGCGGCGTACTGCGGATAGCAGTAGTAGAGCCACAAGTAGAGCGGGACCTTGCAGTCGGCCCAGGCCTTTAGATAGGCATTGTCATGCTCCATGAGCTTAGGATTATAGACATTGCGGCCGTGCAGGCACAGCATGACCGCGACGTTAGGCTCCAGGGCGATTTTCGGGGGCTTGGCGTAGGCGGCATAGGCCATCAGCGCTACCATCTTACCGGGATGGGTCTCGGCGACCGCGCGGGCAATCGTGTTGGCGAACCCGAACAGGTAGTCGCTGGCCACGCCATTGTTGAACTGCGGATTTTTCATCTCTTCCTGGTCCAACTGGGCCTGGCAGCGGGGGCACTTGCACCAACTACGGTTATCCATAGGGCCCACGCCGAAGACGTCGCCGGCAGCCATGGCGCCGGGCTTGGTTCCCTTGCCGTCGAAATAATCACGGGCGTCCTGGATGACCTGGGCAATGAAGCCGGGGTTGGTGTAGCACATCTGCGGAGGCTGCCCCTCGTAACCCTGGGCAAAGTATTCGGGGTGCTTGGCCTCAAACACCTGGGGGTTGATCTTCTCGTCCCAGAAGCGGGCATAGTAGCCGTAGAAGGCGTGATTACAGGCGAAGGCCTCGCCCCCGGAGCGGATGCGGTGCAGATACAGCAGCCCGGCGCGGCGGCGAGACTCGATGAACTTGCGCTCCTCCCATCTCTGGCCCTGATAGGCCTGACGAATATCCTCCCAGGCCAGGGCGTCGTACAGCTCATGGCGCTCTCCACTTCCGGGGTCGGCGCCCCAGAGGCCGAGGCCATCATCGTAGCTACGCGTCTCCATACCCATGCCGAGTTCAATGGTACGCAGCCAAGGGGTACGGCGGATCTCCACAGGAGCGACGCTCAGAGTCTTGGTGCTGGGTAAAGAGAGACCCAGCTCTCCGGGCCGGTACCGGCGGACGTCGCAGCAACGCTCCAGAAATTCGTAGACGGCAAACATGCTGCCACGCTCGTCGGTGAGCTTAGGGAAGGTGCGCCAGGCGAAGCCGACATTCTTGTCCCAGGGGTCGTCCTCCGGCCCCCAGTTGTCCTCGTAACGGAGCGGCTCACGGTCCTCCTGGTCACAACCCATCAGCACCAGGGCGTCAGGGAGAAAATGGACC
>JAAYIR010000224.1 GCA_012523355.1 candidate division WS1 bacterium
ATGCAAACAGAGACGGAGCGTGAAAACAGGATGATGCGCAAGACAGCCATCATGGCAGCGGCAGTAGCGGCTCTGGTCGTTGTGGTCGCGTTGGTGTGCGGCTGCGGCGGCGGGGGCGGAGGCACGCCAGGTTCCTCTACCGGGGTCTCCGGGTACGTGGTGGATGCCGACACCCAAACGGGGATCGGCAACATGGTGGTGACAGCCGGGGGCGCCTCGGGCATATCGGACGCAGCCAGGGGCGGCGCCTTCTTCGTACCGGCGCCGCCGGGGCATCATCTGTTACAGGTACAGCCAAGCGACATGTTCATACAGGCGCCCGGAATTCAGGTCTACGTGGACGTGGTCCAGGGACGGGCGACCGCTCTGCCCGCGCCAGTGATAGTTATCAAGCGCGGCAGTCTGCCTCCGGGCAGCTAGGGCCGCCCTGGGAGCAGCGAATGAGACAGGAGCAACTGCGTGAGCGCCGCTCTCCTCGCGGGGGGCGGCGCTTCCACATCTCCATGAGGGAACGTCCATCATATCTGAAGGGGAGAGAGTGTGCCGCCCGCCTCCGCGAGATCCGCGGGAATACTGTAGGGAGGGTGGCCCTCGCCGGCGTCCTATTTCTGTTCGCGTCTCTCGCGCGGGCGGACTGGCCCATGCTCGGGGGCGGGCCGACCCATGTGGGCGTCGCGCAGAGCGGGCCTCAGAAGCTGGTCGTCAAGTGGAGCACGACACTGGGTGCGAGCGTGGATTCGTCGCCCGCGGTCCAGGGAGATCGGGTCTATGTGGGGACCTCCGACGGCGAGCTGTGCGCTCTGCGCCGGGATGGCGGAGAGGTTGTCTGGCGCTTCCCAACGGCAGGAGCAGTGGTGAGTTCTCCCGCAGTGGACGCCAATAGCCTCTACTTCGGCTCAGTAGACCGCCATATATACTGCCTCACCCTGGACGGTAAGCTGCGGTGGAGGTATCGCACCTGGGGCCCCGTGGTGGGTTCGCCCACGGTAGCCGAGGGGATGGTCTTCTGCGGCAGCATGGACGGAACCATGACGGCGCTCGACCCCGCGACCGGGGAGATGCACTGGCAATACCAGGAGAAGAAGGGCGTGGTCTGTGCACCCGCAGTCGGAGCGGGACTGGTGGTGTACGGCGATCACTCCGGCACGGTTCTCGCGCGGCGGGCGGATACCGGGGCCCTGGCCTGGAGCGCGGCCTCGCCCAATGCAGTGAGGGCCAGCCCGGTGATTGCCGGAGGCACCGTGGTGGTGCCATACCGAAGCTACACCGCGTTGAAGCCGCCGAAGGTGGATTATCTGGTGGCGTATGACCTTCAGACGGGTGCGCGCCAATGGGCACAGAACGGCGAGGCTTCGGTCTTCACCACGCCCGCGGTAGCAGAGGGCGTGGTGTACTTCGGGCACGTGGAGGGCTACCTGTCGCAGACCGAGATGCGCGCAGTGCGCCTGGCGGACGGGAAGCTCCTCTGGAAGCAACGGTTTGCGCCGCTCATGGTGGCCTCTTCGCCGGTGGTGGCGGGGGATCGGCTCTTCATCGGGATGGGAGACGGCACGGTGTATGCCCTGCGCCTGAGCACGGGCAGCACCCTCAGCCGGCTGACGCTGGCCCCACGCCTCTACTCCTCGGCAGCGGTGAGCGGCGGCCACCTGTTCATCGGGGCCAGCGACGGGAAGCTGTACTGCCTGGGAGAGTGAGAACAGACAGGCTCCTTGCCGGTAGCTCCGCGCTCTCCCCCACGCGCCGAGTTTGCAGGCGTTGCAGAGACGCCGCCAGGTCCGGTCCGCAAGGCGGGGAATAGTCAGTGGTAGCTGTCCTTCTCTCTAGGGCCCCTTGATCTGCCTCACCGAGACCACGTCAATCAACTGGCCCAGGCGCCCCATCAGCCGCGTCAACTGTTCGCGGTGGCGAACGCTAAGGGTCAGAATCAAACGCGCGAACTGCCCGCTATCCGCCTCCGCCTGAGCGCCCGTAATGTTGAGGTCGCAGTCGGACACGATAGCGGTGATGTGCGAGAGCAAGCCGACGCGGTCCGTGGCAACGATCTCGAGGGTGGCATGAGTGGCGAGGCCCTCTTCGGCATCCCAGGTGAGCGAGATCACCCGCTCGGGCTCGCGGCGAGCACGATAGAGCAGGTTCTTGCAGTCCGCCCGATGGACGGTAATGCCGCCGCCGCGGGTGATGTAGCCTCGGATCTCATCGCCCGGCAGGGGATTGCAGCAGCGCGAGAGGTTACTGCGCAGGCCGTAAATCCCGCGGGCTGAGACCTCCAGGGGCTTGCGTTCGAGCGGTGGCTCCCCCTCCATGGGCAGCAGCAACCTGGCCTCTTCGCTGAGCGAGCGCGGCTGGAGTTGTGGCTCTTTGAGGACGTGCTTGAGGATCGTGGCCGGGTCCACGTCGCCGTAGCCAACGGCGGCGAGCAGGTCGTCACGGTTCTCATAGTATAGACGCTTGGCAATCTGCTCCAGCTCGGCCTGGGTCAGGGCCTCGCGGACCTTGGGAGGCTGGTGCCGCAGGACCGAGTCCAGCAGCTCACGACCGCGGCGCAGGTTCTCGTCACGCATGCGCTCGCGCAGGTAGCGACGGACCTTGGCCTTGGCCCGGCTGGACTGAATGAGCCGGAGCCAGTCCCGGCTGGGTTCGGCGCGCTCTGAGGTGATGATCTCGCAGATATCGCCGTTCTCGAACTGATAGTCGAGAGGCACCGGACGGCCATTGACCCGCGCGCCCACCGCGTGGTGCCCCACCTCAGTGTGAATGCGATAAGCGAAGTCAATGGGACCAGCGCCGTTGGGCAGGTCCACCACGTCACCCTCGGGGGTAAAGACGAAGACCTGATCCTTGAAAAGGTCAAGCTGGAGAAGCTCCAGGAACTCGTGGCTTTCGGCGACGTCCTTCTCCAGCTCCAGGATCTGGCGGAGCCAGGAAATCCGCATGTCGAGCGTGTCCGGGCCGGTGCCTTCCTTGTAGCTCCAGTGGGCGGCAACCCCGTACTCCGCCATGCGATGCATCTCCCAGGTGCGGATCTGCACCTCCATGATCTGACCGCCCGGCCCCATGACCTTGGTGTGCAGGGACTGGTAGCCGTTAGGCTTGGGCTTGGAGATGTAGTCGCTGAACATGCCGCGCAAGGGCATCCACAGCGAATGCACCAGACCCAGGGCGGCCCAGCAATCGGCGACCGTGTCCACAACAACGCGGAGGGCAACCAGATCGGCCACCTGGGCGAAGTCTATCTTCTGCTCCCGAATCTTGTTGTAGATGCTGTAGATGTGCTTGGCACGGCCGTAGACCGAGGCGCGGATACCCACGCGGCTGAGCTGCTGCTCCAGTTCCAGCCGAACGCGCTCCGCGAGCTGCTCGCGCTCGGCGCGGGTCTGCCCCAGTTGCTCGGCGATCTCAAAGAAGCCTTCGGGATCCAGGTACTTGAGCGCGAGGTCTTCAAGCTGCCACTTGAAGCGCCAGATGCCCAGGCGGTGAGCCAGGGGGGCGTAGATGTGAAGCGTCTCGGTAGCGGTCCGCTTGCGCTTCTCTTCGGGGAGGGGGTCGAGGGTGCGCATGTTGTGCAGACGGTCCGCCAGCTTAATGATGAGCACGCGGACGTCCTCCGCCATGGCCAGGAGCATCTTGCGCAGGTTGCGGGCCTGTTCTTCCTGTTTGCTGGTGAAATCGAGACGGTGCAACTTGGTGACGCCCTCGACCAACTCGGCAACGGTGGCCCCGAACCGCTGGCGCAGGTCTTCCAGGGTCGCGGGAGTGTCCTCAAGGGTATCGTGCAGCAGAGCCGCAGCCAGGGTGTCAGGGTCGGCCTGGATGGTGGTGAGAATCCGGGCGACCTCCAAGGGGTGAGTGACATAAGGCTCGCCGGTGAGACGCTTCTGACCCTCATGAGCCTGTGCGGCGAACTCATGGGCCCGACGAAGCAGCTCCGGATTGGCTCCGGGCCAGTAGGTAAGCAACTCGTTAGTGATCGTCTGCAGCTCGCTATCCATCCGCTGGGGACATTATAGCAGTCGCGGGAAAGGAGGTCGAGACCGGGCGTGACCACCTTGCCGTTGCTTGACAGCGAATTGGCCGCCTAGCTATAATAAAGCAGTTATTCTGCTCGACGTGACCGAGCTCTGTCTGCGCTCGGTCACGGTCTTATTGCCGCTGACTTGGGGCCCCCAGCGCTCCAAGGCCGTTCGTATCAACATCGCCGCATGACGGCGGTGTCGCATTCTTACCGGAGCCCTCATGGTTGACTTCTGGCTCCGGGGAGGACATAACCAAGCTATGCCAGATCGCCTGACTCCCGAAGATCCCGGCTCCTTGCGCAAGGAGCGGGAACGCTACCGCATGGTGGTAACTGAACTCCAGACCAAGATCCGCGAGCTGGAGGAGGAGATTCAGACTACGACGGCCATCACCGAGATGCCAACGGTGGTGGTGACCCGGCCGGAATTGCATAACACCCTGATGCGCCTGGTCAACAAGATCGCCATGATTGTCCAGGCCGAGGAGGTACTGCTACTCCTCTACCAGCCGGAGTTGGGAGAATTAGCGGTGCTGCCGCCCTCGCTGGGTATCACGGAGGAGCAGGCGGCACAGGTGCACCTGCCGCCGGAGCAAGGAATAACGGGGCTGGTGTACCGCACCGGCGAGTCGGTGCTGTACAACGACGCGATCAACGACCCCCGCGCCAGCCAGGACAAGGTCTCGTTGCTGCGAGTGCGCAACGGCATCTGCGTGCCATTGACCATCAAGCAGCGAGACGAGGAAGAACGGGTCATCACCGAACGGGTCATCGGCGTCATGCACGTGTGCAACAAGCGCTATGACCAGGAGTTCAATGAGGATGACGTGCGCCTGCTGGAGATGTTGGCGGAGCAAGCGGCGGCCATCATCTCCAACGCGCAGCTCTATATCGAGTTGACCGAGGAAAAGGCGCGGCTGGAACAGACCTTCGAGACCCTGCACGCGGGAGTGATCGCCACTGACGCCAATGGACGTCTCCGCCTGCTGAACCGGGCGGCCGCGCAGATGCTGGGATTGCCTGCGAGCGCCTACGAGGGCCAACTCGCGGCGCAGGTGATCCCAGACGAACAAGTGCGCAATCTGCTGGAACGCTCCCTGGCTGAGAAGAAGGAGTTGGCAGAGGAGGTCAACGCGGAGGGCGACCGGCGCATCTACAAAGGGGAAACCAGCCTGATGCGCGATGAGGCCCGGCGACTGCAGGCTGTGGTCGCCATCTTCAACGATATCACCGAGATTCGTCAGGTGGAACGAATGAAGACCGCCTTTGTCTCCACGGTCTCGCATGAATTGCGCACGCCACTGACCTCCATTAAGGGCTTCATCTCCACGCTGTTGGACGACACCGAGGGGATGTACGACGACGTGACGCGGCGGGAGTTCTACGAGATCATCGATCAGGAGTGTGACCGACTGACGCGGCTAATCAGCGACCTGCTGAACGTATCGCGCATTGAGTCGGGGCGAGCTTTGGACATGCATCTGGCCGAGGTGGACCTGCACAAGACCATCGGGCGTGTGCTGCAGGCGCAGCAGCAATACACCAGTCGGCACCAGTTGGTTAACGACATTCCGGAGGATTTCTCGACCATCGAGGGCGACGGAGACAAGATCTATCAGGTAATAGACAATCTGGTGGGTAATGCCGTCAAGTACTCGCCAGAGGGGGGAGTCGTCAAGGTCACGGCGGAGGACGAGGGAGGCACGGTGCGGCTAGAAATCTCCGACGAGGGACTGGGGATTCCGGAGCGCCATCGGGATAAGATCTTCGAGCGCTTCCACATGGTGGATGACGACGTCGACCACAAGGCAGTTAAGGGCACAGGCATTGGGCTGTATCTGGTGCGGCACCTGACCCGGGCACACGGGGGAGACGTGTGGCTGAAGGAGTCAGAGGTAGGCAAGGGGTCAACCTTCTGCGTCCGCTTGCCCAAGGAAGCGCAAGTGCCCGAGCAGATGAGTGCGTAGGGCCACACGAGCCGCATCGTCGGCGGGGAGAAGACGCTGAGATGAAAATTGCCATGGGGAATGACCACGCCGGTTTTCCACTTCGCGAGGCCATATGCGAAGCGATTAAGGCTCTCGGACATGAGGTCGTGGACTTTGGCATACAGACCGAGGAGGCCTGTGACTACCCGCAGGTGGTGGCGCCGTTGACGCACGCGATCGCCCAGGGGGAATGTGACCTGGGCATCCTGGTCTGCGGCACCGGAATCGGCATGGCGATAGCCGCGAACAAGGTACGGGGGATCTACGCGGCGCGGTGCGAGGAATGCTTCAGCGCGCGCATGGCGCGGGAACACAACGCCGCCAACGTGCTCACCATGGGGGGGCGCACCATCGGCCCGGGCCTGGCCGGCGAGGTGGTACAGGCCTTCTTGACGACTACCCCCACGACGGAGGAGCGTCACGTGCGGCGCCAGGAGCAGGTGCGCCGGATCGAGACCAGCCAGACCGCTTAGAACGGACCTCACCATCGTGACCGCTGCTAACGACTCCACACCCAGTCGGCCCGACTGGGACGACTACTTCATGCAGATTGCCTTCCTGGTGGCCCAGCGCTCCACATGCCTGCGCCGGCAAGTGGGAGCGCTGCTGGTGCAGAAGAGACGGATCCTCGCCACCGGCTACAACGGTGCGCCCCAAGGCCTGGCGCACTGCGCTGAACTGGGCGGGTGTCTGCGCGAGAGACTCGATATTCCCTCCGGCGAGCGCCAAGAATTGTGCCGAGGTCTTCACGCCGAGCAGAATGCCATCATCCAGGCTGCGGTGCACGGCGTCGAACTTTCGGAGGTGACCTGCTACTCCACTACCCAGCCTTGCGTTACGTGCGCCAAGATGCTGGTCAATGCCAACGTGCGACGGATCGTCTTTGCCGGCGACTACCCCGACAACCTGGCACTGGAGATTCTCAAGGAGGCCGAAGTGGAGCTGGTAAAGTGGTCCCCCAGCACAGATGAGGCGAGCGGGGCATGTTGACCTGGGTGGCGCCGATCATCGCCTTCCTCGCGACTGTGATTCTGGTGCCCGTAGTGCGCAGGGTGGCAGTACGGCTAGGGGTGATGGCTCAACCGGGGGGGCGACACACCCATGGGCAGCCCACACCTGTATGGGGAGGAATAGCGCTGTTCGTGGCCGTGTGGGTAGCGCTGGGCCTCGGCCTCCGGCCCTGGGATGAGTCTCTGCGAGGCGTGTTAATCGGCTCTGCAATTCTGTTTGCGCTCTGCCTGACCGACGACGCTCTGGGGCTGCCTGTGCTGCCGCGGCTGGTGGGACAGATCCTGGTCGCGCTTATCGCCTGGGTACACGGCGTGCAGATTCTGGGTATCACGTCGCTGGCGGTGTGGGAGGGGCACCTGGGATATCTACACGTGGGCTGGCTCTCGGCGCCGCTGACGGTCCTCTGGATCGTGTTCATGGTCAACGCGGTCAACTGGATAGACGGGTTGGACGGTCTGGCGGCAGGCGTGATCGGGATCGCCTCAGTGACGTTGTCGGTGATGGGCTTCTCCTCGGGCAACCTGCTGGTAGGCACGGCAACCGCGGCACTGGCAGCGTCCTGCGCTGGCTTCCTCCTGTACAATTTCAACCCGGCCCGCATCTTCATGGGGGACTCCGGCGCCATGTTCCTGGGCTACATGGTAGCTTGTTTGTCGGTGCTGGGGGTCTTCAAGAGCACGGCGCTGGTGGCGGTGGTTGTGCCCCTGCTGGCGCTGGGAGTGCCCATCTATGACACGGTCTCAACGATGCTGGGACGACTCTGGCGGGGACAGCCGGTATATTACGCCGACCGCAGTCACTTCCATCACCGACTGCTGGACCGCGGACTGTCTGTGCGGCAGACGGTGCTGGTGATATACGGCCTGACCGCGGCTTTGTGCCTGGTCGCCCTCGGGTTGTGGTGGTGGTGAGCAAGCGGATTGCACTCATCATAGGGACGCGCCCCGAGGCCATCAAGCTGGGGCCCGTATACCAGGAGTTAGCTCGGCGAGCGGGCCAATTCGAGCCGCTGGTGATCGCGACCGCGCAGCACCGGCAGATGCTTGACCAGATGCTGCCGATCTTTGGAATGGCACCGGAAGTGGACCTGGACCTCATGAAGGAGGGACAGACGCTGGCGGAGGTGACCTGCCGGGCGCTGGGGGGTCTGCAGGGGGCGCTGCAGGAGATAAGGCCGGACCTGGCGCTGGTACAGGGGGATACGACCACAGTCCTGGCCGGGGCGCTGGCAGCGTTCTACGAGAAGATTCCGGTGGGGCATGTGGAGGCCGGTCTGCGCACGGGAGACAAGTACTCCCCCTTTCCGGAGGAGATCAACCGGCGACTGACCACACCGTTGGCGGACCTGCACTTCGCGGCCACGGCTGGGGCGCGAGACCATCTTCTGCGCGAGGGGGTCGCACCAGAGAGCATCTTCGTGACCGGCAATCCGGTGATTGACGCGCTCCGCCAGGTGGCAAGCCATGCGCCCCCGCTGGAGACCACCGCGGCGGGGTCACACCTGACGCCGGACCAGCGGCTGCTGCTGGTGACGGCGCACCGGCGGGAAAATCTGGGACAGCCCCTGCGGAACATCTGCCGGGCGCTCCGGGTGATTGTCGAGGAGTTCGGAGACGTGCACGTGCTATATGCGGTGCATCCGAACCCCCAGGTGCGAGAAACAGCGGGTCAGGAGCTGGCGGAGGCGGAGCGAGTAACGCTGATTAAGCCTCCGAACTACCTGGAGTTTGTGGCTCTGATGCAGCGCGCCTACCTGATCCTGACTGACTCAGGCGGGGTGCAGGAGGAGGCCCCGGCCCTGGGAGTGCCGGCGCTGGTGATGCGCGACACCAGCGAACGGCCCGAGGGCCTGGCCTGCGGCTCGGCGGAACTCGTGGGCACCAGCACAGAACGAATTGTACGCGCCGCCCGACGACTATTGACCGAAGAGGCGGAATACCAGCGGCGGAGGCTGGCGCCCTGCCCTTATGGCGACGGTAAGGCGGCACAGAGAATCGTGGACGCCCTGGGCTTCCATTTTGGCTCGCAGCCCCAGCGACCGGCAGACTGGGAGGTGACCGGATGAACACGCAGGCCCTGAGCCAGTTCTGGACCTGGCGAAGAGTGCTATGGTACACGCTGATCATTGGCATTGTCATTTTCGCTGTGTACAAGCAGTCGCTGGCGCTATATGTTCTCGAGCGGGCCATGCATGTGGTCGTGACCCTGCTGCTGGCAACGGCGGCGGCCTACGTGCTGAACCCGGTCACTGCACGTTTGACACGCGCCCTGCGCTGGGGAAGTGAGCGAAGCCGCAGGACACTGGCGGCGCTGATCACCGTCCTGCTGGCGATCGCCGTACTGGCAGGCCTGATAGCGCTCACGGCCGTCCCGATCGTCACGGAGCTACGTGATCTGGGGACCTCGCTTCAAGACTGGGCCAAGACCTTGCCCTCCATTGTGAACCGCTGGATGGAGTCCTATACGCGCATCGTGCCGCCGGGACTGGCAGACACGATCGAGCAGCAAGCCTCGGCGCTGGCCAGCTCGTTGCTCCAGGCAGACTACTTCTCGGCCGTCAAGTCGGTGCTGACCCACGGATGGTATGTCGTGGAGCTGCTGTTGATACCAGTGCTGTGCTTCCACCTGTTGCGCGACGGGCGAGCCCTGCGGCGAGGGATGCTCGACTACGTGCCGCAGAAGCACCGCGAGGCCGCACGGGTACTGTCTGAGGACATTCATGGCGTGCTGAAGGCCTACGTGCGGGGCATCCTCGTTCTGTGTCTGCTGTTTGGCGCGACCACCACGTTGCTGTTGTATTTCGCACACACACGGATCTACCTGACTCTGGGGATCCTCGCTGGGCTGTCATGGGCTATCCCCATCATCGGGCCAGTGGTAGCAGGAGTGTTCGTGGTGGGCGTCACGCTACTGCAAAGCGGGCTGCACACGGCGCTGATCGTACTGATCGTGTACGTTGGTCTGAACATCCTGGATAGCAAGCTGGTCACCCCGTTTGTGCTGGGAGATGCCATGCGGCTGCATCCGGTGACAGTGATCACTGCTATGCTGCTGTCCGGACAACTCCTGGGGCCGGTGGGGATGCTAGTGGCAGTACCCGTGACGGCAGCAGGAAAGGTCATCTGGTTGCGGTACCTGGAATCGCGGGATCTGCCGGAGACTGAAGACAAAGAAACGGAGCCCGCGGTTTCATGAGCATGGCCCTGTGGCAAGCGCTGGTCCTGGCAGTCATCCAGGGCCTGACCGAGTTTCTGCCCGTGTCCAGCAAGAGCCACTTGATGGTGGCAGAGAAGCTGATGGGCGTGAACGTGGACGACTTCATCGCCCTGGCGGTGTTGCTGCACTTTGGCACCCTGCTATCCCTGATCATCTACTACCGCAGGGACTGGGCGGAGATCATCGGCGGCTCCTTTCGCAGCGGGGAGCGAGGGCGGCAACCCCGAAGGCTGCTAGGTATGTTGGCACTGGGGACGCTGCCAGTCGCGGTGGTAGGCCTACTGATCAAGGACCACGTGGAGTTCTTGTATGAAGACCTGATCGTTGCCGGCGCTCTCTGGCTGGTCACAGCGACGGGCTTGTGGTATGCTGACCGCCTGGGTGGGAGAAAGGGCCCGGCGGAAATGCGGCCAGTGGACGCACTGTGGGTAGGAGTGGCGCAAACCCTGGCGATCCTGCCCGGCATTTCTCGTTCTGGTAGCACTATCTTTGGAGGACTTGCACGGCGCTTTGACGAACAATGGGCGCCGAGGTTTGCCTTTCTGCTCGCCACCCCTGCCATCCTGGGGGCGACTGTTCTGAAGTCCAAGGACTTGATCCAGGCTCTCCAACAGGATATGGTCGCCACCCCCTGGGGGATGTATGCGTTGACCTGTGCCGTCTCGGCAGCCGTGGGGTATGTGGCGATCGCGCTGGTAATCCGAGCCGTACGGAGCGCCAAGCTCAAGTATTTTGCGGTCTGGTGTGCGGTTATGGGGATAACGACGCTAGTGTGGGGGCTCTGGGTGCGGTAGTCGAAGATCGGTAGTCGAGAGTCAGGGCTGTCGTACAGGAGGGCCGCAGGGGTAATCTGCATCCAGCGGCAAACTGCTCTCGGCACAGGAAATAGGAGGGATTACGTTGTCTGGGTTCCAGCTCCAATCTACTGAGTGGGTGATGTTGTACATTATTTTGGCGTGCGGGGTACTGGGCGTCATCTTCGCACTGGTCTGGCGCCGACAAGTCCTGGCCATGGATCAGGGCACCGAGGACATGAAGCGCATCGCCGGGCAGATTCAGGAAGGCGCCTTCGCCTACCTCAATCGCCAGTTCCGGACCATCACCTGGATGGTCGCGATCCTGATTGTGATCTTGTTCCTGACCACGCTCGGGCAAAAATGGGACATCTCGCTCGGCCGAATCCTGGCCTTCGTGCTGGGGGCCTTTTTCTCCGGGTTCACCGGCTACGTGGGGATGACTCTGGCGGTGCGGGGTAACGTACGCTGCACGCAAGCCGCTCGTACCAGCCTGAGCCAAGCGCTGTTTGTGGCCTTCCGCTCCGGAGCGGTGACGGGGATGTTCACCGTCAGCCTGGGTCTGATCGGCGCAGCCGTGATCTTCATGATCTACAGGGAACATGCCACCGAGGTCCTGCTGGGCTTCGGGTTCGGCGGATCCCTGCTGGCATTGTTCATGCGGGTTGGCGGTGGCATCTACACCAAAGCGGCAGATGTTGGGGCCGACCTGGTGGGGAAGGTCGAGGCTGGTATTCCGGAGGACGATCCACGCAACGCCGCAGTCATCGCCGATAATGTGGGCGACAACGTGGGCGACTGCGCTGGAATGGCCGCCGATATCTTCGAATCCTACGAGGTCACGCTGGTGGCCTCCATGATCCTGGCCCTGGCGCACGTCAAGGAGCAGCCGCTCCTGGCCCTGGCCTGGATCATGTTCCCGCTGTTGGTCCGGGCCGTGGGGGTGATTACCTCCATCTTTGGCATCTGGATCGTGAAGCTGAAGAACGATGAGGGTTCAGTCATCGGAGCGATCACCAAAGGCTTCGTATGGGCGGCGGTGTTCTCGGCTGTCGGGTTCTTTCTGATCTCGAAGTTCTACGTGGGCAACCAGACCCTCAACCCCGATGGCTACCGACAGTGGCCGATGCTATTCTGGGCGACGTTCTCTGGTCTGCTACTGGCCATCGCCATCTACAAGCTGACCGAGTACTACACCAACGGAAGCTTCGCGCCGGTGAAATCCATCGCGAGGTCCACGCAGACGGGGAGCGCCACTACCATTCTCACCGGGCTGGCCGAGGGTCTCGAGGGCTCTGTGTGGGCTCTACTCGCCATCTGCGCTTCCATGTACACGGCGATCATCGTGTTCGGGCAGGGCGCAACGGCGATTGACATCCTGTATGGCGTATCGTTGACGGGCCTGGGGATGCTCACCACCACCGGCGTGATCATCTCCATGGACACCTACGGTCCCATCGCCGACAACGCGCAGGGCATCTGCGAGATGGCCAAGGTCGAGGAAGCCGGGGAAAATGTGGCACACCTGGACTCGGTGGGCAACACTACCAAGGCGGCGACCAAGGGGATCGCCATCGCCTCGGCAGTCATCGCCGCAGTGGCGCTGTTCGGCTCCTTCCTCTCGAAGGTCGCCGCGCCGGGGGCCGGGGAGACAGTAGACGCCGCAGCACTCAAGAACCCTGATGTGTGGCTGGTGCTCAACGATCCGAAGGTCTTCATCGGCCTGTTGGTGGGCGGCGCCATGCCCTTCCTGTTCTCGAGCATGACGATTCGAGCGGTGAGCCGCGCAGCCTACTACATCATCAACGAGGTGCGACGGCAGTTCCGTGAAATCCCGGGCCTGATGGAAGGCAAGGCCATGCCCGAATCGGCCAAGGTCGTAGACATCTGCACGACTTCCGCTCTGCGCGAGCTGATCGGACCAGGGGTTCTGGCGATCCTCTCCCCGTTGGTAGTGGGGGCATGGCTGGGTTGGCCGGGTCTGGGCGGCTTCCTGGCCGGGATCATCGTGGTAGGGCAGCTCCTGGCGGTATTCATGTGTGACGCTGGCGGCGCCTGGGACAACGCCAAGAAGACCATTGAGGACGGGCTCTATGGTGGTAAGGGCAGCGACTCCCATCACGCCGCTGTGGTAGGCGATACCGTAGGCGATCCCCTGAAGGACACTTCCGGGCCGGCGCTGAACCCACTGCTCAAGGTCATGAACCTGGTGGCGCTGCTGGCCACGCCGCTGATCGTCAAACACGCCGGAGGCGTGGGGTTGAGCATCGCGGCCGTGATCATGGTGGCGGTCATCGCCATCGCCTTGATCATATCCAAGCGTGAGACGGAAGCCGTGCGTGAAGTGCAGTCGCGGCTGGAAGTCGCGGAGAAGTAGACTCGACCCGCCCGAGACGGAAGCAACGGACTGGCGGCGTGACGGCTTTGGCGGGCATCCGGCAGGCAGCCAGTCCGGAAGGCCCTGAGGGAACCTCGGACCAGGCGGCGGTGTTGGTGTGCCAGGAGGGGCGAGGACTGCCTTGCACCGCTAGGCTGGCTGCCATATAATGCCGTCGTCTGACACGACGGCGCGGATACGAACGTTGGTGGCAAAAGGAGCCATTCACATGAAGGCCCATGTGCGCATGCTGATAGTGACGGTGACTCTGGTTGCGATGGCTGTGGTGCTGAACGGCTGCAGCAGCAGCAGCGGAGGTACGGTGTATCTCAACGTGCTCCAGCGCACTGCATGGCAGCAGGTAGCCAATGGCAGGCTGGCCCTCGCCTCGCTGGGCGGGAACAGCCTGCCTTACATCTACCAGATCAGTGACAACGGTTCGGGGTTAGCCTTGCTGACCCCCTCCTTCAACCAGAACCCACCGGTCAATGTTCTCGAGGGGGGCACGAACCCCAGCTTCAGCCCGGATGGCACCGTGATCGCCTTTGTTTCACGACGTGGAGGACCCAACAACGCCAGTTCGACCATCTACTCGATACTTACTGCCGCTGGCGACCGCAGCAGCGTCAGCAGCCCCTTGCAGCCTTTGCCTGATGACAGCACCACGACCGGTGGAGACAGCCAACCGAACTGGAGTCCGGACGGCAGCAAGATCATCTACACCTCGACACGAGTCAATGGCACCAACAGTTTCCGAACCGTTCCCGCCGAGGGCGGGACGCCCACGGACGTGTTTGCGGACGGTAATGACAACCAGTGGCCCTGCTACAACCCGGCCAACCCCAACCAGATTGTGTTTCAGTCCAACGCCGGGCTGACGGGGATTGTGGACCCCGTCACGGGGCAAGCGCCTACCGGGGTCTTCATCCTGGATACCTCCCAGCCGCTGGCTCCCGGTACAAACCCCGTTCGCATAGCCGCTGCGACACCGGATCATTTCACCGACGGAGCGCCCTCCTGGAGCTCCGACGGCAGCAAGATCGCGTTCCACTCTGATCGTTCGGGGCGCGCCTCCTCGGGCGACTTCGACATCTGGATCTACAACGTCGCGGATCAAACGCTGGTACACGTAACTAATGATGCGCGGTCAGATGGGTACCCGGTATGGAACTGGGACGGCAGCCGGATCGCCTTTACCCGCGACCGCGAGCTGTGGACCTGCGCGGCAGATGGTAGCGACCAGAAGCGTCTTACCCGACGGTTCCAGTAGCGCAAGCCGCTCGCCGGCAAAGCTCAGCTAGCAGTTGACAGCTTGCAGGTGGTTTCATCTGCAAGCTGTTGGCTCTTGGGCACAGACCATTCATGTTTCCGCTACGCGACAACATCCCCAGCCGGCGCACGCCGTGGATGAGCTACCTGCTCATCCTGTCTTGCGTGGCTGTGTTCATCTACCAGGTGAGCCTCCCCCGCCTGGGGACAGCTATGGCCTTCCGGCCGGCGTACGTGCTGACCGTCGAAGGCCTGAGCCAGGGCCCACTCACGATCGTGCTGGCGGCGCTGGCCAGCATGTTCATGCACGGGGGCCTCTTCCACCTGATCTCCAACATGTGGTTTCTCTGGATCTTCGGCGATAACGTTGAGGACCGGATGGGGCATGTGCCTTTCCTGGCCTTTTACCTGATTTGTGGCATGGCAGCCACCGGAGCTCAGGTCGTGATGACAGGGCTGGGAGCAGACCCTCAGGCTCTGGGCGTGCCAATGGTGGGAGCTAGCGGGGCGATCGCGGGCGTGCTGGCCGCCTATTACCGACTGTTCCCGCGAGCTTCGGTGCGCACGCTGGTCTTCATCTTCATCTTTATCACCCTGATCGACGTGCCCGCGGTGTTGTTCATCCTGCTGTGGTTCATCCTGCAAGTGGCTGGTGGCCTGGGCAGCCTGGGGCTGCCGACCGGCGTGGCTTTCTGGGCTCATGTCGGAGGATTCCTGGCAGGGCTCTTGCTGGTCAGACTCTTCGCACCGGGAAGGCCGGCGCCGCCCACACCGCGCGTTG
>JAAYIR010000225.1 GCA_012523355.1 candidate division WS1 bacterium
CGGCATGGAGCCGGGGATGGAGCCCGGTATCGATCCCGGGATGGAGCCTGGCATGGACCCGGGTATGGCAATGGGCGGCCCGACTCCGCAGGCGTCCGCTACCGGAGACATCACTCTTGATGTGACCGCTACGCTGACTGAGCCAATCGAGGTACCCGTGCCCGGCGCTGGTGCAGCCGCGGCCGGCGGAATGCCCGGGATGGATCCGGGCATGATGGACCCGGCCATGATGGATCCAGCGATGATGGACCCCGCCATGGCCCCCGAGGCCGGCGCGGCTCCACCCGATGACGCGGGCGCCGAACCACCCATGGAATAACTGCATCAAGGCGGCAGCACACGGCCGCATGACCGCAACGTAGGAGCAAGCAATGGGCCGCATACCAACCTGGGCAGTCATACTCATAGGCGTCTTCCTGCTCGCAGGAGTGGGAGCGCTCGTATTCATGCTCATGATCAAACCAGAGCGTGAGCGCCTGGCAGCCCTTCAGACGCAACTTCAGGCGCAGACGGAGATTGCTAACAGGCTCGACGCCACCAAGGCGAGGCTTGAAGAGGTTACGGAGCAGTGGCTTCAGGCCCAGGATCAGGTACAGGCGCTTCGCGAGGCGCGGAGCATCCCGATCTCCTTCGGGCATCCAGCAGGCGCAATGATCGCTCTTTGGTATGAGTACCGTCACGATCTCGTCCCGCTGATCGAGGATTGGGTCAGGTCTACCGGGTGCACCATCGAAAGCGGCGCGACCTTCCCGGCCCCCCCAATGACACCGCCCACAGCTCCCGCCAGCGGGTTCATGCAGATCCCGGCGGAGCAGCCCGTCGCGTTGACCGTGTCGGGGACGCTGCAGCAGATTGAGCGCCTCTACCGGTCGCTCGACCAGTTCCCGCGCGTGGTCACCATAAGCGACCTCGTCCTCATGCCGACCGGCGAGGGCGACCGTCTGCAGGCACCCATCAACCTCGCGATCTACTTGCTGGTGGAGGCTCCCGCAGCCCCGGCAGCAGCCGCGCCTGCCGCCGGAGGGATGGAGCCGGGAATGGACCCGGCCATGATGGATCCAGGCATGTCCCCTGACGCAGCTCCGATGGAAGAGGCTCCGCCAGATCCGGGGATGGATCCAGGCGCCGGTAGCGGTGACGCAGAACTGGACATTTGACGCACCGGTTAACCGTACCAGCCCGCACTGATGACTGCCGTTTCCAAGACCGATGTAGTGGAAGGGTCCGACTGTGATCGAGGAGCAGAAGGCAAAAGCCCTTTTCGCTGGCGGCGTGGCCCTGTTCGTAACCGGCCTCGTCGTCCTCATGCTGTTCGTGATCCCCGCGGCCAGGCACACACAGGTTGCCCTGGCGCAGGACGAAGGCGATATGGCGGAGCCACCAGCCGACCCTGGCGCCGAACCTCCCATGGACCCAGGCATGGATCCGGCCATGATGGACCCCGCCGCCATGGACCCCGGTATGGGGTCCGGTATGGGTGGTGCGGCTCCGGCCGCCCCGGCAGCAGCCCTGCCGCCCGGACAGATCCTGGATCCGCTGGAGGCCAGCCGCGCGAACCCGTTTGCTCCCAGATCGACCATCGCCACTGTGGGAGCGGCAGCCGCGGCCATGGTCCGGCCTCACTACGGGCCCGACTGGAGTCAGCTCCCTATCGCCGAGCGCGTCGCGTTCGTCAGGCCGGAAATCCCGGCGGCACCCACTCCGCCGCTGCCGAGCCTGCAGACCGCTGCTGAGGGCCAGCTCCGTGTCACGAGCGTCCTGTGGGATGCCTCAGGTCAGGCGATCGCGGCCTACGAGGACCCCGAGGGGCAGCGCGGCGAACTACGACCCGGCGATCGGGTACCGGGCACTGGAATGACTGTCCGGGAGATCACGCGCACAGGTGTCGTGCTTGAGAATGCAC
>JAAYIR010000031.1 GCA_012523355.1 candidate division WS1 bacterium
AGCAGCTATGACATCGAGCGTGGGCACCCCATGGAGCGCTGTGAGGTAGCCGGCGTCCAGGGGCGTCTGGTGGTGGAGGACATGTGGCGCGAGGCCACCCTTTACCCCGCCGGTAATCCTGTCAAGTCGGTCTATACCAACCCCGTGTTCGGCGGTTACGAGAGTTTTGGAGATACCTTCCGCGCGCGCCTGCACGCTTTCTTGGCCCAGGTCAGTGGGGGGGTTTCTCCCGAGGAGATTGACGGCTCCGGCGCTGACGGCCTCGCTGCCCAGACCGTGATCGAGGCCGGTATCCAATCCCTCGAGCGTGGCGAGATCGTCAAGATCGAGGAGGTGGCCCAGCCACTGTAGCAAGTTCCCCAGCCGGGCCCCTCCACTGGAGGACATCGTGATTAACCTGGACCTGTTTGATGCCAACGCTGTGGTAGGTAACGTTTCTGACCAACGCCCAGAGTTTCCCAGGGCTACGGACCTGCTGGCCCACATGGACCGCCTGGGGATTGGGCGCGCGCTGGTATGGCATGCGGGCGGAGCGGGTTTCCAGACTATCTGGGGTAATGAAAAGCTTCTGGCGGACCTTGCGGCCACCCCTGCCGCCGCCGGACGCCTCTTCCCCGCCTTTGTCATCTCACCGAATGTCTACTACGAGCGCGGCTCCCTGGATTGGCTCCGCTCCGCGATGGAGCAGCAGAGCGTGCGCGCCTTGCGCTTTTCCTATGCACGGCCCGAATGGTCTCTCGATGCCTTGGAGCCAGTGCTGGAGGCCCTGCTTCCGCTCTCCCCCGTGCTCTTCCTCAGCGCCCGCGAGTCTCTCCCCAAGGCGGACCTGCTGGCCCTGGCCGCACGGTTCCCCCAGATGCCGCTGGTGATTACCGAGGCCATGTGGGGCCACCTGGGTCCCCTACTCGACCTCATGCGCCAGCGGGCGAATATCTACCTTGAGACCTCCTGGTTACACACCCACCGGGGCCTTGAATTGTTCATCGAGCATTACGGCGCCGAGCGCCTGCTCTTCGGCACTGGCTTCCGCTCCCACCACGGCGCGGCGATCGCCGAGCTGGCCCTCGCCGATCTTACCGCCCCCCAGCGCGAGGCCCTGGCCCACGGCAACCTGGAGCGGCTTCTCGGCCTGCCCGCGTCCAGCGCGCCGGCATTGTCCAGTACACTCTCTCCCCTCTGGGACCGCCTCCTGGCCCGGGAGCCTCTGGGCTGCGAGGTGGTGGACGCCCACGGCCACCTGGGCCCCATGGGCAGCTTTGTGACCCAGGAGCAGGACCTGTCCGTCCAGACCCACCGGGCCCTGGCCTGGATGGATCGCTACGGGGTCAGCACCATGGTTATCTCCGGTGATGAGGCCCTCCACGCCGACCCGGTGGTAGGCAACCGCATACTGGAGGAAAGCCTGACTCCCTATGGTGGCCGCTTTCGTGGCTATCTGGCCTTCAATCCGTGGTACGCTGAAGTCACAGAGCCCCTGCTCGACGACTGCTTCTCGCGCCCCTTCTGGGCCGGGTTCAAGGTGCTCTGCGATTACTGGCGCGTCCCCCTCACTGACTCGCGCTTCACCCCGGCCTGGGAGTACGCCCACGCGCATTGTCTGCCGATTCTCATTCATACCTGGGGCGGGGGCCTCAACTCGCCCGCCATGCTTTCAGACCTGGCACCCAAGTACCCCCACGCCCTCTTTCTCCTCGGCCACTCCGGCGGCTCCGCGCGCGGAGAAGCCGAGCGCCTGGCCCGGGATAACCCCAATGTCTACCTGGAGTGGTGCGGGAGCTTCACGGTTCCTGATTCGTGGGAGGATACCCTGGCCCGCGTTGGCGCAGACCGCATCGTCTTCGGCACCGACGCCATCCCCCACAGCTTCGTGTGGGAGCTCGGGCGCTTGCTTTCTCAACCCTTTACCGAGGAGCAGTTCCGGCAAATCCTGGGCGCCAACATGCGCGCGATCTTGGCCCGCCGCCGATAGACCGTACCAGCCCACGCAGCCTCCGCCCCTGGTCGACGCTCAGGGCAGGTAGAACACCTGCTCCAGCGGCCGCATGGCCTCATCCGGACGCTGCCCGTCCAGCGCTTCAAAGAACTCGACCATCTCCGCCTGCCAGCGGGCATTGACCTCCTCCTTCTCCATGCCCTCTTGCGCAGCTTGAAAATCCTCCGTCTCCAGATAGCCGACCAGCAGGCCATCCTCGCGCAGAAATAGCGAGTAGTTGTGCCAGCCAGTGCGGCTCAGCGCCTCGCGCATCTCTGGCCACACGTTCTGATGGCGCGCCTTGTACTCATCCAGGCGGTCCTTCTTCACCTTCAGTAGAAAGCAGATTCGCTGCATGCTAGCACCCTCCATGCCGAAGCAGTAACTCGGTAGTCTCACCCAACGCACTAATCATAGCCTTTAGCCGTCAAACGAGGAAGAGGCGAGACCCGACCCCCACGGCCAGCAACGGTGAAAGAGCAGAGGAATTGAAATCACTCGCGGTGAAGATATGGGTATGCGCGAGCATGAATTAGCCATCATTGGGGGCGGCCCGGCGGGGCTGGCATGTGCGTTGGAAGCGACCCGTCTCGGCCACCGGCCCCTGGTGCTGGAGCAGGAGCCCGTCTTGGGCGGCATCGCGCGCACCGAGGAGGTTCACGGGTTCCTGTTTGACCTGGGCGGTCACCGCTTCCATACTGACCTCGCCGAGATAGAAACGCTGTGGACTAGCCTCATGGGGGAGGATTTCCTCCTTCGTCCGCGTCTCTCCCGCATCTACTACCGCCGGCGATTCTTCGATTACCCCCTCAAGCTCCTGCCCACGCTACGCAAGCTGGGGTTCGGCACTTCTGCCGCGATCATGGCCAGCTACCTGTACGCCCGGGTCCGTCCCTACCGCGATCCCCAGAGCTTCGAGCAGTGGGTGGTCAACCGCTTCGGTCGTCGTCTGTACGAGGCCTTCTTTCGCAGCTACACCGAGAAGGTGTGGGGCATGCCCTGCTCCGAGATCAGCGCTGACTGGGCGGCCGAGCGTATTCGCGGCCTGTCGTTGCGCGAGATCGTGCAGGCGGCGCTGGCCGGAAACCGCGCCGGACATGCCAGCTTGATTGACCAATTCCGCTACCCTCCCCGGGGTCCCAGCATGATGTGGGAGAGGATGGCCAGCCTGATTACCGAGACCGGTGGGGAGATCCGCCTGTCCTCCCCCGTGGAAACCGTAGAGCATGACGGCACGCGTGTGACGGCCCTGCGCTTCGGAGGAGAACGCCTGGAGCTGGAGGGCGCCGCCGTGGTTTCCTCCGCCCCTCTGCGTGAGTTGGTGCTGCATCTGGAGCCGGAGCCGCCCGCGGAAGTCCTGGCCGCTGCCCGCGCCTTACGCTTCCGGGGTCTCCTCACCGTGGCAGTGATTCTCGAGGCTGCGGATCTCTTCCCGGATAACTGGGTCTACGTGCATGAGCCACAGGTGCGCATGGGGCGCATCCAGAGCCCCAGGAACTGGAGCCCCGCGATGGCGCCCGACTCCGACCGGACACTTCTCGGCCTGGAATACTTCTGCTGGCCCGGCGAAGATCTGTGGACCTGGCCCGACGAGGATCTGATCGCGCTGGGGGCACGGGAACTCACGGATATGGGCCTGCGGCACGGCGAGGCCGTCCACGGCGGGCGTGTGGTGCGTGTGCCCTTCGCTTATCCAGTCTACGATCCCGGCTATCAGCAGCGGCGCGAAACCCTACTGGCCTACCTGGCAGGGCTGAGCAATCTGCAGGTTATCGGTCGAGGTGGCACCCACCGCTACGACAATATGGACCTGGCCATGCTTAGCGGACTCACCGCCGCCCGCCAGCTCTACAGTCAGGCGGAGGCCCTCCACTGACATGACGCCCGCCCACTCGGGTTCAACTTCCTCCTCTTCCTCTTCGCGGGCTCGCGTCTCCGGTCTCGTCTTCTGCCTCTTACTGGCGATCTATCTACTTACCGCCAAGGGTTTCAGCGACTTGCAGGACGCCGAGACCACCTATCTTATGACCCGTAATCTGGTGGAGCGCGGCTCCGTGGCCCTGCCCACCTCGGGGGTGCTCGTCACCGAAGCCTTGGACACCGGGCACGCACGCCGCGGGCAGGACGGCCGTCTGTATGCCCTCTACGGTCTCGGCTACCCCCTCTTTCTGGTCCCCTGGTACTTGCTGGGCAAAGGCGCGGCGTTCATCGCGCACATCCTTGGTGCGCAGTCGGCGGGCAGCATGGCGGCTCTGCTCCCGCGCGCGGCGGTCAATCTCTCCCTGGCTTTCCAGATCGCTTTCCTGGGCGTTATCCTCTGCCAGTTGCTGTGGTTACTGACCGGCGACTTGCGACTCTCCCTCGGCGCCACGCTGCTCTTCGCCCTGGGCACTCCCTTTTGGGTTTACAGCAAGGCCGGCTTCTATGAGCCCTTCATCGCCCTCTGTCTACTGCTGTGTTTCCATAGTCTCACTGTCTACGCCCTGCGCCAACCCCACGGCGCGTGGCTCTCGCTTGCGGGCTTCGCCCTGGGCTGGGCCGTGGCCACCAAGCCCAGCGCCCTCCTGGCCGCGCCGGTCTTCCTCTTCTATGTTCTCTGGCGCCGTGGCTGGCCCGCCCCGGCACAGGTGGGTTTTCGCGCGCCGCTGTGGCGGGAGCTTGGTCTCTTCTGTCTGGGCTTGCTCCCCTGGCTGGCGCTGATGCTGCTCTACAATCAGGTCCGCTTCGGCTCCCCACTCGATCTGGGCTACACCCGGGGGTTCTATGCCCCCAGCTCCGGCACGCCCCCCTATCTGCTGCAGCTCTATGGGTTTCTCCTCGGTCCAGGACGCGGTCTGTTCATCTACTGCCCGCTGGTACTCATAGCCCTTATCGGCTGGCGTGCAGCCCGGCAGGAGTTCCCCGCCGAGATGTGGACCGTCCTGCTGCTGGCCGCCGCCTACCTCTTCTACCATGCTGCCAGCGCACCGGACCGCTTCGCCTGGGGCCCGCGCTACCTCTTGCCCGCCCTCCCCTTCCTCATGCTGCCCCTCCCCTGGGGGCTCCGCGCACTCTCCTCCGGCTTCCTCCCCAGGACGGTCCTGGTCTTCCTGCTCGTGACGAGTATGACGCTCCAGGTTCTGGGAATCATTGTTCCCTACGGCACATGGCTGGGCAGGGTCCATGCCCAGACCCACTCCTCGCAGACGGTGGTCTACCAGTGGCGCCACTTCCCGCCTCTCGGTCAGATCAAGGTGCTGGCCGAGGTGCAGACCACTCCGCTTCACCTTTCGGACGCCTGGGGCCCTGAGGGTCTGCTTTCGAAAGAATTCAAGATTCAGATGCGCCATAGTCTCGATTTCTGGTGGTTCTACGCCTGGCGGCTGGGGCTTCCCCGGGTCCCGGTGCTCTTCGGGATGACCGTGCTGCTTGCGATGGTGGTGGTCTCAGCTCTCGGCCTGAGGCGGAGTTTGCCGCCGATTTCTGGGGTCTGCTCTACTGCCGCCACCGGAAGAAGAAGGTAGACCGCCTCGGTGGCGAGAATCTCTCTCCCGTGCGCCTGCGACTCTTGACCTCCCCAGTCGCCGTTCTGCTCCTGGCCAACCTCGTCAGCACCGTGGTGGGCGGACTGTACTTTCTCGCCGCCTCCCGCAGCCTTTCTCTCGCCGACATGGGCCTGTACACGGTAGCGATCAGTCTGCAGCTCCTCTTCAGCAGCATCGTCGGCGGCGGCCTGCATGTCGCCACGGTTCGCCTGGGTGCCGAGCATCTGCGCCATCACCGTCGCGCCGAGGCCGCCGGACTTGTCACCTTCTCTCTCCTCCTCGCCTGCGCCGCCACTCTGCTGGCAGGCGGCCTCAGCCTGGCCGCCGAGGGGCTGGGTCTCCTGCGCTCTCATTATCTCGCCTTTCCCTTCCTCTTGCTGGTCACCGTATGGGCCGGAAGCCGCACTGTGGTCAATTGCGAACTTGGCGGTCTGCTGGCCCAGCAGCGTCTATACCTGGGCGCCGGGCTGGTGCTCCTCGGCGCCCTGACTGGCCTGGCATCCCTGGGCGCCGCCATGCTTGGCGGCCCTCTGACCCTGACCCGCCTGCTACAGGCACACTCTCTGGGGGTTGGCGCCAGCGCGTTCCTGGGTCTCTCGTTTCTGGTGCCGCTATGGCGCACTGGTCTGGCCCTGCGCCGCAGCCTGCTGCGCGAGCTCCTGACCTACGCCCGTTGGCCTGCGTTGTGCCAGGGAGCCGAATCCCTGCAGATCAACCTCGCTCCCTTCCTGGTGATTGCCTGGGCGGGAACCACTGCCGCCGGGCTTTTCAGCATGGGACGCTATCCGGCCTTCGTCTTCGGCGTAGTGACCGTCGCCCTCTACCAGTACTGGCTACCCGCCGCCAGCCGTCAGAACGGACATGCGCAGTTCTCCAGCTTCTTCCGCCGACAAATCCGCCTGGCCGCTTTCATGGGCGCCGCCATGGTGGTCTGCGCACTGGCCGCCAGCCCCCTGCTTCCGCTTCTCGGCCCCAGCTTCGCCGCAGCTGGCCTGCTCTTCCTGATCAACGCCCTCGACTTCGCTGTGCTTGTATTGACCAAACCCGTGGATGCGGTCTACCATGGCCTGCGCAAGCCACAACTTGAACTCTTGCGCCGGTTGGGGCGACTACCATTTATTGTGGGGCTGGCACTACTTCTGGTCCCGTCCTACGGTGCCATGGGCATGGCTTGGGCGCAACTCGGCTCTGCGCTGGCGGTCTTACTGGTGGGCCTTTGGCTCCTGCGCCGTGAGCTCCGCCACCTGGCCGTTCAGGAGTCATTGGAGTTGGCACCCGAGGAGGCCCCGCTCTAGGAGTCCGGCCCAAACAGTAACTTCTGCAATGCATCTGGAGGACTATGTCTCACACTGTCTCGGTGCTGGTCCCAGTGCGGAACGGAGGCGACGGACTGCGCCTTTGCCTGGAGGCACTGCTTGCGGGTGACCGTTCCCCCGACGACCTGGTCGTCGTGGACGACGGCTCCACCGACGGCTCTCCCGAGCTGGCCCGGCAGCTCGGGGCCAGAGTCTTGCAGCGAGAGGAAGGAGGCAGCGGCGCGGCTCACGTCCGCAACCTCGGTGCCCGTGCTACGCGGGGAGAACTCCTCGTCTTCGTGGATGCCGACGTGGTCGTCCACCGCGACACGCTCGCGCTTATTGAACAGGAATTCACCCGGGACCCCGGGCTCTCCGCCCTTTTCGGCTCCTACGACGACCACCCCCCGGGGACCCTTGTCTCCCGCTACAAGAATCTGGTTCACCATTACGTCCACCAACATGCCCGCCGTGAGACAGCCAATTTCTGGACCGGCTGTGGTGCCATCCGCCGCTCCGTCTTCCTCTCTGTGGGCGGGTTCGACGAACGCTACGGCGGCACTTCCATCGAGGACATAGACCTGGGCTGGCGCCTGCGTCGCGCGGGCCACCGCATCCGCCTATGTCCCGACATCCAGGGCACACATCTCAAACAGTGGACCTTCTGGAGCATGGTGCGCTCCGATATCCTGGACCGCGCCGCCCCCTGGACGCGGCTCATTGTGCGCGAATCCTTCTTCCCCGCAGACCTCAACCTGGACCGCAAGAGCCGGCTCAGTGCCGTTCTCGCCTGGGCCACAGTCTGCGCACTGGCTACCGGATTCTGGCGCCCCTGGTTATGGGCGCTTGCCCCTGCCTCTCTGCTAGCGCTGGGCCTTCTCAACGCGCCGCTCCACGCCTTTCTCTTCCGCCGTGGAGGCTGGCGTCTGGCTGTGGCCGGCTTCTTCATGCATGTCCTCTATTTCCTGTACAGCAGTGTGACGTTCGTCATCACTGCCGCTCTAGCCCTCGTCCGTAGGCGCCGGACCGTTGCTTCCCCGGCTGCTGAAGACCCACTCCGGGAAGGTCCCTCTTGAAACCTAGCCAGCTTCACTGGAGCGCCTATCTAGCCTGGCACTTACGGGGGCAGGCGCAGTACCCCTTCCGCCCGCTGCCGCTCATTCTGCGTGACCAGGCGCGCCGCGCGCGTGCCATGGTGGCCTATGCTTACCGCCACGTCCCCTACTACCGCGAGACCCTGGATCGGCTCGGCTTGACGCCTGCCGATTTCCGCACCGCTGAGGACCTGGCCCGACTCCCGGTCCTTGAGACGGACCTTTATCGTCGTGATCCTGAGCGCTTCCGCTCCCATGCTCAGCCCAAGGAGCGTTATATGGAGCTGCATACCGGGGGCAGCACTGGCATCCGCCGGGTGATCTATCATGACACCGCCGCCCTCTTCCAGAACGCCGCCCATGCTGAGCGCGAGCGCTGCATGATCACTGCTCTGGTGGGACACAAACTCGGCTACCGTGAGACCGTCATCACCACCACCATGGAGGGATCCACCCCACGTCGCATTCAGTTCTTCCTCCGTAACCACGCCTGGTTTCCTCGCCAAGCCAGCATTCAGCGCCAGTATCTCTCCGTCTTTGACCCCGTCGAGGAGAATGTTCGGCTCCTCAATGAGTTTCAGCCCGACGTCTTGCACAGCAACGGCTCTTACCTGGTCACGCTCTTCGGCTATCTCAAGAACTCCGGTCAGCCCTTCCACCACCCGCAAGTAGTCACCTACGGCTCGGAAGGCGTCTCCGAGACGATCCGCCGTCTCATCCAGGAGGATTTCGGTATCCCTATCCTCAGTACTTACCAGGCCACCGAGACCCTCAAGATTGGCTTCGAGTGTCTCGAACATCAGGGCTTCCACCTCAATATTGACCTCTACCCCGTCCGCGTCGTGGATCCCTCAGGGCGTACGGTCGCCCCGGGTGAGGGCGGCGAGGTTGTGGTCTCGAACCTAATCAATCGCGCCACCGTGCTCCTCAACTACCGTCTCAACGATCTCGCGACGTTGCATCCGAAGCCGTGCCCGTGCGGACGTCAGCTTCCCCTGTTGTCCTTCCTGCGCGGTCGTGGACGCGACTTCCTGCAGCGGCCCTCCGGGGAGCTGGTGCACCCCGATGTCACCGCTACCGTGGTCTCTCGCCCGGAGGTCTGGCAATATCAGGTCGCGCAACACGCCCCCGATCATCTTAGCGTCAAGCTGGTGGTCGCGGGTGACGCCGACCGGGAGGCCACCCGCGCCGCCATCGCTAGCGGACTGGCCCACGTCTTCGGTGCCGATACCCGCGTCGAGATAGCTTTTGTCGACAGTATTGAGCGCACCCCCGGCGGCAAGATCAAGCCTATCCTCGCTCAATTTTCGGAGGGTGAGGAGGGGACGTCCGAGAACAGATGACCCACACCGAGCTTGAAGCTCGCTACTGGGAAGAGGTCACCGGGGAATGCCAAGCGGCGCCTGGGCAGTCGCTATGGCGGTCCCACAGCGACTGGGTGTATGCGCGACTGCTGGCCCTCTGGCTCCCGCCCGGTACAGCATCCCGCCTGCTGAAGACGGATCTCTTTGACGAGGCCGTCGGGGAAGGCCTGTACCCCGTTCTGGCCAGCCGCAGCACAACCACCGTGGGCCTTGATCTCTCCACGGCGACCATCTGCCAGGCCCAGGCACAGCACCCCGGACTCCTCGCCACCGCTGGGGATGTCCGCCGACTGCCCTTCGCCAATGACACCTTCGACGTGGTCTTCTCGAACTCCACCCTGGATCATTTCCGTTCCCGCGCTGAGATCCACGACAGCCTGGCGGAGATTCTGCGTGTGCTGCGCCCGGGAGGCCAACTCCTGGTCACGGTTGACAACCTGGCTAATCCCCTGGTCGCTGTGCGCAACTTGCTTCCCTTCGGCCTGCTGCGTCGTCTGGGACTGGTCCCCTACTACATGGGAGCTACTCTCGGTCCCCGAGGCCTGCGTCGAGCTCTCCTCCGCGCCGGCTTCGAGGTCATGCGTCTGGCCGCGGTGCTTCACTGCCCCCGCCTGCTCGCAGTGGCGCTGGCCCAGCGTCTGGAACGCCAGGGTTCCCCAGACCAAGTTGCCAGGTTCCTGGAGCGCGTGCGCCGCTTTGAGAGTCTCGAGCGCTGGCCTACCCGCTTTCTCACGAGCTACTATGTGGCGGCGCTGGCCCGCAAGCCAGGGCCTGACTCTGCTCCCCGAGGTGAAGCATGGAGCTGACCTGTCACTCCACCGACTCTCAGTCCGTCTACACTGTGGTCCACAATTCCGAACCGGTGGGCTTTTTGGTGATTGACTCCACCGTGGCGGGCCGTGCCTGTGGCGGCCTGCGCATGATGCCCGACGTGGATGAGTTAGAGCTCTCCCTTCTGGCCCGGGACATGACCCTCAAGTACGGCTTCCTGGGCTTGCCCCAGGGCGGAGCCAAGGCGGGCGTGCGCGGCGATCCCGAGGCCCCACAGGAGCAGCGCTGGGCTCTCCTCGAGCAGTTCGGGCAAGCGCTGGCGCCCCTCCTGCGCACCCGCCAATACATGCCCGGCACCGATATGGGCACCAACAATGCTGACATCCGCCACCTGATGGCGGCCGCCGGCGCCCCCCTCTACAAGCGCGAGCTGCGCGGCACCCGCTCCGGTTTCTACACCGCCCTGACGGTCTTCTCCACCGCCCGGCAAGCCGCCCGCCACCTGGGCCTGGACCTGGCCTCCTGCCGGGCAGCGGTAGAGGGCTTTGGTCGCGTCGGTGGGCCCCTGGCCGGTCTGCTCCATGAGGCCGGCGTGCGGGTGGTAGCTATCTCCACCTCGCACGGCGCTCTCTACGACCCTTCTGGCCTGGACATTCCTCGTCTTCAGACCCTGGCCACCACCGCTGGCCACCGCGTGGTCGAGCACTACCCCGACGCGGAACGACTCGATCCACCCGCGCTCCTGGAGCTGCCCGTGGAGCTCCTCTCCCCCTGCGCGCGCCACAATAGTATCCGCGAGGACAACGCAGACCGCCTCCAGGCGCCGCTGGTCTGCCCCGGCGCCAACAGCCCCCTCACCCCGGGTGCCGAGCAGGCGCTGGCCGCGCGCGGCGTGCTGTGCCTGCCTGATTTCGTGGCCAATAGCGGCGGGGTGCTGGGAGGAACCATGGAGTTTGCCGGACTTCGCGAGCGCCAGATTCGCGATCTGGTACAACGCCGCTTCGAGCCCCGGGTGGCCGAGCTGCTTCAGGAAGCACAGCGGCGGGGCGTGCTGCCGCGGGTCGTGGCTGAGGAGGTGGCCCTGCGGCAGTTCGCCGAGGTGCAAAAGCAGGTCGCTCATCCCACTCCCCGAGGCCGGGTACTGGACATGGGGTTGGCGCTTCATCGGCGCGGGTTGGTTCCCATCGCCCTGGTGCGTGCCTTTGCCCCGCGCTACTTTGACCAGCGGCTGCGGTGACCTCGCTGGCCTCTGGACCCCAGGTCAATTTCGTTGTAGAGATCCTCTCCTCGCCGAGGCAAACATCACCCTGTCCTCCCCTGCCCTCATACAAGTTGAGTTCTCCGCCAGACGCCCAGGTCTTGCCAGTTCCGGCTCGGTATATTATTATGTCGTTCAGCGGACATTTGGCCCGCCAATAACCCAAGGAGCTGACCCCTATGCCACTGGTTACCAGTTACGAAGTTCTACCCGCCGCCCTCGAGGGCGGCTATGCCATCGGCGCTTTCAACGCCAACAACCTCGAATCTGTGAACGCCATCATCGAGGCCTGCGCTGAGAAGGAGGCACCTGTCATTCTCCAGGTGAGCCAGGGCGCCATTCAGTACGCGGGTCTCTGGCAGGCCGCCGGAATGGTCAAGACCGCCGCCGAGGCGGTTAGCATCCCCGTCGTCCTGCATCTCGACCACGGCACTAGCTGGGAGCAGAACGTTCAGTGCCTGCGTGCCGGCTTCACCTCCCTCATGTACGACGGCTCGAAGGAAGACTTCGAGGTCAACGTGGAGAACACCGCCAGCATCGTGCGCATGGGCCATGCCTGCGGCGTCCCCGTGGAAGCCGAGCTGGGCCTGATCCCCAAGGTGGAGGAATTCCTCACCACCGACGAACTCCGTCCCTTGATTGAGGGCGAGTGCGATAACATCAACGAACTGCTCAGCGCAGAGCAGATCGAGAAGCTGCGTTCCACCATGACCGACATCAAGCAGGCCGTCGAGTTCGTCGAGCGCACCGGCGTGGACAGCCTGGCCGTCGCGGTGGGCAACATCCACGGCGTCCCCGGCAAGGGCTCGCAGATTGACTTCGACCACCTTCAGGCTCTGCAAGAGGCCACCGGGATTCCCTTGGTGTTGCACGGCTCCTCGGGGACACCCGACGATCAGCTCAAGCGCGCTTGTACCATGGGGCTGACCAAGATCAACGTCGCTACCCATCTCTCCATGGTCTTCATCGAGGGCATCAAGGAAGCCCTGGCCAAGGACCCCGATCAGAAGGACTTCCGCAAGGTCCTCGGCCCGGGGATGACCAAGATCAAGAACACCGTGTACGAGTACATCGAGCTGTTCGGGTGTGCTGGCCGAGCGTCGAAAGCCGTCTTGGGCGGCCCGACCGAAGCCAAGATCACCAAGGAGTCCCCGGAATAGCTCCGAGGGCGACGAAGAGAAATACCGGGGCGGCACACCATGTGCCGCCCCGTTGTCTATTTCACGGACCAGGCACGCGAGCGGCTGTACCTGCTCTGGGCCTACGCGGAACACACAACAACTACCTCACGTCGTAGGAGATGAGGCACCGATTCTGAGTTGTGGAGGTCTGTACCATGGCACCATCCCGTCGCTTGCTGGCTCTTCTCGCTGTAACCACCGCGCTCTTGCTGCTCCTGGGAGCTGTGGCCTCCGCCGCAGTGGTTCCCATCGTTGATACCTGCCGTCAGGATCTCGCTCAACGCCTCAAGGTGGATCTGACTCAGATCACGGTCGAGAAGCTCGAACCCGTTACCTGGATGAGTTCCGCCCTGGGCCTGCAGCGTCCGGGCATGGCTTACGCCAAGGCCCTCGTGCCTGGGTTCCGGGTCGAGCTAAAGGCTCCGCGCAGCAACTACTGCTATCACACCAGCCAAAAGCAATTCACCTACGCCGGCCCCACGGATTCGTGGGACCACTCTGCTCTGTACCTGGAACCGGTGGAGAACGAGGCCAACTTCAACGGCAATCTGTATCAGCTCTCGCTCCTGGGTACCAACCCCTTGCAGTTGATCGCCGGCGTGACGGACGTCGCGCCCCAGCCGGACGGCTCTGTCCTGGCCACGCGTCGCACCTCCCGGTCTGGCTTTGATCTGCTCCACCTCGCCTCCGGCGAGCGCGGCACAGAGGAGCGGCTCATGAGCGCTTTCTCCTTCGCTTCTCCCGTGCTGGCTCCCGACGGCAAGCGTTGGGCGACCTTCTCCCGCCCCCGAGTGGGGACCCCCTGGCGAGTTGAGTGCGGCGGCCTTGACAACCCGACGGTGGAGACCCTGGTGGCGCCACCGCTGCCCGTTGACGGCCAGCCCGTCAGGCTCACCTGGGAGCCCGAGAGTCCGCTGCAGGCCCTCCTGCGCACCAAGGACGGCCTCGCGGCCTTCCAACTCGTGGAGAACGAGGGGCCCGCGCGGTGGCAGGCAGTGGACCCACCATGGGAGCCTGCTTCCGACCATGCCTTCTCACTCCTGCTCAACCGGTCCTACACACTGGTGATTGAGACTGAGAAGCCTGACGCCGAGCACCCGGTCACCCTGGTCTATGAAGAGCATTTCACCGGAACCCGTGAAGAGATCACCAGGATAGAGGACTTCACGCTGAACCGGGCCGAGCTGACCCCCGAGCTGCGGTTTGCCCTGCTGGTTGGCCAACGCCAGGACAAGCAGTTGGTGCTGACCGTGGACCTGCGCACCGGCGAGGTCTTCGAAACCCTTGCCGAGTCCTGCGGGCCGGTGAACCTGCTGCCTAGGCCCTCGCACTGGGAGCCCGCGCTGGCCAGAGACCACTAGCGCTTGTGCCCCCCGAGGGAGCCGGATAGGAGCGCCTCGTCGCCTCGCGGCAGCCCCTATCCGGCTTCATCCGCCCACTCAGCCTCCTGCATTCCTGTCTCCGGTCAGGCAGGTATGCCTCTCTCCTCTGTGGAAATACCCGTCGTCCGCGCCGTCTGTGGGCATCGTTATCGATATCTGTCAACCGCGAGATGTTGGCAACCTCCAGGAGACTACTATGAACGACGACAGCCTGTTCCAGATCAACGACCTCATACTCCGCACCCCCTCTGCAGAGTTCACCACGCGAGAGAGCGCCTGGCGCGAGTAACTCGCCGCTGAATATCCCCGTGCCGCCGAAGCCCGGCTGCAGGAGATTGCCGAGATGCTGGCTGAGAATGCGCTTGACCTCCGCTCGGTTCTCCCTGACTGGCGCCTCAAGTGCTGGGAGAGCCACCCGCACTCTGAGGAGTGCATGGTCATCAGCGATGACACGCTGGCCGACCTGGCCGAGGAGAATCTGAGCCTGCTGCGCGAGTGGGGCCGCGCCGACCTGGTGCAACACGCCGAGACCCAGATCGCCGCGCTGGGCCAGTCCAACCTCGCCAAGCTCACCCGCATGACCTTCCGCGGCGAGGCTAACACCTATTGGGGCAACGACTACGCCGCGCACCTCCGCCAGGCCATGCGACGTGGCGCCGCGCTGGTCACCACCAACCCGGTGCTGGTCAATACCGCTCGCAAGGAAGAGCCCGCATACTGGACTCCGGTGCGCGATCATCTCCGCCGCGAGAACCCCAGCTTCTCCCCGGTTGAGCTCGCCTACGCCATGACCATCCAGGTGGTAGCCCACAACGCCCGCCTGATGCGACCCGTATGGGAGATCACCGAAGGCCGCTTGGGCTATGTCAGCTTGCAGCTCTCCCCCGAGTGCGCCACTGATGCCGAGAAGATGATCTCGGAGGCCAAGTGGGTCTGGGGACAGCTCGAGGAAGTCCTCGGCGGCACCCCTAACTGCGTCTTCAAGGTCCCAGGTACCCAGGCCGGCATTGACGTCGCCGCTGAGCTAACTGCCAGCGCCATCGGCGTCAACATCACGGTGAACTTCGCCCTCCCGCAGCAAATCGCGTTCGCCGGCATCATCCAGAAGCACAGCGTCGCGCCGGTCAGCTTCCGCACCCAGATGGACGGGCGAC
>JAAYIR010000226.1 GCA_012523355.1 candidate division WS1 bacterium
TCCCCCTCTCCTGGCAGGAGAGGGGGAAGGGACAGGGCCTGAACATCCTGTCCAGATTTCCAGAGGAGGACTGGTCCATGACTGAGCCGAGAGCCGTTGTGATTGGCTATGGATTTGCCGGGAGGAGTTTTCATAGCTATCTGATCGGCATCACACCGGGTTTGCGTTTGCAGGGGATAGCCTCACGTAATCCCGAGACGCGGGAGAAGATCGTGGCGGAGCGTGGCTGCCAGGCCTACGAAAGCTTCGAGCAGGTGCTGGAGGATCCCGAAGTAGATCTGGTGGTGCTGGCCACGCCGAACGCGTTGCATACTGACCAGGCTGTGCAGGCGTTGGAAGCCGGGAAGAATGTGGTAACTGATAAGGTCATGGCCTTGACCCTGGCTGATTGCGATCGCATGATCGCTGCTGCCGAGAAGAGCGGCAAGCTGCTGACTGTCTTTCAGAATCGGCGCTGGGACGGGGACTACCTCACCGTACGGCAGCTCATGGCGGAGGGGAAGCTGGGCGAGGTGCGCTCGGTGGAGGTGGCCGGGCAGAGGTTTGGCGCCTGGCGCGGCATTGACGGCTGGCGCGGGCGGAAGGCCATGGGCGGGGGCAAGCTGTATGACCTGGGCGCGCATCTGGTGGATCAGCTCTGTCTGATCTTTCCGCAGCCGATCGAGCGGGTCTATGCCAAGTTGAACCATGACCTGCCAGAGACCGATACCGAGAGCCAGGCGCTGGTGGTGATCGAGTTCGCGGATGGGGGGACGGGGATTGTGGACACCTCCAGCCTGGCGGCGATCCGCAAGCCGCGCTGGTATGTGTGCGGGACCGGGGGGACCTTCCTCAAGCACGGTCTGGACCCGCAGGAGGCAGCAATGATCGCCGGCGATATTGACGCTGCGCGCGAAGACCCGGCGCTGTACGGGTGTCTACACGACGGGAAGACGGAGGCGGCGGTGCCGACACTGGCGGGACGCTGGCGAAGCTACTATGAGAATATCCGTGACGTACTGGTGCAAGGTGCCGAGCCGGCAGTCAAGCTCTCCGAGGTGCGTCGCGCCATCGCCGTAATCGATGCGGCCTTCCGGTCTGCTGAGACCAAGGAAGTAGTCTCCCTGGAAGAGCCTGCCGGGAACTGAGTTGGTCCCCGAGAAGATAGCTCTGTAACCCGATGGCAAAGTGAGGCTCTGGCGAGGGCTGGCGCGGGCGGCTTTGCTCTGCCCTAGTCCCGCAACCTGGCGCCTCGCAAGACGTGTATACCTTCGCACCCGCCCGGTCGTCATCCAGCCACGTCAGCCACCCCCAACCCCCACGACAGGCGAGGAACTCCGCCTTCTCTTCCGGGACTCCAGCGCAGGGGAGACAGGAGAATGCGTGACAGCGGGGAAATGAAGGCCGAGCGCTGAAGCATGCTCTGTGCCTCAGAGGAGGTTGGTTCAGCATGGTCGGAAGGGGTCGAGGTTCAGTCTGGCCGCTGGTTGTGGCGCTGGCCTTCACGGTCGTCATGGCCCAGGCCGCGGAGCCGCCGCGGGTGTTGTTTCTGACTCAGCCCGCCGGGCCGGTGGCCACCGCAGCCGAGCAGATGGCCCGCAACCTGGCCGAGGCCGGTATGCAGACGGCTACGGGCACGCGGCTGGGCACGGAGAGGCCCGAGGCGGTGGTGATCGAAGATGACGCGCTCACGGACGAGACGACCCGGGAGGAACTGCTGGAGTACCTGCGCGGAGGGGGCGCCGTGGTATTGTGGGTCAGAGCTTCCCTGCGGCATTTTGAGCAGGCGAACCAGTTTTTGAGTGAGTTGGGGGCACGTTTGCAGGGGCTACCGCACGCGGAGCGAGAGCTGATGCTGGGGGGAAACCCGGTGACAGAGGGCCTGAGCCTGACTTCACGCCCGGCGCTGTGGGCAGCCCTCAGTGGCCGGGGGGTAGTCCCGCTGGCGTATGCGGGCGAGGCGGTGGTGATGGGGCAGATACGAGTGGGGGCGGGAGGGGTGATCGTGCTGCCGGCGGAGCTGGTCGCCGGAAGTCTGCCGGGGGAGGAGCCGGACGCAGCAGGCCTGACGATGGCCGAGCGGGCAGTCTCCTGGGCGAACCGGGACCTGCCGGGGCGGGCGCTTCCGGCATCGTCTCCGGCCACCGATCAAACCAAACCGCCTCCGGGCGGACGGTATCTGGCCCCCAGGGCGGAGACCACTCTGCCGCTGGAGGAGCGGGATTTTGCCGGCGCAGTGCTCTACGACTGCCTGGCGGGAGACAGCCGCTGGGCGAAGATACAGCCGCTGGTGCAGGAGGCCCTGGAGAAGACGCGACTGCCCGTGAAGGCGTTGCGGGTGACGGAAGAGGGATCGCCGCTGGTGGCCGCGTCGGAAAGCCAGCCGGCCCTGGTGGTGCTGGGTAGCTGGCGGGAATGGAGCGAACCAGAGATCGTGACGCTGCACTACTACGTCCAGGCTGGAGGGCGAGTGTTGGCGCTGGGGCACGCGGGGACAGGGGACCAGGTACGACTGGTGTTCCTGAACGAGGCGCTCCACGCAAACGGGCTGCTGGTGTCCCTGGGCCGGCCAGGAGGCACAGCGACGGTCGTGGAATCACCGGTGTTGCCACCCGGGATGGAGATCGGGAAGCTGCCGCCGGGCCTGAGCGTGCACGGGCCGGGAGCCCAGGCGGTGGTGCGGGTGGAGAAGAATGCGGCTGTGGCTTATGCGGTATGCGGTCAGGGCCGTCTCCTGGCGCTGGATGCGGGGCCGCTGGTGGATAACCCGGCTTATCGCGAGGCACTGCAGAAAGGAATCACATGGCTGCTGAGTCAGGAGAGTTAAGAGACGGCGGGGCAAACGAGTTGACGGTGCATGACTTCCACACTCACACGCTGCTCAGCGACGGCGTGTTGACTCCTATCGAGCTGATCCGGAGGGCAGCGGTAGTGGGGTATGCGGCACTGGGCATCAGTGACCACAGCGGCGCCGGCGGCCTGGAGCGACGGATCGAGGAGGCCGCAGAGGACTGCCGGCTGGCGCGGGAACGCTGGCATTTCCCGGCGTATGCGGGAGTGGAACTGACGCATGTGCCGGCTTCGGCAATTGCTGAACTCGCGGTGCGAGCGCGGCGAGCAGGAGCAGCGTATGTGATCGTCCACGGTGAGACACCAGTGGAACCGACGGAGGCGGGGACGAACCTGGCGGCGGCGAGCTGCCCACAGGTGGACATACTCGCGCATCCTGGAGCGATTACCCTGGCCGAGGCGGCGCTGGCCGCCGAGAATGGCGTGTTCCTGGAAATCACCGCCAAGTCTGGGCACTGCCTGGGCAACGGCGCCGTGGCAGCGGCTGCACGAGAGACCGGCGCCCGGCTACTGCTGGGCAGTGATACGCACCTGCCCGAGCAACTACTCACGCCCGGGTTCGCGGAGAAGGTGCTGCTGGGCGCGGGCCTGAGCCGCGAGGAACTGGAGAGCATCATGCGGGACGGCCCCGCGGAGATGCTGGAACGAATCCGGCACCGGGAGGAGTCCTAGTCTCGGAGGCCATCACATGTCACTACAACCGGGAAGCGGAAACGAAGAAGGGCAGGGCGGGGGGATGACAGAGGTACGGCGGGCTGGACTGAAGCTCCGCCGCTGCGAACAGAAGCCGCACGGCCTCCGAGGCAGCAGCCGCTATCTCTGCATGCTGGGCATGCTGCTCCTGCTCGGCGGTTGCGCGAACCAGGGATCGCTGGTGGATCCAGGTAAGCCCACTGGAGTGGTGGACTTCACCGTGCGCATGGCCGGACCGGTTGATGAGACCGCGTACTACTTCCTGGCGCTTGACACCGTGGACGACGGGGGGGCGACCTTTCCGGTTCCCGTCGCCGCTGGCCCCTACTGGGGCAACGGCTGGGGCACGGGCACTATTACCCACTACCTGGAGTACCACATGGGGCAGTACAGGCTGTTCCGCACTCAGCTCAACACGGTGCTTACGGCTCGCAGCGGCGGGTTCCTGAGCATCTCGGGGAGCGCCGCCGGCTCCACGGCCGGGGTGTACCGGCTGACGGTGCTGTCGGTCTCGGGAACTACAGCCACGGTGCGATCAGTGTTCACGCTGGCGGCGACCGGGCAAACCTTTGAA
>JAAYIR010000227.1 GCA_012523355.1 candidate division WS1 bacterium
CTGGTGCGTGACCGAAACGGACTTCTCCCGCAGACTGCTCTACGTGACGCCTCGGTCCTGGTGATCGAGCCCGTTCATCCGCAAATGAAGGACCGCTGGAATGACTATGCTGGCCTCAGCAGCTTCTTCCCGGCCTTGCGCAGTCGCTGCCGAGAGGTCGTGGAGATCGCCTTCGCCTCACAGACCACTGCGGAGCAGGTGGAGGTCATCGTCGCTGCAGCGAAAGAGGCGGACCTCATTATCGCTGGCGGGTGTTTTAACCTGCGAGGGCGTTATCAGCCAGGGCTGCTGGACACGGCGCAGGTCGCGATGCTGGAGCAGGTCGCTGCCGTCAACCGCAACACGGTGTTTGTGCTGGGCAATCCGTACACGACCAGTGAGCTGCCTTTCGCCGGGACGGTGCTGGTCAACTATGGGCCTTTCGTGGTATCCTGTGCGGCGGCAGTAGAGGCGATCGCGGGGGAGATCGAGCCTCATGGCCAACTCCCCGTGCGTCTGCCGGAGTATCTGGATCCGGCCCTCATACACCTGCCCGAATAACCTGTAAGAGGAGGAGTCACCATGACGCTTGCGTCCAAGAACTCGCCTCAGGTTTTCCTCGTCTTGCTGATGGCCGCCTCGGTGGTGGGTTGCTGGCTCATGCCCACCAGCGGCGCGCGTGCCGCCGAAGAGCCTGCGGCCACCCCCGATCAGACTGCTCTCGTGAAGCCTGCCGACTGGCTGAAGGCCCAGACGGCCCCGGATTTCGCCGCGGGACATACCCTCGCACCCCTCACGCGCTGGGGCTGGGCCATGTCCTTTGACACGGCCAAGGAACTGGCTGACCGCTGGGGCTATGCCGTGGAGTTCTCAGGCTACGTGACCGAGGCCGTGGCCGATGACGCGCTGGCCAAGCCTGACAGCCGCAACGGGCAGGTCCTGGCCCTGGTCGCTGCCGATCCTGAGAAGTACAAGCTCGGGGTGCTGCTCCACCGCGCTTTTCCCGCAGAGCCTCCGCCCGAGGCCTACCTGCGCGACGCCGAGGGCAATTTCATCACGGACAAGAACGACCGCAAGCAGTGGAGCCCGGAGATGCCGGAGGCCTTCGTGCAGGGCGCGGCGGAGCTGAGTGCCAGCGGCCTGCGTAAGCTACGCCAGCGAGTGCCGGTCACCATCATCCAGAATGGTGGCGAATATGGACTTAACGTCCTCGGCTTCGTCCAGCCGTTCTTCGAGAAGGACCCCAGCGTGGTCGCGGCCAAGGGTGACCTGAGCTGGTATAACTACCTCTCCCGCCAGAAGGCCCGCGAGCAGAAAGCTGTCTACGATGCCGTGGCTGCCGCCTGCCCCGACCGGCTGCTGTATGTCTTCTACCCCTGCGGTGGCAACACCCACCGTCGCGGTCCCAGCGAGAACTACAGCTACGGCTGGGGCTGGGATTACTCTTATATGCGAGCCTGTGCGGACATCGCCACTAACGAATACTACTACCACCACTTCAACTCTGGCTGGCTGGGCGGCGACAACATGCTTACCCAGTGCCTGGCCGCCAAGGGCTATGAGCTGAAGTTGGGCATGAAGAACACCTACGATTATGTCTGCGCCGGCTGGGAGCAGACTGATCCTCCACCGGTCTGGGACGCCACCCAGCCCCTGGACAACAATGCCAAAGCCTTCGGCGACCTGCGGCTGTACGAGGGCTTTCTCAAGTGCCTGTATACCTCCGGCATGATCGGCGGCGTGGCAGGGTATTTCTCCTACCCCAAGGGTGGCTTTGACGCGCCCTTCGCCCCCGACAAGCCACCGCACTTCCTGATGCAGATGGTTGTCTTCTCGCGGGTGCACGCCTTGTTCTCGCACCAGGAGGCCTTTCTGCGTGCAGGCGAGTTGTTACCCGGTCCGAACAAGCACGTTTATATCCCTGACCAGTTTGCTTATGAGTTCCCCACCGGGAACCCCAACCTGCGCGTGCTGGCGCGCGCCCTGCCCGACCAACCGCGGTGGCTGATTACTGCCTGGGCCGCAGACGGCGTGGAGGGTCCGGCGACGGTAGA
>JAAYIR010000228.1 GCA_012523355.1 candidate division WS1 bacterium
CCCGCGAGGCGTACCATTCCGAAGGCCCAGTCCTCCACGTCGCCGGGGCAGAAATTCTGTCCCACTTGTGCTGCCACTCGCTGCGGCGCGGGGAAGCCCGCCAGCCATAGGGCGAGGTCCATGACGTGAACTCCCAGGTCAATCAGTGGCCCGCCGCCGGAGAGCTTTTTGGTGCGGAACCATCCCTTGCCGGAGACCAGGGAGCGACGGCGTATCCAGCGCGTATGCAGCGCATAAATCTTGCCCAGCAGACCCTCTTCGATGCGCGTCTTCAGCCACTGGGTATCGTTACGAAAGCGCTGATTCTGCGCTACCATGAACAGGCGCTTGGTCTTCTTCGCCGTCTCCGCAATTCTCTTCGCTGCGGCGAGCGAGTCGGCCATGGGCTTCTCACAGCAGACGTCCAGCCCGGCCTCCAGGGCCGCGATCGCGGCCGGGGCATGATAGGCGTTGGGAGTGGCGATGAATACCGCGTCCAGGTCCGCTTTCTCCAGCATCCTGTGATAGTCGGCAAAGACGCCCTCCTCTCCGAGGAGGGCGGTGGCTCGTTGCCGGGCCTGTGGTACGGGGTCAGCCCCGGCTACCACTTCGACCAGCTCCTCCTCCTGGGCGATAGGGATCATGCCGTGTCCGATCCCTCCCAGGCCGATGATACCGAGACGTAAAGACTGTTTCTTTTTCATGCGCAATATCTCCGATAGCCTACGTGATGTTGGGGCAACCGATGCCTGCCTAACGAACTTCAGTCCTCCGCCGGCTTGGTTCGGAAGTCAGCGAAAGATTCGCCGTGTTTGCGCCCCTCGCCTGCCGGCCCAGGAGGTGTTTCCCCGCCAAGGGGGACTGACCGCCCAGGGCAGGGGGGAGGCTGTTTCGGGGCAGCAACGAAGGGTTGGGGACTCTCCTTGACAGGCACGAAAGACCCATGCTGTCGGTTAGGTGGACAGGCCTCGCAATTGCCGGAAGAAGGGCTCCGGGATCAGCCCGCCCGGCTGGGTAGGCACATCCCAGGTGACCACGCCTTCCCACTGGTTGATATAGCGTGTGTAGGCGACCATCAACTCGTCAGGGAACCGTGGCTGACCCACTCCCCAGGTGCTGCCCAAATAGCGCAGAATATGGTACTGCGCCGCAGCCTCATAGCGGCCCAGGTGCCCCGTCTCCCACGTGGGTTGGGTCTCGACGGGCAGCGCTGCATCAATCTCTCCCGCGGTGTAGTCTTCGAACTCGGTGTGCGAAATGACCGGCACGCGTACTCCCGGGTTGAAGGCCACCAGGCTGTCCGGGTTGCCGGCCTTCATCGCCGCGGCGAAAGATTGGAAGTTCGGCGGGTCCGGTTCTCGATACATTCTGTCGGCCTGATAGCAGCCATCAATCCACCAGCCCCGCACTCCTTTGCCCCAGCGCACGCTCCACTCGCGGACGATCGCCTCCCAGTTCTGCTGGAACTCCGTCATGCGCTCATCGGTGCGCGCTCCGTCCTCGGGGAAAATGGACTCCGGCGGAAAGCCGATCAAGGCCGCGTCCCAGGGGGGGGTGCAGCGCAGCTCCCGCACCGCCAGCGGGTCCCGGCACGGCGCCGCCGAGGGCAGGTAGACCATCAGCGGCACCCCCACCTTCCCCAGTGCCTCCGAGAGATCGGCCACCAGGTCGCGCTGCGACAGCCGGCTGGGCCTCCGGCCCACGATCTCGTCATAGGTGGCGTTCGGAGAGAGGAAATACCCGGAGTTCTGCCCCAGCGTGATGAAGAAGTAGCCCGCTCTCAACTCCGCGAGCTGTTCCGCCAGACCCGCCACGTCAAAGTCGTCAATCAGGCGGTTCCAGTGAGCCACGCCTTCTTCGGTCTCTAGAATCTCGGCGGGTGTGTGAATCTCGGCCAGGTAGTGAAAGAACACACCCCACTTGGCCTGTACGAACCAGTCGGTGTTAGCTCTCATGCTATCCTACCTTTCTTCAGACCATCCAGACGGCCACCTCATTGGGTTGGAGGCGGAATTCCTGCGTGTTACCGGAGGCGGGAATTACCTCTCCGGCGAGTGACACCAGCTTGCCCTCGCCACCGGGGGCGGAGAAGGCAGAAGGGTCAAGCGTGGCCTTGCCTCTGGCCGCTGCACCGACGGCCGCCACGATCACGGCGGGCCCAGCGGCGCTGTCGTAGCTATAGGCCACGAGGCTCTCGTCGCCATCCACGATAAGACCGCGGTGGTCCACAAAGCGGGCCTCCACGGTGCGCTTCGCGGTGGCCTGCCGGAGTCGAGCCAGCTGGCCCAGGAGCTGGGCCAACTCGGGCTCATCCTCCAGCGTGCCCTCGCCACCATGGATCATGAGACACATGTACATGCCCATGGCGAAAGCCAGGGCCGCTCGCTCCGGTTCCTGGTCAATGACCCAGGAAAGCATGGTGTGTGGCATCGCATAGTGCGTCATGGCTGCGGCCGGCGCGGCTGAAAGATTCGACACGCGCCAACTCATCCACATATCCACCCAGCGTGTAGAGTGCAGGTCGCCCTCCTCACCGATGATGATCGCGTGCGGGTCGCGGGCCAGGAGCAATTCGCGCACGCGAGCGATGAGCCGCACCGCATCCCGGTGTGTATGCTCGGGGCGATGTCCCTGCTCCAGGAAGCCATAGTCCGGTTGCGTCTCGAAAGGCTGGTCATAGAACATGGAGGCGTAGCCCAGATCAAGATAGTCGCGGGTGAGGCGTAAGACCCGCTCTTGGTGCGCCGTGCTGAAAGGGCTAAAGAGATAGCTCTGTGGCCCCAGGTGTGGGGTCCACAGTCCGGCGTGGCAGTGCGATCCGCGCCAGTTCTCTGTTTGGGCCGTGCCATCGTAGTAGCGCTTGATCTCGCTTTGGAGCGTCGGATCATGGAGCCGTGCGGCGACGTTCGGATGACGGAAGTTGATCAGCGCACTGGTAGAACTGCCTTCCGCCATCGCTTGTCGCAGTCCCTGACTCAAGACCGCATGTTCCTCGGGGGTGTAGTCAGTCAGATCACGTGGGCCGCTGCGGTGCATGTAGTTCCCGAGGGTCAAAGCGTCCCAGACGCAAAGGTGGTCTACACCGTACTTCCGCCCAATCGCTGCCACCCGCGGCACGTCCTCCAGTGGACGGATCGGTGTCCCGTCGAATCCACGGAAAAAGACGTTCTGGAAGCCCATCCTCGAGCGTAGCGACAGCCGGCTGCGGTCTGGCGGGTAAAGCCTCTCGAACCATGCGCGGTAGCGGTCGGCCGTTTCATGCCAATCCCCCGTATGAACGGCGAGGCCGACCGGCGGCGAGGTCCAACTTTCACCGGGGCGGAGAACAACATGGTGAACCCAGCTAAAGCCCAGCCGTAACCCGGCGCCGTAATCAACCAGGTTTTCGAGGGAGAAGCCCCCATTCTCCGACTCCGGCATGTAATTGGAGTACGACAGGCCGCCTCCGGGGCCGGAAAGATCCACCCAGGGCGCATACATGCTGGTGGGGTAGCTGAAGGTCTCGCGCTGGGCGGCGCGGGCATAGGTCGCGCCGGTTGGCTTGGGATAGGAGTGGGGATCCAGGAAATGGACAGCGCCGAGGGCGAGGCGATCCTGGCCCTGGCCGCCGTAGCCTGTCCATCCCGTGACCCACGGAAAACGCACCTCGTTGATCTCTTCCCGGCCACCGTTTTCCAGGTGGACGGTGAACAACGCCTCCTCCGCCGCTGGTGAGGGGGTAACCTGCACCTCGGCGGAAATCCCCAGCGCCTCGCCGGTAGCGGCAAGCAAGTTCGGATAGCGCATTACCAGTCCGTCCGCGGTGCGCGTCATCTCCACCTCGGACTGGTCCTGGCTATCAGCATACCGCGAAGACCAGGCCTCGCTGGGCACATTCACGCGCAGCAGCCGCCGCTCATCGGGTTTGCCGCTCAGCGCCTCGAGGTGCACGAGACCGCTGACCGCGTCCGTCATCCGGAGCACCGACCCCGTGGCCGGATCAAAACTGAGCTTGAGTCGTCCATAAGTTAGGTCCATCGCAATCACTCTCCTTGCTGGAGTGCCTTGGCGACTGCTTCTGACTCCAGATACTTGCCGCGCAGGACGCCGAGGCCTGTCCAGAGGAACCACGCTGCCAGGAGGATCACGGCCACTCCGCAGACCAGCACCAACCCCCCATAGACCCGATTACTCAGGAGGTTTCTCCCCAGTACCAGGATAAGGCCCACTAAGCCGTACCAGCCGAAGTCCGACAGCTCATGGCCGAGGTAGAAGGCGAGGTATTCGCCGGCGCTGCGGGGGGCCATCTGTACCATGCTCCCCGCCCCCACCGTGGCCCACCAGAGGGGGAAGGTGGGGTTAGCGAGGGAGATCGCCGCGCCGGCCACCACCAGTTCCCAGGTGCGCAGCACTGCGGCGCCCTCCGTGCCGTGCAGGGCCATGCCCCCGGCGCTGCGGATCATGTCCAGGCCCATGAGCAGCATCATGCTTCCCCCCACCAGACTGATAATCCCTCGCGGCCAACGGCGTCGGAGAGCCTGTGCCAACCCGGCGATGAGTAGGCCGACCACTATCAGCTCCAGTGCCGCGTGCCCGGCCATCAGCAGCGGCACCGCCCGCCAGCCTTGCAGCGGCACCTGCCCCACGGTAAAGGCCAAGAGCGGCCCGGGCATCAGCGCCCCCGACAGGCCCAGGACGAAGGCCAGCACGAAGATCTTCACATACCGCATGGCGGGGGGTTCGCTACCGGGGGGGAGATTCCCTTGCAGGGAAAGCGTCTAAGGCAGCGAAGTGAAAAGCGGATAGTCCCAACGTGAAGGGCGTTTCCTCTTCCTCACTCGTTACCATGTTAGGAGGACTCATATGCGAAACATGCATTGGCTAGTTATGGCGCTCGTAGCCTTGGCTCTGGCGGGTGGAGTACTGGGTTGGAGTCAATGGGCGCGAGCGGCTGAGCCTCAGGGCGCCATACTGCCCACGGCTGCGACCACTACGGCCGCCCCTGCCAGCGTCGCTCCCGAGGGCAACCCCGTGGTCGCTGTGATCCCTGGCCGCACCGATACAGACTACGAACAGGATCCCTTTGAGACTCACCGCCTGCGCCGGTCCATCACCCGTGTGCGCACCCTGATCTATGTCTACCAGGACGGCACCATGGAGCAAAGGGACGTGCGATAGAACGGCTTCAGGGAACGGTGTCGGACGCGCCCTGGGAGATGGGCTGAGCCAAGGGATGAGGAGTCCAGAACTCCGGCGCGCGCAGCGGCGTCCGTAAGGGCGGCTGTGTTTTGGCGGCACAAGGAGGAGTCTTGTCATGCGCACACATCTGGGGATCTGGCTGGGTGGCGTGGCGATGGCGTGCCTGCTAGCGACGGGCACGGTGGCGCCTGCGCGGGGCCAGGCCGAGGGGGAGGCCGAAGCGCCGACAGTCCCGGCGGCAACTCCAGCTCCGGCTCCGGCAGAAGCCCCAGCCGCAGTTCCGCCTCTGGCGCCCGCAGAGCGGGCATTCGAGGAAGCCAGCGCGCTGATGATGGTCCGCGGGCTGGGCCTCAGCGGCCAGCAGCTTCAACTCCTGGCGAACCTCATGCAGGCCACCCAGCAGCAGCGCCGGAGCTACCATGCGCAGATGGCCGGGCTTTGGAATCAGCACGGAGCCGCTGTCCGCGAGACGCTCACCGCCTGGGAGGGCAATCAGCCGGCACCGCCTGCCGCCGGGGAGGCCCAGGGGGCGCTGGAAGCCGCCTACCAGGCCGGAACCACCCTGCAGATAACCTATGGCAGCGCCATCACGCAGTGGATGGCGAGTCTCTCGCCCACGCAGGCCAGCTTGATCGAAGCGCCGGAGCAAGCGGCTCAGCGGGAGGCGGCGGAAGGTCTCCTGGGCTCGGTGACCAACCCCGGCGACTACCTGGCTCAGGTTGCCGATCTGCTCCGGGCCCTGGAACCCCAGACTTACGAGGCGGTCAAGTACTGGCAGGCTGAGCGGCTGGTTCTTCTCCTGGCGCCCTACGTGCCGGTCGGCGATCCCGGGGCCGCCGCAGCGCAACTGGTGGTCATGTACGACACCCTCCGAGACCTCAACGCCGCGGCCTACGAGGCCCAGCGTCCCCAACTGGGGGTGGCCATCGCTCAGGAGTTGAACCTGCCGGTCACCCTGGGCACCCCCGCCGTACCGTTCGCCAGTGAGGACCTGCGCCTGCTGTTCAGCAGTGAGGCCGCGCTGGCACAAGTCCAGAGGCTGCTGGGCCAAACCGCCTCGCTACCCGTGTTAGACACCGGCGTACAGGCGAGCTCGCGCGAGATGGAGCAGGCGGTCGTGCGCTGGCGCACGCTCAGTCTGGTGGCGGCCCTGGAGCTGACGCCGGGGCAGATCAGCGCCCTTCAACCTCTGGTGGCCCGGGCTGGAGAGCGCCGTCAGGCCTGGCAGGAGTTTGAGAGCTCCCGAAAACGCCAGGCCGGGGCGCAGTTAGACCCGCTGATCAGCACCTTGGTTGCCGAAGGCACCCTGCCTCCGGAGATCTTTGATCAGTGGAGCGCGCTGATCGAGCCTCTGCGCGAGGAGCGCCTGACGGCCCGCCGGGAGATGACCGCGCTCCTGGCCCAGACTCCCCAGTATCTCACGCTCGCGCAGGCTAACCTGACCGACTGGCCCTCTCTCGCCACCGCGCAAGGGCCCGCGGCCATGCTGCGCGAGTTGCAGGACGTGGCGGCGGAGATGGTGCGTGGTCGTGAGTTCTTCGACTCGCTCCGCCGTCTGCCGCCGCGCATGTACGGGCGCCTGCGGGTGTTGCGCATACGGGACTTCGTCGCCCAGTATCTGCCGCAGAACTCCCCAGAGACGCGAGAGGCCGAGTCCTGGGTGCTGGAGCTGGTGACCGAGGCCAAAACGACACCCCGAACACAGTGGGAGCAGGTCGCGCCTGCGCTGGTGACCCGGCTGATGATTGGCCTGGGAGCCGTCGCGCCGGCTCCGGGCTCGATGCCGGCTACTGACCGGCCGCTGCTCTGGTCAGAGGTCTTCGACATTCTGACCGCGCCCCCCGCCGGCCGCACTCTCGAGACGCTGCGCCAGGCCCTCCCGGCGGGCTAGACTTGAGGTGACCGGGAGCGCTCTGCGGCCTCAGACCTCGGCCCCCCTCTGCAAATGGTAGAGCAGGGTAGTGTCCCACCAGGTGTCCGGCGGCGTGAAGCGCGTGACCTGCCGGGCTACGACCTCCCCCGTGATCAGGTCGGTGAGCGTCATCGGCTCGGGGAGGCCCAGCGGGGTGAGCTCCGAGGAGGCGGTCAGGTGCACCGCCAGGAGGCTGCGGTTGGCGAAGACCACCCGATCCTTCTCGGTCCAGATATGGCAGCCGGCAGTGCGGGCGATGGCCCGGAAAAGCGCCGCGTGGTTGGGTGGAGCAGCGAAGTAGATCGAGCGCCAGTCGGCGAACTGCTTCTCCGCCGCCCCTGGCTGACCTGTCGTGCGCCACTGTCCCAGGATTCGCGCTTCCGGGTCGTCCACCTCCAGCCGCGGGCTGACCAGCGCACCCGTGCCCACCGCTAGGGGGGCGCCCAGGTCCAGCGTCAGTTTGTCGTCATAGTCGGTCAGGTCTACCCACAGGGGTTGCCGGTCGTGGCACAGGCGCATGTGCATCCCGGTGAGGCTGCTCGCGCTCTCCGCGGAAAGGCCGTGGGGGCTGACTGCCCCGGCCAGGCTGAGGAAGATCAGCGTCCGCCCCTCGCCTTTCAGACTCTCAACCCACTCCCGCTCCTGTGGGGTCAGGTACTCGGCGTTGTGGAAGTACAGCACCTTATAACGCCGCAAGGCCTCGCGCCCCAGATCCTCCGTCATCCACCAGTCCACCGGGAAACCGGCACGGTACAGGTTCTCGGTGCTGCGGTCGCAACGCAGGTTGGCCCACTCCAGCCCCACCACGTCCTGCTCGCGGGCATGCCGATGATAGGCCGGGCTGATCCCGCTCACCACTCCTGTCACCTCCGCCACCGAGGACATATCCCAGTCCCGGGCCTGGTCGGCAATCCGACTCTGCAGCTTGAACTCCTCCAGAAGCTCCGGGCAGGAATACCAGCCGCCCGCCATGTCGAAGTTCCACCAGGCAGAGCCGTGAACAAGTTGGTGCGCAAACTCCCGGCGGTACACCGCCACCGACTGGGCGGCGTCTTCGAGCGCCCAG
>JAAYIR010000229.1 GCA_012523355.1 candidate division WS1 bacterium
AAGCGGGGGGGGGGGGGGTAAAATATACTAAGCTGAACTACGAGTAGCAGCGTTACACTAGACAAGCGTTTATGGTCGTTTCGATCCCGATGCAGGTTGGGGGGGAAGGATCATGAGACGATGGGCCGTAGTTCTCGCAGTGACGTTGCTGGTAGTCGTAGCCCGCGCAGGCGAACTGGACGACCTGGGCCAGCAAGTCTTGGCGCACCCGACAGACCCCTCTGCGCTGCAAGCCGCCCAGACGCTCCTCCAGAAGTACCCCCTGGGGGAGGAGACCACCCATGACCGGACGGTCGCGGTATATGACGCGGCTGAGGTGTACGGCGCGTGTGCGGTCGTGGTGGGCAGACACCTCCTCCGGCAAGGCAAGCCTCTAGAAGCACTCACCCTGTGCGATCTGTACCTCAAGGTATTCCCTGGCGGGCTGACCGGACACTGGCCACCTCAGGTGTATGAACTGACCGCGAAGGCAGGTGCGGGGGGGAGCCTGGTCCCGGAGCAGGCAGCGGGGCGGGCGCAGGCGCTGCGGCAGTTTGTGCTGGACCGCGGGAGGGTCTTCCCGAGTACGACGTTATTCGCGGACCTGCTGGCGCTGTATGAGGTGGCGAGGCAAAAGGCAGAGGGGCGGCGGTTTGTGCAGGAGTTGCCGTTCTCGCGCCCAGAGATTGTGGAGGTGCCGGGTTACTGGAAGGCGCGGGTGGGGATGTACATGGGGGCCGGAGAGAACGACAAAGCCCAGCAGGCGGCGGTGTGGGGCTACCGGCTCGCGCCGCTGAGCCCAGACCCGGCGAAAGATGATACGCTGCAGCAGTTGCTGCGCACACTGGTCATAACGGAGGGCAGAGTGGGGATCGAAGCCTTCCTCGAGTATCTCAAGACCGGGCAGGGGGAGAACCCGCTGGCGACGGTGCCGCCGCTGCCGATGACCGAGGCGCAACGGGAGCAGTTGGAGGCAGCGTCGGTAGGCAATTGGGGGCTGGCCGTCGATGCGCGGCTACTGCAGGGGCAGTTCACGGAGGCGTTGCAGGCCGCCCAGGTACAGGCGCTCAGCGATGGGGCGACAGCGCAGGCCGGAGTGACCAGCATCGCGCGGTGCTTCAAGGCGAAAGACCTGCACTGCCTGCGGGCTAATCAGTACCTCCAGTGGGTGAAGACGGGGCAGGGGACGAATCCGGTGGGGACGTTCTGAGCCATTCACAGTCTCACAATGAAACAGGAGGGAGGAAGATGAAGAAGGCAGGGAGACTCGGGATAGTCGTAGTGTTTGGGGCCTGGTTGGCAATGACTTGCACGGCGGGGTGGGGCCTGGAGCCGCTGGACGAGACGACGATGGCGGGGATTGTGGGAGGAAACCCAAACAACATGGATTGCACGAATAGTTTCGAGGGCTGTCCGCTTGACTGCCGACCTAGTGACGACGGCAACTACGACTGGATGTGGCGGGACTCAATCCCGTTCAAGCGGTGCGAGGGCACCGTCGCCGGGAAGACCTGTTACAACAGCAAGCGGGTATGGTGCGGATTGTGGTGGTATGACAATCAGTGCCCAGGAGGTCCCCTGAAGAATAGTGGGAAGCACGGATGCGTAGACGCCTGCTGGGGCCAAGAAGCGCCCAAACCTCCTCTAGATCCGGACTGCAAGTAGATCCGGGTCTCGGTGGGCAAGTATGGGGAGTGGTCCTAAGGGGAGGAAGCGGAGGGTGGCGCATGGGATGAGACATGCTCGCTCCCGGGGAAGGTATCTGAGAAAGGGTGAAGGCGGATGAAATGGAGGGGCGTTGGGGCCATCGCAGCATTTGCCATCGTGATCCTGGCGTTGTTGCTGTTGCTACGCGGAGGGGCGTCTTGCAGAGCTGATGAGGAGGGACAACTGGTCGGGACTGAGCCTACATTACGCACGGTACTCTTGGGGATCAACCACAATCTTGGACAAGTAGAGTCGGCTGCTGGGGTCTTGACGGCTGATGACATACCAAGGGTCGGAAGCACATTGCCGGATGGTACCGAACTTAAGGAGAGGCACCTGGTCTTCTACTGGGTGTTTCAGGGAGTGAGGTTTCGAGAGGAGAAGCTGACGCTCAATGAGGAAGGGCGCCGGGAGGCGGTGGGTGCGGACGGGAGTCTGATGGATGGCGTCCTGGGAGAATGGTGTAGTGAGCTTGAGGTCACAGCATGTGACGGGGAGCACGACTACCTACTTCGACCTCTGGAAAACATCGCGATGGTGTATGGCCACGGTGTCGTGGGATCACCAGCTCGTGCGAGTTCAGTTGCGGTTGGTTTGGGGCTGTGGCGTGAGGAAGGGCAAACGCACAACGGCTTGGTCTCGGCTGCCAAGGAGATACTGGAGAAGGCTGGTCGTGTGGTTGAACGTGAAGAGGTAGACGGTCGAGAGTGTATCAAGATTCAGAGTCCGGTGGACACTGAAGGGACCCAATACCGCTGGTGGGTATGCCCGGACACGGGGTTCCTAGTACTGAAGCGCGAACGTGAGAGGTCCGGTACCAGATGGCAAGGAGCGCGATATCTGATGAGTGAAGTTTCGGAGCCAGAGCTATTCGGTGATTCGGTCTGGCTACCGAGAAGGATTGAGACGACCTACACAAAGAGGCCACTCGAAGGGACGGAGGTCGTTGAGAGGAAGACGGTTCTGCGCATTGAGACGATGCAGCTGAACCCGAAGCTCGACCAAGACATGTTCAGGATTCGACTCCCGCTATCTGCGCGTGTGCATGCCGGGACGAAGGGATGGGATTTGTTCATGGACGTCAACCGGTTGGCAAGGCCGTGATGAATGGAGGGGAGTCGTCGAGCAGGAAGTGGGGACGTAGCATCGGGACTACTCTAGACTGCTGACGGGTAGCGCAGGCGTGGAGGTTGGGCTGATATGAGAGCCAGTGGTAGCGCAGGTGATGAGTTGCGAGGTGCCGGGGGCGAAGGTGGAAGTGGGTAAGAGGCAATTTCAGGGGGGCAGCCGGCAAGAGATCACGCTAACATTGGGGGCGCTTGAGCAAGCCGGGGAGCATGACGGGATAGTGACGCTGGAGACGAACGACCCGGAGCACGAACGTATCGCCGTGCCGATACATATGGAGGTGGCGAGCCCGATCAAGGTGACTCCGGCGAGCTGGTTCTTTGGGTTTGTGAAGCCAGGGGAGAGCAAGACCTGCACCGTGACGATCTCGGGGGCAGTGGCCTTCCAGGTGAAGGAAGTGAGAGTGGATAGGCCAGAGGTGTTGCAAGTGACCGTGACGGCACAAGGGGATCGCTCGTATCTGGTTGAGGCGACCCTGCAACCGCCCAAGGCGGCGGAGAGGGTGGAAGGGATGGTGGAGATAGTTACCGATCTCGCGGGCCAGCCGGTGATCAAGGTGGAGTACTATGGGAGCGTCAAGTTGGCGAGCGATGCAGAGCAAACCCTTGGCGGTTGAGTCTGGGACTGTAGGACCTTAGGGTCGACGAGGCGCATACTAGACAGGAGGTTGAGGGAAGTGAAGAAGGCGGCAAGATGGGGTCTGGTAGCGGTGTTCGGAGGCTTGTTCGTACTGGGTTGTGTTTCGGCATGGGGTATGGAGCGATTGAGTGATGCGACGATGGCGGGAATCAGAGGGGCGAACATCTACCCCTGTGGTGACGCCTTCTTTCCGTGTCCGAGTCTGGCCGATCAAGAGTGTCATAATGGCTATCAGTGTCGAAGCACTGGAGTGTCAGGCGTCATGAGGGGAAAGATCGGCGGAACAGATCTGATAGGTGCCGAACGCTGCGGAAAGGCCTACGACGGGGTGAACTGTAGTCATGACATGGGACAAAGATGTGGTTATCTATTGCCTGTAGCTCCTTGCACTGAATAGCGCACGGGTGCGATGACGGTCGCACCGGCGAGGGCTTCGATCTGATGAGTACATGAGGTCTTTCGGAGTGTCTTCCGATCGCCCGTGTTGCTGTTGAGGGTGGAGAAGGGGGCCCTATGTTAGGAAAGTCGCTACTGTGGAAACCGGCGTATGTGGTGTTAGGAGCGCTCCTTGCCGGGGGAATTCTGCTGACGCGGTTGGGCTTCCCCAGTTCGTCGGCAGACGAAGCTGCGCCTGTTAGTTTCCGCTCGAACGTGGAGACTATCCTTCGCTACCAACAGGCATACTTGAATGAAATTCATTCGGCCGATCTGCGAGTAACTTGCACGCGAACGCTAGGGGCGCAGTCGCAAGCCGTTCGGCGGCAACTGAGGGAAGCGAACGCCAAAGTCGAGCCTGGAGCTGAACTGACGCCTGTGGGGAATCGGGTGATAGAGCAGGGCCACTTCGTCTTCAGTGGCTCCTGGTATTGGAGCGAACAGGAAGTGGTGTCCCCGAACGGTACTCAGGAGGTGGGGATCTATGCCTGGGATGGGAAGCATTACCAGATGCTCACGGGAGGCCAAAATCGCGCGCTTGCGGTGGGAGAGAGTCCTCCTGAGGTCCAGGAAGCAGATTGGAACCCTTTGACCGAGCAGTACCTGTTCTTCCCCGGACTAGGTATGGGCGGGCAGTCTCGTGACGCTCTGAAGCAATGGAATCCATGGCGAGAGCTGCTGTCAATGGCAGTAGACTGCAATAAGACGACATGGAAAGGACATCCTGGCTTCCTGGTCACCTTCACGAACAAAGAGGGAATAACCGCCGAGGTCTTCTTCGCTGCGGACCAAGAATACCATCCCTGGCACTGGAAGGTCAGTAACCCCGCGCATGTCCCCGGTGTGAACGAGATGGAGTACGAGGTGGTAAGAGGGTACGCACCGATAGAATCAAACAGACTGATCGTGATTCCCCTGGTGTCAAGACTGACCGTAGACAACGGAGACCAATACTTGTATGAGATAGATGCGGCGACGCTGAAGATCAATGTGCCTATGGATCAGTCGCGCTTTGCGATACCCGATTCGGTGGAATACATCCACGCTGATCTGGATACGCATCAGAGCCTGCCTTCCGCGGCGGCATCTGGGGAAGACGCGATGATCGCCCGGCTACTGGTGGGACACGTATATGATGGCTCGATGGCTGGCTGGAACTATTTCCAACGGGTGGCCGACGCGATTGTTCGGGAACAATGGAATGACGCGGTCGTAGGGAGAGCGGGGCGTTATCTGCAAGCCCGTTTCGGGGCAGTGCAGAAGCTGGAACTGCTGTCATCTGACCTAGGGGCAACCACAGTGGATACGGTTTGGAGGGTTGCGGCGAGTCAAGGGGTCTTCTCAATGCAGACTGAGTTCGACGTTTCGGGGAAGTTGACAGGCGTCTGGTTCCAACTCGACCCCGACGGTCAATGGACAGCGTTGGCAGACCTGGGGAGTGAAGCACCTTGAGAGTCATGGCAGCAGGATTGCTGCTGGCAGCTTTGCTGGAACCGCGCGTGATGGCTCAGTCTCTGGGGAGCAACTGTGGGCTGAGAAGCCTGCAGAGTCTATGTGAGCTCAGTGGGAAGCAACTTGACGAAATGCAGAGGTGGGGCTTGTACGACAAGCTTCAAGGAGAGGAGTGTTCCTTCCTCGATGTGGTGAATGCAGGGAAGCCACTAGGTCTGGATCTGGAGGGGGTACAGGCTACTTGGAGGGAGCTGCTGAAGGTCGTCGCTCCGAGCATTATTCATGTGTCGGATCCCGACCATTTCCTGGTGCTGGCAAGGAGTTCTGCCGACTGGGTGCAGTTGGTGGATGGGGGGCAGATTGTGGTGGTCCCGCGGGCGGAGGTTGAGAAGCGGTATTCGGGTCATGCGTTGGTGCTGAAGCAGGAGCCGCGGAATGGCGGGCCGAGGTTGGAGTTGCCGGAGTTCCATTTCCCGTTCGGCATTCTCGGCGTGGGGCAGGAAGTGAGTCATGCCTTCACCGTCAAGAACGTAGGCGACAAGGGCCTGACCGTCAGCGCTCTGAAGAAGACCTGCTGCGGCGCGCCGAAGGTGGAGGTGGCGAAGGAGGAGCTGGCGCCGGGGGAGTCCACGCAGGTCACGGTCAGCTTCCCCATCTCCTACTCCGGCGACGTGTTCAAGTCGGCGCAACTGCTCACGACTGATGCCGATCAGCCGGTGGTCTTCCTGACGGTGCATGGCTACGCGCCGCCGGATGAGAAGGTCTATCCAGACCGCTTCCACTTGGCGGCTGAGAAGGGGGTGGAGTTGACCCGAACGTTGCGCTTGGAGGGACCGGCAGAGATGGACCTGGTGGAGGCTAAGTGCGACGGGGGGCTATGTACTGTGAAGGCGGGCGAGCCGGTGGTGGAGCGGGGCGTCAAGCGCTGGGAGCTGAGTCTGACGAGCGGGGTGGGGAATCGGGTGGGGGAGTTCAAGGATACTCTGACGATCCGCACGACGCACAAGGAGCGCCCGGTTATCACCGTGCCGATCACGCTGGTGGTCCGGGGAGATCTGGAACTGGAACCGGGCTCAGCCTTCTTCGGGTTCGTCAAGCCGGGGGCGAAGGTGGAGGGGGAGATCGTGATCCGTTCGCGGAGCGGGGCAGAGTTCAAGGTGAACGGAGCTGCAGCCGACAATGCGCGGGTGCGTGTTGGGTGGCCGGTGGCGCGCGAGGGGTCGTGGGTAGTGCTGGTTTCGATGGATACAGGGGTAGCGGGAGTCGTGGAAGGGAACCTCACGGTGACGACCGACGTGCCGGGCGAGGAGAGGCTGCCCGTGCCGGTATATGCGCATGTG
>JAAYIR010000230.1 GCA_012523355.1 candidate division WS1 bacterium
CTGCAGCAGGCCGGGCGAGTTGTTTGACTCGTCGAAGAGCTCATAGTACGAGGACTCGTTGATGCCCAGGTCCTTGAGGTGCTGGACATAGGCCACCAGGAAGTCCCGGTATAGCGGGTTGTTGGTGTAGCAATCCACACTGGTGCGCCAATTCCAGACCTCCGGCTTGTAGATGTCTCCCAGCTTCATCTGCTTGCCCGTGGCGCGGTCAGTGAAGCTCACATTGGGGTTGTTGAGGAAGGCCGTCCAGCCTGAATTGCAGCTCAACGCGCTCCAGAGAGCGGTAGTGTGGTTATCCAGAGCATTCTTCATGTACTGGTCGAAGTTGGACCAATCGAAGGTGAACTTACCGTCGGGCTCGCGGTAGATGGGAACCTGCCTGCAGATCGTGGTCCAGTCCGAGGGGAAGGAGCTGATGCGGTAGCGTCCCAGCACCGCTGCCTGCTTGGCATGGGCGGCTGGGGTATAGGGCGTGGCTTCCCGTCCATAGAATCGCTGCCAGTTATACAGGCCGAACCACCAGTCAGTCTCCAGAGAACTTTTCAAAGGAATGTCAAACCCGTGAGATCGGATTTCCACCGGTCGGCTCACGCTCTGGCCGTGGGCTGTAACGGTGACCGTCCCTCTGTATACACCCGCGGGGGTTCCAGCCGGGAGCTTGTAGTCCACCCAAAGAGGCGTGATTTGTCCGGGCCGTGCCATGAAAGGCTCCGCGGGCATGAGCGGATCCGGCTCGTAATGAAAAGACCCCGGCGTATAGGGATCGTCGTTGGTTACCTTAATGTAGTTCATGCGGAACCAGAGATAGCGGTCGGCGGGGAGGATATGCCCTCCGGGGCCCTTCAGGTCTGAGAACGATACTTGTGCTTCAGTCAGCCGCCGCCAGAAAGGGAGCACCTGAAGCTGGAAGGAAGCCCACTCATTACCTGCCACCGATATGCGAATGGGGTCACTCAGGGAGCCCTGGTAGAGAGCATCCCGGTAGACCTTCTCGGTCTCGTTGGCATCGCCAAGGGCAAAGAGCCGGACCGTATTGTTGGCCGGGCCGGGGTACAGCCGGGCCAGATTCAGGTCAAACTGCAACTCGTTCCAGTCAGGTAGAAGGTCGACAGTCTCCTGCGCCAGCGCAGCCCATTCCTCGCCACTCAGCGTCTCGGGTCGGCCAATGGCCTCCCGGGCGTGTCTGCTGCGAGCGTCAAAGTCCTCGAGTGCGCGCATGAGGCGCACGAAGGCCGGGTGGCGATTCTGCGACCGGTTGAGGATCTTACGGCCCTCCTCCAATCCCTGGTCCATCCCCTTGAGAATATCCCACTTGACCGGGTGCAGTTTCGCCTTCGTGCCTGCAGAGTAGAAGGTCTGCCCGCCGCTTGCCAGCTTGACAACGATATGGTAGTCCCCCTGGTCAAGTAGCCGATAGGGTATGCTAACCTCCGCACCCTGGACGGCGGGAGTCAGGTCGGCTGCCGGGGCGCCGTCTATATGAAGCTCGGCCATGGCCTGCACCTGCCCGGCGCCTTGCACCTTGAGTTCAACCGCCCCCGGCCCGTACGACAGCGGACCAGGTTTGACCTCGGTGACCGTCGGAAGTTGAGCGCCACCCCTGCGGCCACGGAAGTATACGTGGCCGAAGCTCGCGCGGTTGCCGAAGCCCGCGTAAGTTGGAGACCAGGAGGAAAACTCGCGCGCCACGGGATAGCGGGCGCGGCAGAAATTCATGCCCCATTGGTCTCCGGGCTGGGGTGTGCCAAGCAGCTTACCGGGGAGAACCAGCTCGCGGAAGGGGATTTTCATCTCCATGGTCCAGGCCCCCTTCGCCCGACCCGGAACTTGTTGCCAGTCGGCCTGGTAGTCGAACGATTCGGAGGGCGCTCCCTCGCCCATGGCAGAGTCGTAGCGACAGCCCGCCGGATTGGACATGAAATGGAAGGCTGTCTTGGTAGTTTTGCCAGGATCGAGGAAGAGCTCGATTACGTCTTCCCGCGTGTATTTCAGGCTAGTATCGCGGTGGCGCGGGTTCTCCGGTTCCTGCCCACCGGCGCTCAGCTTATCCATGTACGTCTCGTGCATGGTCCAGAAGAAATACAGGTTCTCAGCGTCATAGGCCGCGCGCACCTCGGTCTGCTCTGCGGGCGGGCCGTAGGTGTTTAGCAGGGTGAAGTCACCCGCCACTTCGGCATCTTTCCAGCAGGCGTCATCCATCTTCCCGTCTAGAACCGGTGGCGTATCGGTCCAATAGAGACTCAACACATGTTCCTCGGGCGTCGGGGTCTCAGCGGCAGACATACGGGACGGCAGCAACGCCAGTCCGAGGGCCAATACACCTATCACACTTAGAATTCCGAGTCTGGCAGTCATGATCTTCCTCCGATAGTTGGATTCAAGCTGACTGAGGTTTGAAGTAGTATTCCCGCACAAGCCGCCGAAAACCTGCGCCCTCGGTGGCATGCCATCCTCTGCGTTTGACCTCCGCGAGGGGTTTCTGGTATCATCGCCCTATTCAGGAGCTGCCGGGGACGCGTCCCGGCATGAAGTCATGGTCAAACCCGCCGCCACATTGCTGAAGAGCCTGGTCTTAGGCATAACACTGCTTGTATTGGCGCAGGTCTCCACGCCGCTCTCGGCTGATATCTTCTCGGACCTGCTCGGCCGCTGCCCCGCGTCTCCGCCCACCTATAACCACATCGCCGCACGCTTGCAGGCGCTCGCCAACAACCCGCGCTGTTCCGTAGCGGTCCTGGGCAAGACGCCGCAGGGCCGTCCGCTTTACGTGGCGCAGGTGACTGATCCCGCTTCCACCCAGCGGCAGGCGACGCTGTTCATCATCGCCTCCCAGCACGGCAACGAACCGGCGGGAGCCACGGCAGCATTGATTCTCCTGGAGCACTTTGCCGCCGCGCCCACCACTCTCGAACGGGAGATCCTCAAGTACCTGCGTATCGTGGCCGTACCGGTAGCCAATCCCGACGGCTTCGCAAGCGGCCGCCGGGGCAACTCTCGCGGGGTTGACCTCAATCGGGACTGGAGCGCGCGGAGCCAGCCCGAGACACAGATGGTCGTTGCGGCCGTGCGGGCGGCGCAGCCGGACGCCATCATGGACCTTCATGAACTCCCCGCTCACTCCGGCAAACCTGCTTACCAGGACAACTTTGTGGAGACCATAGGCATGTCCAGGGCACTGCCAACGGAGCTGTGCCACGCAACCACGGCAGTGAGCTCGACCATCGCTAGCTGGATGAAGACCTACGGGTATTCGTTAAACGTTTACTTCGACTATCCGGGCGACAATCTGGCTCTCTGCCATCGCTACTTCGGCCTGGGTCTGAAGGTGCCCACCTTCCTGTGCGAGGCCAAGCGTGGGGGCGGACGCACTTTGCGGGAGCGAGTGGGGTTCCTCATTTTGTCGACTCTGGTATCGGGCAACTACGTAATGAACCACAGCGTCCCCCTGCCTCCCTCCCCACCTACCCCTTCACCCAGCGCTCCGAGTCCCTCACAGCCAAGTCCTCCGGTTGCGCTGGCCTCGGGACCCTCCACTGAGACGCCGGTGGTAGCGGTAGAGTACGAGCGTGGCCAGAGTGACGATCCTGACCGCGGGCAACTTCGCGTGCGAGTGACCAGCGCCCCAAGCTTTGAGTACGTCACAGTCTGCGTCGGCGGGCAGATGAGGGCACTGGGCAATTCATTGAACAGCACTTGGCCACTAGACGTCACTAGTCTACCAGCTGGACGGCATAGGGTCACCGTCACTGCCTTCGGGCGAGGGGACGTGGAACTGGCCAGCCGCGATATTACCGTCGAGGTTGGGAGTGACGGCGGGGCCCGGGCACGATAGAGCTTTGAGGTGCCGTTACTGTCACGTTAGAGCGCCGCTCCGCCTTTGGGAGGCATATATCTTCCATACACGGCCCGAGCCCCAGGTTCGGAGTTGTATGGCACAGGCGGCGAAATCAGAGAGATCATACCCATTCAGGAGGACTAAGATGGCTGAACCGCTCGAAGTAACAGACCAGACTTTCGATCAGGAAGTGCTACAGGCCGGGGTACCGGTGCTGGTGGATTTCTGGGCGCCGTGGTGCGGACCATGCCGCATGGCTGCTCCGATCGTTCACGAGGTAGCCGAAAAGTACGAGGGCAAGGCCAAGGTGGTAAAGGTCAACGTAGACGAGTGCCCCGAGACGGCTTCGAAATATGGCATTCGGAGTATCCCTTCGCTGTTCCTCTTCAAGGGCGGACAGTTGGTGGACCAGGCCATCGGCGTGCAGTCGGCGGCTCAGATCGCGGCAATGATTGACGCGACCCTCTAGGTCGCACCAAGGCCCTTTACGGATCAGGCCGTCCTCGCCTCGGCGAGTCCAGGATCAACGCATACTCCAGGGCGGAAAGCGCACAAGAGCACGCGATTTCCGCCCGCTTGCCCCTATTGCCCCAACCGCTTCTTCACGTGATTCAGCACCCCGCCAGCCAGGATTATCTGCGACTGGCGAGCGCTCAGGACCGGTGTGGCCGAGAAGGTCGCCCCCTGCGTCACGTTTTGGACATGTACCGCTGAGCCATTGCGGACTGCCTCTCGAACGCCGCGCATCTGCAATTCATTGCCCATCTGCAAACTGCGATAGTCCGTCTCGGTTATCTGCAACGGCAAGATCCCGAAGTTGACGAGGTTGGCCTGGTGAATCCGCGCAAAGGACCGAGCCAGGACCGCACGCACGCCCAGATGCATCGGCGCGAGCGCCGCATGTTCACGGCTAGAGCCTTGACCATAGTTCTCGCCCCCCACTACCGCGCCGCCACCCCAGTCATGAGCCCGCCGTGCGAAGTCCGGATCCAGGCAACTAAATACATACTCGCTGATCGCCGGTATGTTGCTGCGCAGAGGCAGGATCTTGGCCCCCGCCGGCATGATGTCATCGGTGGTGATGTTGTCCCCCGCCACCAGGAGCACACGGATCGTGATCTCATCTTCCAGCGGACCACGGCTGGGGACGGGGCGGATATTAGGCCCACGCAGAATCTCCACCTCTTTCCCATGTTCTGGCGGAGGTAGAATCATACTGTCGTCTACCTGAAAGGTCGCTGGCAGTGCAACCTCCGGATAGGCACCCAGGCTGCGCGGGTCAACCAGCTCACCAGCGATCGCGGCGGCGGCACAGACTTCCGGACTGGCCAGATAGGTACCGGCGGAGGGAGTCCCGCATCTGCCCCGAAAATTGCGGTTAAAGGAACGCACAGTAACGCCATCGGTTACCGGCGCTTGGCCCATGCCGATACAGGGCCCACAGGCGGACTCAAGGATCCGCGCCCCGGCAGACACCAGAGCGGCCAGAGCACCGTTACGGGCAATCATCTCCAGCACCTGCCGGGAACCGGGCGAAAGCGTCAGGCTAACGCGAGGGTGGACCTGCCTGCCACGCAGGAGGGCTGCGACCCGCATCAGATCGCGCAGTGAGGAGTTGGTGCACGATCCGATGCAGACCTGGTCCACGGCCTGTCCTGCGATTGAGGCAACGGGGACTACGTTGTCCGGGCTGTGCGGCAGTGCGATCAGGGGCTCCAGAGTTGAAAGGTCAATCTCCAATGTCTCATCATATTCGGCACCAGGCTCCGCCGCGAGCGCCCTCCAGACCTCCTGCCTGCCCTGTGAGGCCAGGAAGGCCCCGGTCTGCTCATCGGAGGGGAACACAGAACTGGTGGCGCCTAACTCGGCCCCCATATTCGTGATGGTGGCTCGCTCGGGGACGCTGAGGGTGGCGACGCCCGGTCCGCCGTATTCCATCACCTTGCCCACACCGCCTTTGACGGTCAGGCGGCGCAGCAGCTCCAGAATCACGTCCTTTGCGCTTACCCACGGCGAGAGCGCCCCGGTGAGTTCAACGCGGACCACGCGCGGCGCGGTTAGCGTGAAGGGAAGGCCGGCCATGGCTACAGCCACATCCAGGCCGCCGGCGCCGATAGCTAGCATCCCAATACCGCCCCCGGTGGGGGTGTGACTGTCTGAGCCCAGCAAGGTCTTGCCCGGGACGCCGAAGCGTTCCAGATGAACCTGGTGGCAGATGCCGTTACCCGGCCTCGAGAAGTAGACGCCGTACCGCGCCGCCACCGACTGTAAGTAGCGGTGGTCGTCAGCGCTCTCAAAGCTGGACTGGAGCGTGTTATGGTCCACATAGCTGACCGACAACTCAGTGCGAACACGATCCAGCCCCAGAGCCTCGAACTGCAGGTACGCCATAGTGCCGGTGGCGTCCTGAGTAAGCGTTTGGTCAATCTGAATCGCGATCTCCTCGCCCGGACGCAACTCACCGGAGACCAAATGGTGAGCCAGGATCTGGCCGGTTACTGTACCCTTCATGAAAGAACCACCTCATGTTTGCTGAGGCCCAATACTTCTCCGCTATGACAGCCGCCTCCTGCCGTCGCTCCCAACGAGATCTGCGCCAAAGACTCGGACCCACTTCAGAGCGCTGGCGGAGTCTTCTCCACACACCTCCCTTGCTTCACGGGGAGAGGCATGCAGGAATCCGACGGCACCGCAGAGAAGGTCCGTTCGCTACAGCAGACAGGTATAGAGAGATGTGACATGCTTGCCAGAGTCCTGCTGATAGGTGGGAACCCCCGTGACTTGCAGTTGATCTGGGCGGCGCTGTTCCAGGCAGGCGTAGCCCTGGACGCCGCCACGACTGTGGACGACGCCCTGAGCCTGCTACGCATGACACCCTACGCTGCAGTGATCATTGACCTGGACGATCGGCGGCAGCAAGCCCTGGAGGAGTGTCGCCGAGTACGCGCGACCCTGGGGGAATGCACCGTGCCGCTCATCGCGATATCGGCATGGGCAACTCAGGAGGAAGTGCAGCGTAGCCTGCGGGCCGGCTGTGACTACTACCTGACCAAGCCGCTAGACTTGCAGCAGCTTGGGACCTTAGTTCGGGATCTCACCCCGGCGGCGTGAAAAGAAAGGCGGAATCGTGTGGCTCGAACCAGTGGGATGATAGCCAGCCTCATCGGACTCATTATCGGCGCGCTGTGCGGCGGCGCCGGCATCTATCTGATCTTCAAGTTCTACCCTCGCGTCACTGCCAGCCCGACGCTCGCCTTGCTGTCCCTTCTCGTCGTAGGCGCTGGCCCTACCCTCCTGGGCGGCTACCTGGCGCTGCTCATAGCCGGCAAGACACACAAGGCCAAGCGCGCCCGCAATCACCGGTCACAAACACCGCTCAAGTTTGTTCCCCGCAAGGAGCGCAGCAGAAAGAAGAAGTAGCAGGGTGGCCTCGGGCCAACAATGAGACTCTTCCGCACTGGGCGCAGGGTCTTCAAGCCGGGCTTAGAGGATATCTGGCTGATCAAAGGACATGCGGCCCTCCTGTGTTGAACGCAGGAGGGCCGCCGATCAACGGAGCCACTTCGCGAGGCTAGCGTCGGGAGCGTTCTCCGCGACTGGACTGCTCCCCACGCGACGAGCTGCTGGTGCCCTCGCTCCTCGAACGACGCGCCGAGGACTGGTCACCACTGCTCCCAGACCTGCTCCGATCCGCGGAGGGCTCCTGTCTCCTGTTCTCGGTCCTGGAACGCTCGGCCGCAGGTCGGCTGCTGCCCTCGGATGGACTTCGACCCGCCGATGGTCGCTCGCTGCGCTCGGCATTGGACCGCCCAGCTGAAGGCCGACTGGCGCCCTCGGCATTGGACCGCCCGGCTGAAGGCCGAGTACTGCCTTCGGATGAACTCCGGCCCGCCGAGGCCTGCTGCTCGCTGCTCTCGGACCTGGAGCGGCTGGCCGACGACCGGCTCCCGCTGCTCCCGGATTCCGCGCCACGGCTTGCAGACTGCCTGCCGCTTTCGGAGCTGGAGCGCCTCGCCGACGATTCGCCCTGGCCGCTCTGGGACCCACTCCGGCCTGCCGAAGCTTGCTGCCCACCGCTCTCAGACCTGGAGCGGCTGGCCGCCGATTCGCCCCGGCCGCTCTCGGACCCACTCCGGCCCGTCGAAGCTTGTCCGCTGTTGTCAGAAGCGTTGCGCCGAGGCTCGGAGGTCCGGGTGCCGCCCTGGTTGGGAGCGCCCTGCGACGACGAGCGCTGACCTCGGGAATCAGCTCCACTCTGAGCGGAATGCTGGCTGGCACGAGATTCCTGCCCGCGTTCCCGCGTAGCCGGACCCGACTCTCCCCGGTCAGTACCCGGGTTCTGACGCGATGCTGGAGCCTCGGAGCCAGGATTGCGGCGCGCTTCTCGCGTAGGACTTGTGGAACGGTCCGCACCGCCTCGGGCCTCCTCCCCGCCATGACCGCGCCACTGACTCAGCCGATCCTCGGGACTGGCATGCCGTTGACCGCGATTGAGCTGCTGAGCGCGCTCCAGGTCCTTTGCCGCCTCCGTGGTGCGGCCCAGCCGCTCACGGACCAGACTGCGCTGCTGGTAAGCCCGCCACTCGCACGGGTTGTGCTCCACGGCCCGGCTGTACTCACGGTCCGCGTCTTGCCACTGACCACGGCGCTCGTGCAACATGCCCCGGGTATAGTACTGGTGCCAGTAGCGGGGATTGTATTCGCGGCAGCGGTCCAAGTCATGGCGAGCGCGATCCCAATCACCACGCTCGATCCAGCAGCGAGCCCGGTGGGTCCAGACCCGGACGGCTCGAGGATGGATATCGATGCAGATGTTGAACTCCAGGATCGCACGGTCCCAGTCTCGGCACCAGAAATAGAACTCGCCCCGGCCGCGTCGGGCTTCCCAGTGCCGTGGGGCGTAGTACACACAGCGATCCCAGTAGTAGAGGCAGCGATCGTAGTCGCCCAGATGGAACCAGACCTCACCCAACCAGAACAACACGTCGGGGTCATCCGGATAGCTGCGAAGCCGGGCCTGTTCCAGCTCCTCGCCCCGCTGGAAGCACAACCGTGCCTGCTCCTCCAGGCCAAGATCCCGGTAGGTTGACCCCAGCAAGATCCACACTTCACCGTCGTTCGGGCACAGACGCCGGGCAATGAGCAGATCGGCGAGAGCTTCCTCGTAATCACCCAGACCCCGATAGGCACGGGCTCGCCCCAGATAGCCTACCCCCTCCTCGGGATAGGCCCAGATGAAGTCGTCGCACATGGCCGCCATCTCTTGGTAACGGCCCTCGCGGCGCATCTCCTCCGCCCGGTAACGAAAGTCGGCGAACTGGTCCGCGAACGCAACGCTGGAGAGTACCGCCAGCAATCCCACCGCCACTGTTCTGTAGAACCATCTGGTCATCGCTCTCACCTCGTCCTTCCCTCCAACTACGTTTGCTAGTATATACTACAAACGGTAGTAAGTCAAGAAGGTTCCCCTTGCCAGCAAAAAATCTGGGGAAGAACCAGATGGCAGGAGGCAAACACCAGGCGGGCGACTCGCTCAACCTTCCCCTGGGCTACCGCCGTGGCTCTGGTTCAGTTCTCTGACCGCTGCCAGGACCTCGTCTGCATGGCCTTCGACGGTCACCTGGGGCCATACCGCAGCGATCTTGCCGGCGTCATCTATAAGATAGGTGATCCGGAAGTTGCCCTGGTACTTGCGTCCCGCCAGGCTCTTCTCTCCATAAGCCCCGTACTGTGTCGCCACTTTTCCCCCCTCGTCGGAGAGCAGCGGAAACGTCAAGTGTTGACGCTCGGCGAACTTCTGGTGGGAGAGCAAGCTGTCGGGGCTGACGCCGAAGATGACCGCGCCCGCCTCCGCGAACTCGCGACTCAGATCTCGGAAGGAGCAGGCCTCCTTCGTGCATCCGGGCGTGTTATCCCGAGGATAGAAGTAGATCACTACGGGCTTCTCTCCGCGAAAGTCGTGCAGGCTGATCTCACCCCCGCTATGAGCCGGCAGGGTGAAGTCCGGGGCCAAGTCACCAACGTTGAGAACCTGTCTGGTTTTGGACATCCGCAAGAGCCCTCCTTATGGCGTTTGCTTGAGTGACGTTGGCGAAGGCTGGAAGGGTCGGTCAGTGGTGAACGATAAGCCGCCAGTCACGGCAATAGCTCTGGCTGATCACGCGGCCCGCACCGGCCAGAAGTGGCCAGTCTGGCGCTCCTCTTGCCGGTGCGTAGCCCGCTTGGTATACTGTGGCCAGTTAGTGGCCCCCTGGCGTGTGCATGTGCCAGGGATTTTTTGTCCGCGAGCAAGGGAGCGCTCTTCTGTGGCCGAACTGGTTACGCCCTTCCGGGGCTGGCGGTACAACCTGGCGCAGGCTGGGGACATGACCAATCTCGTGGCTCCGCCCTATGACGTCATCAACCTGGCCCAACAGGCCGAGTACTGCCTGCGCAGCCCCTACAACATTGTGCGCCTGGACCTGGGGGAGCCCGGTGGGCCGGGCCCCGGCGATGCCCGACGCTACGAACAGGCCAGTCGTCTGCTGGCCGCCTGGCAACAAGAGCGGGTACTGGTGCGCGACCCCCGGCCCTGCTTCTACCTGTACGAGGAGCAGTATCGTGACCCCCTGGGGGAGGAGAAGAGGCAGCGCGGCTTCATTGGCGCCGTACGTCTGCATGACTATGAGGACCGTGTCATCCTTCCCCACGAGGGCACTCTGAAGGGACCCAAGATTGACCGTTTGGCGCTGATGCAGTCCTCCCACACTGCCTTCAGTCAGATTTTCGCAATGTACACCGATGCGCAGCGAACGGTCGAGCAGGTCATGGATCGGGTCCAGGACGGGGCGCCTTACTTCGACCTCACCGATGCTCAGAGTGTGCGCCATCGGATGTGGGTGATCAGCGAGCCGGAGGAGATTGCGGCCCTCAGCGCGGCCCTCGACGATAAGCAGATCGTCATTGCCGACGGGCACCACCGCTATGAGACCGCCCTGGCTTACCGCAACAAGCGGCGAGCAATACACGGCAGCACAAAGGGCCCCTGGGAAAGGGTCAGCATGTTTCTGGCCAATACAATGGGCAACGGACTGACCATCCTAGCGGCCCACCGTATGCTGGAGCATCTGCCCCCAGGCACGGCCAGCAAGCTGAGCACCTGCGTCGCGCGGCCCTTTGAGATCGTCAACCTGGTCCTGCCACCTGGCAATGACGCCGAGGTCGCCCATACGCTGATCCAGACTCTGGACCGGTGGGGGGAGGAGGGAGCCGTCTTTGTGGCCTACCTGCCAGAACGCCGCGCACATCTTCTACTGCTGCGCAAGCAGACCGAGCTTCCTCCTGACTACGGCCAGGGCCATAGCGAGACTTGGCGCCGTCTGGACGTGGCGATCCTCCACGAGCTGGTGATCAGTGGCCTGCTGGGCTTGAGTGGTACTTATGCGGAAAGCGGACAGAACGTGAGCTTCACGCGTTACGCTGAAGAGGCCCTTGCGCTGGTGGAGGCCGGCAAGCAGGAGATGGCACTACTGCTGAATCCCACGGGCGTTGAGCAGGTCATGGCGATAGCCGCAGCCAACGACCGCATGCCGCAGAAGGGTACTTACTTCTACCCGAAGCTCCTGGCCGGGACAGTGTTGTACGATCTGGCCACCGACTGAAGGCTCGGGCGTCAGACTTCCGAGAGGGTTGGCCAGTTTGTTGAGACCTCTACCCGGCCGGAATCCAGCTACGTCCACCCACTACTCCTCCCGTGCCACTTGGTGCATCAGATCACGCAGCGCTGGGTAGGTGGCCACGTAGTGGCGGAAGAGTTCATCGTAGACGGCCGTGTGGCGCGGGTTGGGGTCATTCTGCCGCTGTAGTTGCACCATTTGCCCGGCGGCGGCCGACAAGTCCGGATAGAACCCCGCACCCACTGCAGCGCACATCGCCGTTCCCAGCGAGTTCGCGTTCTCGGCGGCGACGTAGAGTGGAATACCGGTCACATCCGCGTGAATCTGCAACCAAAGCTCAGAGGCCGAGCCGGGTCCGCAGGCATAGATGCCCTCCACACGAAAGCCTGCCTCGGCCAAGTCCTCGATGATATGGCGGCTCCCCATCGCCGTACCTTCGTACAGCGCCCGCCACAGGTGAGGCAGAGTGTGCTTCAGCGACAGGCCCCAGACCGCGCCTCGAGCCAAAGGATCACGGAAGGGAGTCCGATTGCCCTGCCAATAGTCCAACAGGATAAGACCTTCGGCCCCCGGAGGAGTCTCGGCGGCTTGCTGATCGAGGTACGCCGTCCCGCTCATTCCCTGCGCCTGCGCCGTCGCCAGTTCTCGCGCACCGAAGTTCTCGGCCATCCAGGCCACGATCGAGCCGGTGGCCGTCTGACCACCCTCCAGCACCCAGGAGCTCTCCAACAGCGCATCGGGATAGGGCCCCCAGACGTGTGCTCCGAAGATGGGGCGATCCGAGAGCGCCAGGTGGCAGGTGCTGCTGCTCATCACCATTGCCAACCGCCCCGGCTCCACCACCCCCGCGCCCAGTGCCGCCTCGTAAGCATCAATCCCGCCCCGAGCTACCGGTGTTCCGGGACGCAGCCCCAGGCACGCCGCGGCCTCCGAAGACAACTCGGCCACGGGGGTGCCCATGGGCAAGACCTCCATCGGCCATTTCTCTAGCAATTCCTCCGCACCCAGTCTGGCCAACAGCGACTGAGGATACCCGCCCACCGGCCTGGCGTAGTTCCATTTGGCAGTGGTATTACACAGGGACGCTGTCCAGCGCCCAGTGAGGCGGAAGAGCAACCAGTCAGGGGCTTCAACGATAAAGTCCGCAGCCTCATATGTCTCCGGCTCGTTGGCCCGCAACCACAGCGCTTTGGGGATCATCCACTCAGGAGACTCCTGAAAGGATACATACTTCAGAACGGGATCCTGGGTAAGCGTGACCCGGCGCGCCTCCGCATAGGCGCGCTGATCCATCCACATGATGGCCGGGCGTAGAACCGTCCCGTCTGAGCCACAACAGACGACGGTGCATGACGCTCCGCCCAGGCTCATAGCACCGATATCATCACCCCGCACCCCGGCTTCGGCCAGGGCCTCGGGCACCGCAGAACACAAAGCCTCCCACCAGTCTTCTGGTTGTTGCTCGGCCCAACTCACCCGGGGGTAGCGTGTCTCGTAGGACCGCATGGCGCCCCCCAGAGGGCGTCCCTCCAACTCGAAGACGACTGCCCGCAGGGCTTGCGTACCGCAATCCACACTCAGCAATAAACGGCCCTCGGGGACGGCCATGCTCTTGCCCCTCCCTGTAAGCTACTTCCGCTTGGCGAAGTGCTCGCTCCAATACTCGAGCTGGGAGACACCCAGCATACTGTCAATGGTATGGTCCTTCATGTACTCCACCCCCAGCTCGCCTAGCGTACCCAGCAACTCCGGCAGATTCCAGGAGTCGCCCTTCGAATAGTCCGGAAGGTGGGTGTGGACGATGATCACCGCGCTCTGGTCGGTGGGGAGAAGGAGAATGGCTTGCCGGCCTTTGTCGTCCTTCAGCAGCAAGTTGATGGATTCGTGACTGTGAACCTGGGGAGCATAGCCCGCCCCCGGCCGGAACCTGGGTATGGCCGCGCGGAGCTTGGCCAGCGATTCCGGGTCGGTCCACTCTATCATGGGTGGGCCCTGCGACCGGAAGGCAGCATAGACAAGCGTCCGTCCCAACTTGACTTCATGGTCGAAAGTCCGTGTGTAGCAGCTGATGAAAATCGCAGTCACGGCCAGGACCAGCACGATCCCGGCGGCAATGAGCTGTTTCTTGAGCACATCTCTTCTAGTCATGTTGACGCCTCACAGAGAAGGACTTGCCCTGCGGCTGGCGAGTTGTTATCATTCAACGCCAAACGACCCCTCACCTTCTCCCGGTCGGCAAACAACACGGACATTCGGGGAGCTCCCTGCTCATGGCTCTGGCGAATCCAGTGCCCCAACAAGAGTTGACCCGTACCGGCCAGCCGGTCACGCCCTGGGGGCCCATCCTGGGGGTGCTGCTGTCCGTTGCACTGAACCTCGTCGCCGCCATGGGATATGTTCGGTTTCGGGAGTATTCCGGGTTCACGGACCATTTCAACACCATTGGCGTGGTCTTTGTCCTGTTTCTCCTCTGCTGGCCAGTAGCAGGAGCTGTCCGGTGGCTCTTCCGCCGCACACTGGGCACCGCTGACCGCGCGCTGGTGTACTTCTGCCTCATGCTGGCCACAGTCGTCCCCACTATGGGCTTCTGCGGGTATCTGCTTCCGCTCATCTCCGGCGTGAGTTACTACGCCACTGGCGAGAACAGATGGCAGGCACTGCTGGTGGGACGCCTTACGCCCTGGTTGATTACTCGCCCGGGCAAGCCGGTAGCCTGGTTCTACGAGGGTCTACCACCGGGCAAGTCGGTGCCCTGGGACCTGTGGACCACGCCCCTGCTGTTCTGGGGCCTGTTCTTCGTGGTGCTCTCTCTGGTCAGCCTGGCGATGATGGTGCTGCTACGGCGGCAGTGGCAAGAGCACGAACACTTGGCCTACCCGCTGACCGCCCTGCCTCTCGAACTGGTCGGCGCAGCGCCTGACCGCAAACTCCCCTTGTATCGCAATGGCCTGTTTTGGATGGGCTTCGCACTAGCCCTGCCCTTTGCCTCCTACAACGCGGTGGCTCGCCTGCTCTCGCTCACTGGCGTGGCGGCCCTCAAACCCACCATGTTTCGAGTGTCTTTCCGGATGTTCCGCCAGAGTATGAGCGGGATGCTCAGCTTTGACCCCCTGGTGCTCGGCCTCAGCTACCTGGTGACTGTGGACGTACTGTTGAGCGTCTGGGTGTTCTTCTGGATTGCCTTCTGCTGTGTCGGTCTGCTCAACATTCTCGGAGTGCCACCAGGGGCCGCCTTCCCGCATGCTGCAGGGGGAGCCCTCTTCGCTCCACTGCAGACGGGAGCGGTCTTCTTCCTGGCCGGCGCCGCGCTCTGGACGGCGCGAGTTCATCTGCGAGATGCCTGGCGCGGACACGCGAAAGATGACGACGAAATCGCTCCCTATCGCCTGGCCTGGGCCATGGCGCTCGGTGGCTTCGTTGTACTCTGGTACCTCTTGACTCTGACCGGTCTGTCCATTCCGGTCGCGGGCCTGCTCTTGGGCCTCGCGTTTGCCTTCTACCTGGGCACTACTCTCCTGCTGGCCCAGACGGGGATGGGGCGGCTGCGGGCACCGAACGCAGCGGGGAGCATGCTGACCCAGCTCGTAGGCAGCGCCAACCTGAGCGGCAACCAGATGGCGGCCCTCGGCCTGTCCTTCATCTGGAGCGGCGATCTCCAGCTCTTCACGATGGGCACCTCAGCCATGGGCCTGCGGGTCTGGCACGAGGCCCGGCCCGAGCGCCCGCGCTGGGCCCTGCCCGCCGGGATAGTCACACTAATCCTGTCACTCTTCGCCGCCTGTATTGCCTACCTGGCCTTTGGCTATCGCTACGGTGCGCACAGCGGCTACGGCTGGTACTTCTCCGGCTCGCCCATGGTAGTCTGGAACTGGACCGCGAGCCAGATCCAGAACCCCACCCAGGCGTCGAGCGGTGCGCTGGCGCTGATGGCAGTAGGCGCCGTGCTGACTTGCATTGTGGCCACGCTGCACAAGGTGTACTTCTGGTGGCCTTTGCATCCTGCCGGACTGGCAATCTCCCTTATCAACACTACCCAGATTGACTGGTTCTCGATGTTCCTGGCCTGGCTGGTAAAAGTGACCATTCTCCATTACGCTGGTCCCCGCGCTTTCCGCATCTCGCTGCCACTCTTCCTGGGAATGATCGCCGGCAGCGTCGTGGGAGCCAGCGGAAGCTTCCTCCTGGGCATGTTGACGGCCTGAAAGGGGTCCTGCGTGAGCCACCGACGCCTGACCACCTGTGCGTCTGTTGAGGGGAAGACAATCCTATCTCGAATACGCACCCACTATCTCAGTCTGGGCGAGAATCTGACCTTCCATAGCCTTCAACACATCCTGCTTGCCCAGGCTGGGGGTGAGGTTCAGCTCTGCGCCGGCCGCATAGAGCGTGAAGTGGTAATGGTGTACCTTCCCCGGCGGTGGGGCGGGTCCCGCGTAGCCGACGCGATGGGCTGAGTTCATGCCCTGTTTCAGGTCGGGCGTGGCCACCACAGGTGTTGTGGTAATCCCCTCTGGCAACTCCTTCACCTGCGGATCCAGTCCATACAGCACCCAGTGAGTAAAGGTCCCCGAGGGAGCGTCGGGATCGTCGCAGATCAGAACCAGCTCCTGGGCCGCTTCCGGGGGGGCCGTCCAGCTCAGTGGCGGCGAGAGGCCCTCTCCATCTTGCGTGTACTCCGTGGGGATGCGCTCTTCGTTGAGAAACGCGCTGCTGGTCAGGGTCCAGGACCCGGCTTCTGTCTGCTGCGGGGTCTCCGACGTGATCGCGGCGGGGGGCTGCGTTGCCCCGGTCTCGGTGGCGGGCGCCGCCGGCGGTTTGCAGCCTGCCTGCAGGACCAGGAACGCCAACCCAAGAAGCACCAGAGTAGCGCACGTTCCTTTCATTCTTCTTGC
>JAAYIR010000231.1 GCA_012523355.1 candidate division WS1 bacterium
AGGCGGCGGTGGCCGAGACCGCTCTCGGAGGCGTCTTTGGCTACAACCGGGAGAGCGGCGAGACCAGCGGCATGCAGCTCGTTTTCCTCCCGGAGCAGGTCCATGCGGTCTCGGCCGGCGGCACGTATGGGACGGAGTTCTCGCTCATGCTGAAACAGCCGGCGGTGCGGGTGGCGCTCACCACCTGGCGAGATCCGCGCGGTCAGGAAGTGGTTAAGCAGGAGTTCATCGAGGGGCTGCCCGTCGCCATGGAGAAGCTGCGGACTATGCAGTTCGCCTGGCCGATGAAGGATCAGCTCAGCGCAGATACACGGGCGCAGATCAAGAGGCTGCTGGAGAATGAGACCCTCGCGCCGGAAAACCGCCAGGCGCTCGGGGAGGCCCTCTCGGCATACGACGAGGCGCTGACGAAGGTGCTCGCCGCCCCAGTGGAGGAGACCCTGGAGCGCTATTCCCTGGAAATAGCGGCGCTTATGGCTATGGGGAGGGTGGAAGATGCTATGCGCCCCTTAATGGAGCAGTGGGTCAAGGGAGGCGGAGTGTAAGAAAGAACCGCGGCGCACAGGGTCAGAAGTGGGATGTGACAACCAAGAGACAGAAAGCGTCCCCAAAAGTGGCAAGTGGAGTACGCCTGGAGGATCAGGGTCATGGCAAGAGCCTGGTGGCTGATTGCAGCGCTGGTATTGATGCCGTCAATTCTCGCCTGGGGGGAGAGCGCGAGGATCGTCTCCCTGTATGATGTGCGTCGGGCAGAAGTCCCGCCAGTGATTGACGGGCAGCTTGACGAGGCCTGCTGGCAGGGCCAGCCGGTCATAACCAATATGGTCCTGAGGGGCGAGAAGACGCGGGTGCCGGCCCAGGTCCAGACGCAGACCACTATTGTTTATGACGAGCAGGCGCTCTACGTTGGCATCTTCATGGAAGAACCCAACCCCGCCGGGCTGCGCAAGAACCTTACCAAAGTCAACGGCGATTTGTGGTGGGACGATTCGGTGGAAGTATATCTGGAGACCGGGTGCACGCACGAGCGCTACGTAAAGCTCATGTCCACCCCGCTCGGCACACGCGGTAGCTGGCAGACGAAGATTACCCCCTTTGGAGTGAGGATGAGCGAGTGGGGAGCGGGGGCGGAGTGGACGGTAGCCCCCTTCATCGGCGAGGCCTTCTGGTCGCTGGAATTCCGTATCCCCTGGACGGACCTGGAGGTAACCCCACCAGAACCGGGGACCCTGTGGACCTTCGAGATCGTACGTTTCCGTTATGCCGAGGGCGGGGGCAAACACGAATACAGCTCCTGGAACGTGGGGGCGGTGTACTCCCGCCCTGCTAGTTTCGGCAATATGATGTTCTCGGGTACCACCTCGCAGATGGAAGAGATGTTCGTGGAAAGTCTCAAGCCCGTGTATGGGGGAGAGATGAGAATTCTGGGCCGACATGGGGAGCTCCGCTACACAGATTACGCCACACTGAGGGACCAGAAAGCCCAGGCGGCAGCCGAAGCCGTGGAAGAACTAGAGAAGCGCCTGGAGACGATCGCCAACCAGATGGCGACAGAAACTCTGCAGAACCTGCGCGATAAGCTGGAGCGCCTGAGTGGGCAGATAGTCGAGCTAGGCAAAGCGAAACCGGGCGCTGCCACTGCGGAGGCACTGGACAGGGCACTGAAGGACTGCCAGGACGTGGAATGGACCGTGCGCTATCATGAGTTAGTCACCAGTCTACCGGCAGTAGAGTAGAGAGCCGGTGAGAGGGAGAGAACCATGCGCAAAGTCACTGTACTGATCGCGATGAGCCTGATTTTGGGAGCCAGCACTCCGCTCTGGGCGGTGAACTACGACGTGAGCCCGAGTCCCGACCCCGGCTATGAGGTCACCAAGTGGCTCGGCGACAAGTACGCGGGCGGCAATCTGTCCGTGCTGGTCTTCAAGACTACCTGGTGCTATACCCCACAGACTCGCGAGGTCTATGACTTCCAGCGCGCCTTCGGCTTCGACGTTGACCTAGTGATCGCCCAAGGGGTCCAGTACTTTGGTGGCACGGACAACGCTCGGGCGCGGAAGCTCCTGGACTCGCGCAAGTACGACGTGATCTGCTTCTGGTCGGGCACCAAAGGTAATTTCAATCCTGGTTATCCCGCCTGTGACACGGACGTGCAGTTCCGTATCCTCTCCCAGGTCAACAACGGGACGGGCCTGGTGATCACCGACAGCGTCCCCAAAGAGATCTTCACCCCCGAACGGCAGGTCACCACACCCGTCCCGACCTTGCTGGGGGGATTGGGGTTGCTGGGTCGCGTCCCCCGCGATAGCGACGAATACTGGAAGAGGTTCTGGAAAGACAAGCGTCCTCAATCCGAACA
>JAAYIR010000232.1 GCA_012523355.1 candidate division WS1 bacterium
CCCCGGTGTCGGCCTTCCTGAAGCTACAGGCGGGCAGCAACGGCTATGCCTTCCTGCTGGAATCCGTGGCGGGGGGGGAGAACATCGCCCGGTACTCGTACCTGGCGACGGCGCCGTACCAGGTGTTTGCGAGCAAGGAGCGGGAGGTCACGATAACCCGCGGCGAGCGCGTGGAGAAGACTGCGCTGCCGGAGGGGCAGGACCCCCTGGACGTGCTCGCGGGCCTGCTCAAGGAGTACCGCTTCGTGCCGCTGCCGGGCTGGGAGCGGTTTGCCGGGGGCGCGGTCGGGTACCTGGGCTATGACCTGGTGCGTTTCTTCGAGGAGCTGCCGGAGGAGAATCCGGACGATCTGGGGCTGCCGGACTGCCAGCTCATGTTTGCGGACACGATGGTGGTCTTTGATCACGTGATGCACCGGGCGCGGGTGGTTACCAACGCGCACGTCACCGGGGACCCACAAGCGGCATACTGGGAGGCGCTGAAGCGGATTGATGCGGTGGTGGAGCAACTGCGGAAGCCACTAGGCTCCGCCACCCCCGTCGCGAGTCGCGAGTCGCGAGTCGCGAGCGCGGCGCCTACCCCCGGGGGCGCGGCTGGCGGGGAGGGGCAAGGGGAGCTGGGTAAGGGCGGCAGCGCAGTGGGACCGAGGCTGCGACGGGTCCCGGCGGACCCCACAGCACTGCCCTCGACCATGACTCGGGCGCAGCATGAGGCCGCGGTGCTCAAGGCCAAGGAGTACATCGCCGCGGGGGACATCATCCAGGTGGTGCTGAGCCACCGGATGCAGGCGCAGGTGGAGGTGGCGCCCTTTGATCTGTACCGGGCGCTGCGGGCCATCAACCCCTCGCCGTACATGTTCTATCTCTCCTTCGGGGACCTGAAGATCATCGGGGCCTCGCCGGAGATCCTGGTGACCGAGGACCGCGGGGAGGTGGTGACGCGGCCCATCGCCGGCACGCGGCGGCGCGGCCAGACCGAGGAAGAGGATCAGGCCCTGGAGCAGGAGCTGCTGGCCGATGCGAAGGAGCGGGCCGAGCACATCATGCTGGTGGACCTGCACCGCAATGACCTGGGGCGGGTGTGCGTGCCGGGGACGGTGCAGGTGGATGAGCTAATGGTGGTGGAGCGCTACAGCCATGTCATGCACCTGGTGAGCAACGTGCGGGGGAAGCTCGCACCGGAGAAGGACCAGTTCGATCTGCTGCGGGCCACCTTCCCGGCGGGAACGCTCTCGGGCGCGCCCAAGATCCGGGCCATGGAGATCATCGAGGAGCTGGAGCCGGTGCGGCGGGGGCCGTACGGCGGCGCCATCGGGTACTTCAGCTTCTCCGGCTCGATGGATACCGCCATCACCCTGCGGACCATGGTGATGAAGGGAGATAGGGTGTACATCCAGGCGGGAGGCGGGATCGTGGCGGATTCGGAGCCGGCCAAGGAGTACCAGGAGACGCTGATGAAGGCCGGGGCGCTGCTGGATGCGCTGAGATTCGCGGAGGAAGGGCTGCTGTAGGAGATGCAAGCGGGGGGAGGCTATTGTGTAGGAGCTAGGGTGTAGGGGCGGCTGTCTGGCGTCTGCGCCAGATTGCCGCCCGTTCAGGAAGGGTCGCGAGCCCGCGGCGCACAAGCCCTGGGTAGTAGTCAAGTCAGCGAACGGGTGGCAATC
>JAAYIR010000233.1 GCA_012523355.1 candidate division WS1 bacterium
AACTTTCCGCTCAACGAGGGCAAGGGCTGGATGTATGAGGGAGGCACACGTGAGCCCTTGATCGTGCGCTGGCCGGGCGTTGTCCAGCCCGGGCGTGTCTGTTCCGAACCCGTTACCAGCCCCGATTTTTATCCCACCTTGCTGGAGGCTGCCGGCCTGCCCCTGCTGCCGGAGCAGCACGTGGACGGTACGAGCTTTCTTCCCTTGTTGCGCGGTGAGGAGAGATTCGACCGCGGCCCCCTCTTTTGGCACTATCCACATTATGCCAATCAGGGCGGCACGCCCGGCTCTTCCGTCCGCCTGGGCGATTGGAAACTTATCGAGTTCTTCGAGGACGGCCGCCTGGAGCTTTATAATCTTCGCGAGGACCTCAGCGAGACCCGCAATTTGGCGGAGCAGGAGCCAGCGATTGCCCTTGACCTGCACGAGCGTCTGGTGGCCTGGCGGGCTAGCGTCGAGGCCTTGGTGCCGGAACCCAATCCCCAGTGGAAGGAGACCCCCTGAGTCGCTGATGGCTACCCGACCTAATCTAGTCTTCGTCCTCTTTGACGATCTCGGCTGGCGCGATTTGAGCTGCTACGGCAGCAGCTTCTACGAGACTCCGCACATGGATCGCCTGGCCACACAGGCCATGCGTTTCACTGATGCTTACGCAGCTTGCCCGGTCTGTTCGCCCACCCGGGCTAGCCTGCTGACGGGCAAATATCCTGCGCGCTTGGGCCTCACCGACTACATAGACTGGGCCGGCACGGCGCACCCTCTGCGTGGGCGACTGGTGGACGCCCCCTATATTCACCAGCTTCCTCTCTCTGAGCACACCCTGGCCAGCGCCCTCCGCGACGGCGGCTACCAGACTTGGCACCTCGGCAAGTGGCATCTCGGCGACGCCGAGTTTTATCCTGAGCACCATGGCTTCGAGGTCAATTTCGGTGGCTGCCACTGGGGCCATCCCCGCGACGGGTACTTCAGCCCCTGGGGCATCCCCACTCTGGAGGACGGCCCGGAGGGAGAGTATCTGACCGACCATCTCACCGACAAGGCGGTAGACCTCATCCGCTCTGCGGGCGATGTACCTTTCTTCCTCAACCTCTGGCATTATGCGGTGCACACTCCCATTCAGGCTCCCGAGGAGCTGGTGCGGAAGTACCAGGCCAAGGCGAGACGACTTCAGCTGGACCAGGTCCCGGCCTTTGTCGAAGGCGAGGTTCACCCCACTTTGCAGAATCGCGACCGGCGTGTATGCCGGCGGATTCTTCAATCCGATCCCATCTACGCCGCGATGATGGAGAATCTGGACTGGAACATCGGGCGTGTGCTGACCGCATTGGAGGAAACGGGTCAGGCCGACAACACCCTGGTCATTATCACCTCGGACAACGGTGGCTTGTCCACCATCGAGAACGCTCCCACCTGTAATCATCCGCTCGCGGAGGGCAAGGCCTGGATGTATGAGGGCGGCGTGCGTGAGCCTCTGCTGGTGAAGTGGCCAGGGGTAGTAGCGCCCCACAGCCTTTGCCAGACGCCGGTCACCAGCCCCGATTTCTACCCCACCTTGCTGGAGGCCGTCGGTCTGCCTTTGCTCCCGGAGCAGCACGCTGACGGCACGAGCTTCCTGCCGCTTCTGCGCGGCGAGTCTGCTCCCGAGCGCGAGCCTCTGTTCTGGCATTTCCCGCATTATGGGGGCGCTGGCGGCACTCCCGGTTGCTCGATTCGTCTCGGCGATTGGAAACTCATTGAGTTTTTCGAAGACAGCCGCTTGGAATTGTACAACCTCCGAGAAGACCTTAGTGAGACCCGTAACCTCGCCGAGGCACACCCGAACCTTACCCGCGAGTTACATGAGCGTCTGGTCACCTGGCGAGATGACCTCCAGGCTTTGTTACCTGAACGGAACCCCGATTGGAAGGAGACTGACTAACGATGCGACTTCTTTTCCTGGATCTGGACACCCTGCGCGCCGATCATCTCGGCTGCTACGGCTACCACCGCAATACCTCACCTAACCTGGACGAGATTGCCCGCCAGGGCGTCCGCTTCGATAATTATCATTGTTCCGACGCGCCTTGCCTGCCCTCCCGGGCGGCTCTGCTGACTGGCCAGTTCGGTATCCATAGCGGCATCGTGGGACACGGGGGCACCGCCGCAGACATGCGCCTGCTGGGTCGCGAGCGCGGCTTTCGGGATCAGCGCGTCGAGACCTGGCTCCCTAACATGCTTCGCCGCGCCGGCTACCGCACGGTCAGCGTCAGTCCTTTTGCCGAGCGCCACTCTGCCTGGTGGTGGTATGCCGGCTTCCTCGAAATGTACAATCCCGGGCGTGGTGGCCTCGAGTCCGCCGAGGAAGTCACGCCCCTGGCCCTGGATTGGATTACCCGCCACGGCGCGGAGGATAACTGGTTCCTCCATGTCAACTACTGGGACCCCCACACTCCCTACCGCGCGCCGCTGGAATTCGGCAACCCCTTTGCCGAGGATCCCTTGCCGGAGTGGATGACTGCCGAGAAGCTGGCTGAGCACCGGACCCGGCCCGGACCGCACGGTGCCTGGGAAATCGGCATGTACGACGATGCCGTCAACCCCGATCACCCTCGTCACCCCGGGCAGGTCCAGGACCTGGCGGGCCTCCGGCAGATGTTTGACGGTTACGACTGCGGTGTTCGCTACATGGACGAGCATATCGGCCGTCTTCTCTCGGCTCTGGAGGAGCAGGGTGCGCTGGAGGACCTGGCTATCATCGTCACCGCCGATCACGGCGAGAACCTGGCGGAGCTGGGGCTGTACGGCGAGCACGCCACCGCCGACGAGATCACCACGCGCATCCCCATGCTCATTCGCTGGCCGGACCAGTCGGCAGGGCACGTGGATACGGGCTTCCACTATAATCTCGACCTGCTTCCCACCCTCGCGGAACTGCTGGAGCTGGAGCTTTCGGAGTCCTGGGACGGCCAGAGCTATGCCCTGGCCCTCCGCGGCGAGGAGTGTGGCCGGGAGGACCTGGTGGTGAGCCAGTGCGCGCACGGCTGTCAGCGCAGCGTTCGCTTCGGTCCTTGGCTCTACATGCGGACCTACCATGACTTCTACTTCCTCTGGCCGCAGGAGATGCTCTTCAATCTGGCTGAGGACCCGCATGAGGAACGCAATCTGGCGGAGGAGCATCCGGAGCTCTGCCGCGAGGGGGCCCACCGGCTGCAAGCCTGGCACGACCAGATGATGGCCACCATGCCCGAGGGTTACACCGTGGACCCCATGCGCACGGTCCTGGCTGAGGGCGGTCCTCTGCACGCCCGGGGACACTTGCCCCAGTACTGCGAGCGTCTCGAGGCCACGGGGCGTGGCTGGGCCATCCCCGAGCTCAAGCGCCGACATCCCGGGGAGTTTTCGGGAGGCTAGACTGTGCAGCAAGCCCACATTGTCTATCTCCATTCCCATGACACCGGGCGCTACCTCCAGCCCTATGGCTACGATGTGGAGCCGCCGAATTTGCAGCAATTTGCCGAGGAGGGGGTGCTCTTCCGCCAGGCCTTCTGCGTGGCGCCTACCTGCTCCCCGAGCCGCGCGGGGCTTTTGACCGGTACATGCCCGTACCGTAACGGCATGCTCGGTCTGGCCCATCGCGGCGCCCGCCTGCGGGATAACTCCCAGCATCTGGCGGCCTTTCTTGCTCGCCAGGGCTACGCCACGGCGCTCTCCGGATTTCAGCATGAGATCACCGGCGCCCCGGAGGAGCTCGGCTACCAGGAGGTCTTTACAGGCGGTGCTGGGGAGGAGTACCCGGAGTGGGAGCTAAGCGTGGCGCGTGCGGCAGGAGATTACCTGCGGCGACCCCATGACCGTCCCTTCTTCCTCTCCTGCGGCTTCGTCACTACCCACCGCATGGGCCCCAGCCCCCAGTGGTTCAACGGCGAGGCCTCGCCGGTCGGAGATCCGCGCTACTGCCGCCCTCCCGGGCCCTTGCCTGATCTCCCCGAAATTCGCCGCGACTTCGCCGATTTCCGGGTGGCGGCCGCGCGTCTGGACAGTTACATGGGCATGGTGCTGGCCGCCCTGGAGGAGGCCGGTTTGGGGGAGAACACCCTGGTCATCTGCACCACCGATCACGGTATTGCCTTCCCCTCCATGAAGTGCAACCTCAACGACCACGGCCTGGGCGTGATGCTGATGCTGCGCGGTCCTGGTTTCACCGGGGGCCAGGTATCTGACGCCCTGGTCTCGCACCTCGACTTCTTCCCCACGGTGTGCGAGCTGGCCGGTCTTCCCGCGCCCGACTGGCTGGAGGGCCGGTCCTTGCTGCCGTTGATGCGTGGCGAGACTCCGACCTTGCATGAGGAGCTCTTTAGCGAGGTCAACTATCATGCCGCCCCAGAGCCGCTGCGTAGCGTGCGCACCGAGCGTTACCGTTATGTCCGGCGTTTCTGGCCCCGACCCGGCCCAGTCCTGCCCAACTGCGATGACTCGGTCAGCAAGCATGAGATGCTCCGCCTGGGCTGGGGAAGCTGCCCGCGGCCGGCGGAGGAGCTGTATGACCTGGCCTTTGACCCTCTCGGAAGCTGCAACCTCGCCGCCGACCCGGCGCAGGCAGAGGTGCTCGTGGACTTGCGCGCGCGTCTGGAGCGCTGGATGCGTTCGACCGAGGATCCCCTCCTCAAGGGCCGCCTCGACCCCTGGCCGGGGATGAGGATCACCCCGGCCGACTGCCAATCGCCCCGGGAGGAGCCGCTGCCCGCCGAGCCAATCATCGTAGCCGGCGACCAAGGAGGACCACGCTCTGCTCCGCCGGAGGGGCCGCCCGAGTGAGCCGCGCAGCGGCTCAGGAGGCCGGCCCGCTTTGCGGCAAGGTCCGCGATTGAGAGGTAAGCCATGCCCGACCAACCCAACGTTCTGTTCATCATCTCCGACCAGCACAATGCCAGGCTGCTCGGCCATGCCGGGCACCCGCAGGTGCAGACGCCCCACCTCGATCGCCTGGCTGCCGAGGGTGTGCGCTTCACCCGCGCGGTCACCAATAGCCCCATCTGTACGCCCAGTCGCATGTGCTACTTCTCCGGCCAGCACGTTCATAATCACGGGTATTTCGGCCTCTCCGGGCGTCACCCCCGTGACCTGCCCACGGTCTTTGGGCACTTCCGGGACGCCGGCTATCGCACCGCCTCCATTGGCAAGATTCACTGCCCCTCCGGCTGGATCGAGGCGGATAGCGACCTCTTTTCCGATGTCTACGTCGCGCCGGGGGGCCGCGAGCTCACCGAGTACGACGAGTACCTGCGCGAGCGTGGTCTCCTGGAGGACCGCGACGACGCCCGCTTGCAGGAGGCCTCCTGGCGCCACCAGGGAGTCGAGGGCCGCCCCTCGCGCCTGCCCTATGAGCATTCCGTGGAGGGCTGGTGCGTCCAGCGAGCGCGCCGGTTCATCGAGGAGACCACGCGTCACCCCTGGTTCGTGCAGGTGAGTCTCCCTCGTCCGCACGAAATTTATGCCCCTGCGCCCGAGTTCTGGGACCTCTACGACCATGACGACCTCTGGCTGCCGCCCAGCGCGGATGCTGACCTCTCGCTGAAGGCCCCGCACTTGCAGGCCACCCGCCGCGCCTATGAGGACCCCGCCGGCATGCTCTTTGAGCCTAAGACCTACGAGGCCCTGCGCCTGCGCAAGCAGCACGGCTACCTCGGCTGCGTCTCCCATATGGACCACGCGGTAGGGGAGCTGCTGGACTTTCTCGCCGACAACGGGCTGGTGGAGGACACCCTCGTCATCTACACCAGCGACCACGGCGAGTATGCCAGCGAGTTCGGAATTCTCGAAAAGGCGCCCGGGATCTGCGGTGACGCCATCTGCCACATTCCCAGCCTCTGGCGCTGGCCGGGGCATCTCCCTGCCGGGCACGAGTGTGAGGAAATCATCCAGAATGTGGACCTGGCGCCCACGCTCTGCGCGCTGTGTGACCTGCTGCCATTCCGTACCGCTGACGGCGCCGACCTCACCGGCCTGCTTACCGGCGGGGGGGACCCGGTACACCGCGTCGGGGTCACTGAGCATCCCTGGAGCAAGGCCGTTCGCCGGGGCGACTGGCGCCTGGTCTACTACCCCCGCGGTTTCTTCGCCCAGGAACTTGGTCCAGAGTCAGACTTTGGCGAGCTCTACGACCTGGCTGAGGATCCCTGGGAGATGCGCAACCTCTATTTTGAGCCTGAGTACCAGGATCAGGTGGAGGAGCTGCGGCGGGAGCTGCTGGACTGGACGGTCACCACCACCCGCGTACGGACCACTCTCCCCGCCATTCTGCCGCCCGAGGACGCGCTCTCCGTTGACCGTGGCGGAGGCACGCGGGAGCACTATGTGGAGGCTGATGGCAGAATCTTGCCCCCGCCACCGAAGGGGCGTAATTACTGGTAACTGATGACTAGGCCCGCTTCCGAGCCCTTCCATCTCATGCTCAAGCCCTCCGGGGCGCGGTGCAATCTCGCCTGCGAGTACTGCTACTACCTCGAGAAGGCCGCGCTCTACCCCGGCGCGCGTCTGACCATGGACGAGGCCGCCCTGGAGCGCGTGACCGCCGCCTATCTGGCGGCGCATCCGGGTCCGGAGGTGGTCTTCGGTTGGCAGGGCGGCGAGCCGCTGCTCATGGGCCGCGAGTTCTTCGAGCGCGCCCTGGAGTTGCAGGCCCAGTACACCCGTCCTGACCAGCGCGTCACCAACGCGCTGCAGACCAACGCCACGCTGCTGGATGACGACTGGGCGGAGTTCTTCGCCGCGCACGGGTTCCTGGTGGGCGTTAGCCTCGACGGTCCTCCGGAGCTCCACGACGCCTACCGCCGCGACGCCGCAGGTCGCCCCTCCCATGCCGCCGCCCTGCGAGGATTGGTCGCCCTGCAGCGCCACCGCGCCGAGTGCAACGCGCTCATCACCGTCAACCGCCGCAACTCCAGCCGCCTGCTGGGGGTCTACCGTTACCTCACCGGCCTGGGCCTCCGGCACCTCCAGTTCATCCCCATCGTCGAGCGCCAGGCGCGGGGCAGCGACCGCCCCGCTCCCTGGTCGGCCCGGCCCGAGGCCTACGGCGAGGGCCTGTGCGAGATTTTCGACTACTGGCTGACCCATGACGTGGGTCAGGTCTTCGTGCAGATCTTCGAGAGTGCGCTGGCCGTCCACCTGGGTGGCCCGCCCAGTCTCTGCGCCTTCGCCCCCACCTGCGGCCGGTGCCTGGTCGTCGAGCACAACGGTGACCTCTACGCCTGTGACCACTTCGTCTATCCTGAGCACTTCCTGGGGCCGGTGACGGTGGAGGGGTTAGCCAACTTGGTGGATGGCGAGACCCAGCGAGCTTTTGGCGCGGCCAAGGCCGAAACGCTTCCTCGCGCCTGCCGCCGCTGTGAGGTCTTGGCCTTCTGCGGGGGGGATTGTCCCAAGCACCGGTTGATGGAAACCGCAGACGGCGGACGCATCAGCTACCTCTGCGCAGCCTATCGCAAGTTCTTCCGCCACAGCGCGCCTGCCCTGCAAGAAATGGCTGCCAACCTCCGCGCGGGCCGCCCGCCGGTCTGAGGCCTGGCCTTAGGCTGCTCTACGTCTGCGCCAGCCTGACCGCGACCGCGGTCGTTTCTCAGAAGGTAAGTGAACCTGTGCGGAAGAAACGATTCGCAATTCGCGCCGAATTCCGGAAAGGAACAGGGTGAGCTAAGATGCATGTCTGGAGTCTATGGGGCGGATTGACTTTGTCTATGATCATCCTGCTTACCGGGATGCCCGGGCCTTCTTGGGCCTGGCAGGTCCCGCCGCCGGGCCAACACCCCCGCCTGGTCTTCTCGCAGGCCGACCTCCCCGCCTTGCGAGCCAAGCTCAAGGAGGCCCGTGGTCGCCGTCTGTTCGAGCTGGTCCGGCGCACCGCGGACGTCTCGGTGCTGAGTCCCAACAGCCGGTATAACCTGATCAAGCAGGCCCTCGCCGAGGAGAAGCAGCAGGCCGCCGCCACCGGCGGGCAGGTGAAAATTGTCCACAACGGCCCCTACGGCGGGGCCTTGGGGCTGGCTGAGAATGCCGCCCTGGTCTACGCCGTTACCGGTGACGAGACCTACGGCCAGGCGGGCCG
>JAAYIR010000345.1 GCA_012523355.1 candidate division WS1 bacterium
CGGGCCAAGCTCGACCAGGCGCTCCAGCAATCCCACCCCCATGGGAAATTGCGCCCATGAACCCGCATGCTCAATTATCCGTTAAAATTAAGGATCACCGTAAAACAAATTTCGTAACGCTACCAACAACTGTGTATACAAGATGAAACCAGATCCTGAAAAGCCGCAAGAAGAAATAATCGAAAATTTTGATGAGGAAGTCCGCGATCCCGAAGCAGATTCCGAGGCTCCCGGTCCCTCCGATTTAACTTCGATCCTCGCCATAACAGACGACCCTGTCAAGCTCTATCTGCGCGAAATTGGGCAAATCGAGCTTCTTGATACGGATCAGGAATTCTGGCTGGCAACCCGCATCAAGGGGCACATGCAGGTGCAGGAAACCCGAGTCGCTCTGGAAAAGGATAGCGAATACCCGGATCAAGCTGTGCTTTTGGCGATCTTTCAAAATTTACAGACTGTCTTCAAAGAGCTGCTCACCTCAAGCAAAAGCCTTGCGCTGCCCGTACCGGATCTCACACTGCTCTTAGCCGAAGCGCAATTGTTGCGAGAAAAATGGGATCTCGATGAGCCCTCTTATTTTCGCGCCTTTCTCGAGCGCGAATACTGGAGAAACCCGGATCGCCCCGACGAGATCATTAAAACCATCAACGCAACCTACCTTTGCTTTTATTTGCTGCCAATTGATCTTGCCTATGAAATCTTAAATTCCTTGCAGGAAAGCGCCAGCCTGCCAAAGGACCGGCAGTTCAGGAAGATCCTTCCACCCCAAGAAAAGGCGAAAGCCAATTTTCTCGAAGTTGAATTATTGAGTCAAAGAGCCAACCAGGCTCTGATTCGGGCGAACCTGCGGCTTGTGGTTAGCGTCGCCAAACGGTATACCAATCGCGGGATTGCCTTTCTCGATCTGATCCAGGAGGGCAATCTGGGGCTGCTCAGGGCGGTGAAAAAGTTCGACCCCCGGCTGGGTTACAAATTCAGCACCTACGCCACCTGGTGGATCCGCCAGTCCATCAGCCGCTATATCGCCGAAAGCGCCCGCACCATCCGCATACCTGTCCACATGTATGAAGCCATTTCTCGAATTATTCGTATTCAAAGGACGCTCACTCAAAAACTGAGCCGCGATCCAACTGCGGAAGAAGTTGCCCTTGAATCGGAATTCATGGACGAAGCAACCGCCAATAAGATTCGCGCTGCCCAAATGAATACGGAGGCACTTGACCCACAGACAAAGCTGGCGTGGGAGCATGCCACAAACAAGGTTCGTGAGATTCTCAAAGTCGCTCAAGAACCGATCTCATTAGAACTTCCCGTCGGCGATGAGGAGAACAGTACCCTGGCGGATTTCATCGAAGATCAGGACACATCGGCGCCCATAGATGAGACAATCAGGCAAATCTTGAGGGAGCAAATTCGCGCTTCTCTTGACAAATTAACCGACCGTGAGCGCCGGGTGCTTGAATTACGCTTCGGTTTGGAGGACGGCAAGGACCACACCCTTGAAGAAGTCAGCGATCAGTTTGATGTGACCCGGGAGCGCATCCGCCAGATCGAAGCGAAGGCGCTGCGCAAATTACGCCACCCCACCCACAGCGGCGATCTGCGGGAATTCCTTTCCTGAGCAGGAAGGCGTGAAAATGATCGGAAATCTATGCCCTGTGATTTTTTCTTCAAGATGTGCAAAAGGATCTGAGCCAGATCAAAATGGAAGAAAACCCAAAACTGTATGATCGTATCTATGCCATGGTCCGGCTGATCCCTCCTGGCAGGGTGACCACCTATGGCCGAATCGCTGAACTGGTGGGAGGTTGTACCGCCCGCATGGTGGGTTATGCCATGGCCGCTCTAC
>JAAYIR010000032.1 GCA_012523355.1 candidate division WS1 bacterium
CGGCAGCATCTCGTGGCTGTAGCGGATGGACAGCCCCAACGGCTGCCCCGGATCCGTTACGCGGTTCACCAACCCTACCACCGTCTGCCCCTCCGCACCCGCCGCCAGATCATGGTAGTACACGCCTTCCGGCGCCTGCGGCTCAGGCGGGAGCACCTCGTCCCACTGCGCCAGGCGGGGCATACCCACCGGCACTTGCGCCACCACCCGCTTGCTCGGGAACAGATACCGCGCCCCGGCGTCCACCAGCGGGAACCCCGGGTTGCAGTGGTACAGGATCATGTGCTCCTGCGGGTGAGCATGGCCATTCGTCACCACGTCGCGCAGGTGCAGCTTGTTCTCCCCCAGCCGCGCCCAGATCCGCCGGCGCAGCTCCAGGTGCGGCCCGTGCAGCATCCACTCCACCATGCGTCCCTCGACGAACATGGTGTATTCATCCCCCTCCCAGCTCCCGCCGTAGCTTACCTCGCGAGCCGGGATGTGCGAAATGCGCCCGTGCAGACCCAGCTCCGGCCCCTCCACCTCCGCCTCCGGGTCGGTATGCGGCGCTCCATACCAGGTCAGCCCACAGGTCGTCAGCAAGCCACCGGGGAAGCTCCGCAGCCAGCCCAGACCATGCGGATCATAGAACGAGGGGTGGGTGGCGCCCGCCTGGGACTGCCAGCACAGTGACCGCCCCTGCCAGGAGGCCGCCGGTACATCCAGGGCCCGGTCCGCGGCAATGGTAATCTCCAACCCCGTGCCCGTACGCAGATGGAAGGCCCGCGTGCCGTTCTCCGGTCCCTCGCTGAGAGTCAGGGGCTGCACCCCGCCCACCTGCTGTATCCGTCCCAGCTTCTGCTCCAGCTCCTGACGTGAAAACTGACGCCCAAACAGCCTAGGCATGGTGAGTCTCCTCCCTTGGGGATACCGCTACAGAGCTCCGCAGAAGACCGGGTCCGCTAGTCCTCGGTCCAACTGTCGGCATAGCGTTGAATGGCGTACTGAATGCCCTTTTGCAGCTCGCTGGTGGTGATGCGCCCTCCCAGAAACTCCGCCTGCAGCAGCTTGTTCAGTTGCATGAACAACTCGCTTCGAGTCATCCCCTGCTCTACCCACAGGTCAATTTGCTGCTGCAGTTGGCGCTGCCGTTTCTCCGGAATCGCGTTGACATGCTCCTCAATCATCTCCAGCACTTCCGCCGGGTCCTGGCACTCTATCTTGCCCTCCAGGTCCTGGCTCAGATAGCTGAAGATCTGCGTCTCCGGATCATAAGTGATGTTGAGCTGTGTGGTGGAGCCACCCGGAGTCTCGTACACGATGGCGATGTTGGTGGGCGCCTCTCCCTCCCGACGCCACTTTGAGACCTCCTGCCGCAGGTTCCCGTGCCCGATACGCCGCTCCGGGTTGCTGCAGCACGAGCCAATGGCCGTCTCAAGTCTCTCCTCAAGCCATGTGAGGGGGCTAGCGGTTCTCGGACTCAACTTCAACCTCCAAAATGAAATAAAGAATGACCCTGCCGGGCTGCCCTGCTGCCCTCAGTGTACCCAAGCTTCAGGCGAGCCACACTCTCCCGCCTCCCCTCGCGGCGGGCCCTTGCCTATCTGTTCTCCCTCCTACGAGCTTCCTCCTTCCTCTGGACGCGTGCGCAGCCGGGTCCAGGTCGGCGTGCTCAAGAAGCTCTCTTCCGCGTTGCTGATCATTTCCTCCCATAGCGCCACGGGGGCAGCGAAGCTCAACTCCTCCGGCGCGAGGTGAGGGCGCGCCGAGGGATCGAACATCCCCAGCACCGCGCGGGGCAGATCCCGCTGCCCCTCGGCCAGCGGATAGGTCACCAGCGTGCTGCATCCGGACCCGAAAGGCGCAATCACCGCCTCCTCCGCCCGGGCGTACCCCGCCAGCCCCACCAGACCTGCCAACTCGTCGGCCCCGCCAAAGCAGATCACCACCGCCGCCCGCTGCTCCGGCTTCAGCCGCGATATCGGCGCAAACACGGCGTACCGCGCTGGCGCCGGCGGCGCCGCATGCCTCTGCAGGTGCGCTCGCACCAGCTCCGGCGTCTTCTTGTACCGCTCGCCGGGCAACTGCCCCGGTATTCCCGTGGACACGAACTCGGCAATCTCCGGTCGGGGCTCGCAGAATCCCAGGTAATATCCCCCACCGGCACAGCCTACGGTCCCCGCGTCGAAATATACCACCTCCCCCTGTCGCGCTCGGCCGAGCACACCCACCAGACACCCGCGCTCTCCGGCCGGGGGGTGATACCCCTCCGGTTCCGCGTCGCTATGGAAGAAGGCCAGCGGCTCGTGCCGCAGGCCGATCATCTCCCGCAGCCGCCCGGTTCGTGCGATCAGTTCTGCGTTCTCCATCGTGCACTTCCCTTCCCTCAGTTCTACGCTCTCGGGACACAGTCTTCTGCCTCTGCGTTCGCGCCGGCGACGGCGCTTGAGCCATGCTCACCGCTCCTGTGCCTGTACCCACGACCGCCCCGGTCATCGACTGCGGCTCTCCACTCTGCTACAATGCCGCTGTGAGCCGCTGGATCATCCACCTGGATATGGATGCCTTCTTCGCCGCCATCGAGCAGCGCGATCACCCGGAGTATCGCGGCCACCCGGTGGTGGTCGGCGGCGAAGCTGACCGCCGCGGCGTAGTCGCCACCGCCAGCTATGAAGCCCGTCCTTACGGCGTCCACTCCGCCATGCCCACCGCCGAGGCCCGGCGTCGCTGTCCCCATGCCATCTTCCTGCTCCCCGACCACCACAAGTACAGCCAGGTTTCCCGCCAGATTATGGGAATCCTGCACACCTTCACCCCCCTGGTCGAGCAAGTCTCCGTAGACGAGGCCTTCCTGGACATCACCGGCTGCGAACGGCTCTTCGGTCCCCCCCCTGAGATGGCCCGCCGGATCCAGGAGCGCGTCCTTCAGGAGACCCAACTCACCTGCTCTCTCGGCGTAGCTCCCAACCGCTTCCTGGCCAAGGTTGCCTCGGACCTGCGCAAGCCCGCCGGTCTGGTCGTCGTAGACCCCAACTCGGTGGAAGACTTCCTGCGCGATCTGCCTATTGAGAAGCTGTGGGGGGTGGGCGAGGTCACCGCCGGGGCCCTGCGCCGGCTCGGGCTGACCACCGTGGGCCGGCTGGCCGCCTACCCGCGCGAGATATTGGAGGAGCGCTTCGGTGAGCATGGCCGACATCTCCACGCCTTGGCACACGGCCAGGACGATTCGGAGTTGACCCTCGGCGCCCAGCGCAAGTCCCTCAGCGCTGAGACCACCTTCGCCCGTGATACCTCCGATCCCGAGCTTCTGGACGCCACCCTGCTGGACCTGAGCGAGCGCGTGGGCCAGCGCCTGCGCGAGCAGGCACTCGCCGGCTCCACCATCGTCCTCAAGTTGCGCTTCGCCGATTTCCGCACTCTCACGCGGCGCGAGACCCGCTCCGAGCCCACCTCGGAGGACCTGGTCATTTATCACACCGCCCACAGGCTCCTGCAGCCGCACCTGGGCGCCGGACGCCAGTTCCGCCTGCTGGGAGTCGGCGTCAGCAACTTCACCGCCCCCGGGCAACCCACGCTCTTCGCTGCCTCCCACCGGCAGCGACCGGTGGACGCCGCCCTGGACCAGATTCGCGCCAAGCACGGAGACGCCGCGCTCCGCCGCGCCCGGCTCGTGAGAAAGACCGCTCCAGACGGGAAGGAGCCAGAAACGGACTAGGACCACACCAGCCGGCTCAGGACCCCATTCATGACCAACGCCTCCCCCCCTACCCTGGTCTTCACCGGCCCCGGCCTGGCCCTCGCAGGCGCGGTGCCGCTGGTCGCGGATCTGCGCTCCGTCGAGCTCAGCCCCCATCCCCTTCTCGCCCCGCTGCGCGAGCGCACCGGACAGGTGGCGCAGGAGGCTCTGCGCCTGGCCCGTGCCCTCGCCCCGGCCCTGCCGGAGGAGGTCCGCGAGCGGCCAGGGGCGGAGATCCCCTCCCTCTGGGAGTGCGCTGAGCACGAATTCGCCCGCTACAGTCTGGCACCAGCGCTGCTTAACCAGGAAATCGCTGGCTCCGCCCTGGCCGCCACTTCTGGTGCGGTCCTCCTCCGCGAGCGCCCCCGCGGCGCCTGGTGGCTCGGGGGCAGTGGAGCCGAGGAAGCCGTGACCGAAGCTGCCCGCCGCGAGGGCTCCCCTCTCACCCTCGCTCCCTCCCCCACCTGGCGGAGCCTGCGCCGCCATCTGCTCCCCTGTGTCGCCCGGCGCACGCCTCGTGCCCTCTCCGAGTGTGATTCCTGCCCGGTGCTCCAAAGCGAGCGCCCCGGGCCTCCGTGTGATCTCTTGTTCCTCAGCGTCGCAGCTACCGTCGCGCCGATTGTTGAGCGCCTGGCGCCTGCCCTGGCCGCCGCCGACCTCTCCTGCGCCGTGCTGGACTACCACTGCAGCGGCTCAACCCGGGCCCTGCGCCGCACCTCTCTCCGCGTAGTGGATGGCCGCCCGCAGCTCCACGCGGGCACGCCCGCTTTTCGTTGGGCCCGCTCTCGCTTCTCCGCCTGGCGCCGCGAAACGCACGCCAACCTCCGCCACCTCACCGTCGCCGGCAGCCTGCCGGCCTGGCTCGCACCCGTGGTCGCGCGCCGGCTCGCCGTCACCTTCGCCCGCGATCTCCCGGTCCTCGCCGCTTACCGTCAGGCCGCCCAGGTCTTGCTCGATGCCCTCCAGCCCCGCGTCGTCGTGGGGTTGCATCTACTCCCCGACGTCGTTGCTCCGTTGCTCTTCTCCGCCCAGGCCCGTGGCCTGCGCACCGCCTGGCATCAACACGGCATCCGCGGACCCGTCCACCGCAACGGGGTTGTCTTCCCCTGGCAGGAATTCCTCGCCTGGGGCCCCTACACCAGCGACCTCTATGCGGACCTTCTCCCCCCCCACAGCCACTGGACCTTCACCGGCAACGGCCTCTATGACGACCTCCTCGCTCAGGCCCCGCCTGACCCCACGCCGCTTCGGGCTCGCCTGGGCCTGGGTGCCCGGCCGGTGCTCCTCGTCGCCACGCAGTCTGACGAGCCGCACGTGCAGGCCCAGCAGCCGCGCTGGTGGCTACGCGGAGTGGCGGAGGCCGCCCGGTCTCTGGGTGCGCTTGTCTTGCTCAAGCTGCACCCGATTGGTGACCATCCCGCCACCTACCAGGAGCTGGTGACCAGTTTTCCGGACACCGTGCGTCTCTTCCGGCATGAGGAGTTGAGCCTGCGGGAGGGCTTGGTCGTGGCCGATGCCGTGGTGATTCGCGACTCCACGGTGGCTTTCGAGGCGGCGCTGTTGGGCAAGCCGGTCGTCACCGTGACCCTGGAGCCAGCGCTACCCCGCTTTCCCCTGGCTGAGCACGGAGGCGCGCTGGCAGTCACCCGTTATGAGGACCTGGAGCCAGCGCTGGGCGAACTGCTTTCCGGCGGTCCCACGCTGTCTCGTCTCGCCGAGACCCGCGCAGCCTTTCTGGAGTACCACCTCGGCCCCCAGGACGGCGGCGCCACTCACCGGTTGGTGGCCGCCCTCTCAGCCCTGGCCGCGAAATAGCAGTTATCGCTCTCCGCTCCCGCGAGCCGCTCAGGGGGCGCGGCCATCAATTCCCTGACCCTTGCCCTACTCTTCCGCTACCACTTGATCCCCGGTGACGTCCAGGGGTCTCCCTGTGGCACGTTGAAGATCGCCCCCTGGTCACCCGGCTTTCTCAGCGGCGCCGGACGCCGTCCCAGCGACCGCAGCCAGCCCGGTCCCACTCCGCGGATGAGAAGCGCTATGCCCACCATCTCCCCGGGCGCCAGGCGCAGGTAGATGGCCTGCTGACGCCGCTCGTTAGCCTCCTCGGAAAACCTGAATACGTCCTGGATCTGGCGCGTCACCGGCTCGCCAAAAGCGTTCAGTCGCAGCACCTGCATCTGTACCGGCTCTCCCCGCACCTCCGCGGCCAGCTCCTGCGGCGTCGAGCTGTTGTTAGCCAGGAACACGATCCCCTCGTTCCCCCGCAGGAAGCTCCAGTAGGTCACCGGTGCCTCCGGGCTATGGCTGCATGACCCGTCTTCCAGCGTCGGCCCGTACAGCGGCCCCGCTCCCGCCAACTCCCGCCACAACTCGCGTACCATCAAGAACTCCGGCTCGCGCGGCGTGCCTTCTCCCTCCAGCTCTGCCCCCAGGTTCAGCACCGTCCCCGTCCCTCCTTGCCACGTCGCCTCCAGCATCAGCCGTGCCAGCGCCAGCGCTGCCACGCGGTTCCCGCCCCCCAGATGGTGGCGCTCCGTGAGGTCCAGCAACAGCGGGAGAGCCGCCTCGTTATTGGCCAGAAACTGCCGCAGGCCGGTGAAGTCATAGGTCCGCAGAAAGCCCTGCCAGAAGATATTGCTTGGTGGGGCCTTGCCGTCAGTCTTCTCCAGGATTGGTCCCGAGGACGGCAAGATGTCCACCCCCACCCCCACACTCTGCACATACTTGCCCAATCCGCCCTCAAAGGCCAGCTTCATGAGGGCGCTGGCCTGCAGCCCCTGTTCGGAAGGCGTCACCGTCCACGCCGGCGACACTGCCGCCGTATCCGCACCCAGGGGCAGGATATCCTTGTAGATCTTCTCGTACGCCTGTATGGTCTGCGCGGCGAGCGACTCCGCGGAGGGCGGCGCGCCCGCTCCGGCTGGACCCGGCGCGCCGACTAGCTGTAGCAGCGGAGGATTGAGCTTCCTTACAGTCTCTGTTACCCCTTCGGGACGGGAAAAGTCAACCCCCAGCGACTGCTCCGGACCGTGTGCGGCCTCGGGCAGCACCCAGATCTGGGCATAGGGCAGGTCTCGCACAAGCCCAGGCAAACCTTCCGGTTTCACCATGTCCACCATCAGCGCCGGGTACGCGCGCCGCACCTCCACCTTCAGCGGCAGCGACGCCGCCTCCTCACCTACCGAGAAGGTGTACTTGACCCACCAGCTCCCCACACGCATAAGCTGCAGTGGCGGCGTGAAGGCCGTCGTCCCTCGCGGCGCAATCGGGATGGCGTAGCTCGGCATCAGGCTCCCCTCAGGCCCCTGAACCACGATCTTGAGCGACTTCTCCACGTCGCCGGGATTGCTGATGTACACCGGTGGCCCCGCGCGGTAGCCCTGCGCGACAGTTATCTCCGCCGGCGAAGACAGGGTCAGCCCGCCCACATCTACTACTAGCTCTACTCCCTCACCAATCTCCCGCGTGCGCGCATCCAGCGTCCCCTCTGGCTCCCAGCCTTCCGGCAACGACTCCGGCCTCTCCGCGGCCCGTACGCCGGTTAGCACCTTGTCCACGTAGCTTGGCTCCTTCGTCACCGCTTGCAGACGCAGTGCCTCCACCGTGGCCTGACCCTCTCCGGCCAGCCGCAACCCCAGGCGCATCCCCCTCGGCAGGTCGAGAACCATCTCCACCCGATGCGTCTTGCCATCTGCTGGAATCTGCCAGCGCCACCAGGGGTGTGCCCCCTCTGCCTCGGCTCCCTCCGGGCAGCTACCCATCTCCAGCGCCGGACTGCCCTGGGTCGCACGCACCTGCAGGTTCAGCGCGTACAGCCCTCCCGGCCCCGTCACCGCCGCCTGCCAGTTCCACTCACCCCCCACCACAAAGCCCTGCGTCGCAACCGGCGCCGCAGTGATACCCATCAAAATAGCCAGTAGTGATAGTTGCCTCATGTAGACCGTGGTTCCCTACCTCCCTTTCTGACCGGCCCGCTGCCCCTCCTTCTCCCCTAGGGCATCAGTTTCTCTCCCCAGTCCAGCGTCGCGTTGAGGTAGCTAGAATACGCGTACGCCAGCGCCACCCCCCCGATCAGGCCAAAGACTACCACCCCCGCCAACGCCCCCACCACCGCCACCCGCTTGGGCGCACCCTCCATGGCCTCCATCTGCACCCGCGCCAGCCGCCCCAGCGTCTGCTCTTGCCGCCCGGCCTGCTCCGCCGTCAGCAGAGCGCTCCGCGCATTGAAGGGCAGCTTGGTGACCCGGTTCACCGCCGGGCCTAGCGGCTCTCCGGCTTGCACCTTCGCCGCCGCAGCCTGAAGCTGCCGCCCCAGCGCTCCCGGCCCTGCCGCCTCCGCCGCCAGCAGAAGTGCCTCCGCAAACGAGGCCCCGGTGCGTACCATGGCCTCCATCACCATTAACACCCGCGCGTACATCGCCGGACGCATGTAGCCTGCCGCCCCCGGCAGATAGTACATCAGGTCTGCCCGCAGCCCCGCTGCCCACGGCTGTCGCAGGACATAGCGCAGTACCTGGTCCAGCACCACCAGACCCGCCAAGAGAGGCAGCAGCACGTGCGTCAGGTGGTGCAAGTACCACCCCCAGTTCGCCGCCTTCTCTGTCCCGTGCGAGATAATTCCCGGCAGGCTGGGCACCAGGACCGAGAGCATCACCACCAGCCAGCCATACAGCCGCGGTATCAGCAGCGACAGCCAGATGGAGTAATCGAGCTGGTACTGGTCCGCCAGGAAGTTGCACATGGGCCCGATATTGCCCGAGCGCTCGCCCGCCCGGATCATGCCCAGCACCATCCGCGAGAAGACATGGGGATAGCGCGCCAGTTGCTCTGAGAGTGGCTGACCCCCGGCCAGCGCCGGGGATATAGACTCCAGGATGGGGCGCAGACGCCGTGGCGAGCGGTTTGGGAGCACCGTCATTGCCTCGTAGACACTCACGCCCGCGTCCAGGAGTTCGCCCAGCTGCGAGAAGAAGTCGCGCATCTGCGCCGCTTTGATCGGGAACAGACCATAGACCCATTCTCGTGGCGGCGCCGCCGCCCGCCGGACCACCTCCCGCGCCGGAGGCTCCGTCTTCACCGGCTCCAGGCGCACGATCCACAACTCCATCTCGCGCAGCTTGACGGAGGCCGCCAGACGGTCGCTAGCCTCAAGCTGGCCGCTCACCGCGCGTCCCTGCCTGTCCCGAGCTTCATAGCGGAACTGTGGCATCTCGTCCCTGATTATAGCAGTCTAGAGTAGCTAATGGGTAGTTGCGCCGGAGCGCCTTCACAAGTCTTGCGTCATATGCTCTCGGGAAGCTCGTCGCCCCCTCGAGTGCCCCTTCCCTCCCGCCCTGCTCTGCTCCCCTCCCTCCGGTCTTCGCACCTGCCCTATCTTCTCCCGTCTCCGGAATGGTATAATTGATGTTCGCGTAGGGACGTCTCCGCAGAGCTCGCCTAGCCTCGTGAAAGGAACCTTGTGCCACCCAAGGTGTTTGAAGAAGCGAAAGACCAGCCTTTGCAGTCCGGGCCACCGGCTGAGGATCTCAGCGACGAGGTGGCGCTGGTCGAGCAGGCGCGTCAGGGCGACGCCGAGGCCTTTGGCCTTCTGGTAGACCGTTACTATCGCCGCATCTACGGCGTGGTCTACCGCATGTGCGGGCCGGATGACGCCGAGGACCTGACGCAAGAGATCTTTCTCAAGGCACTGGGCGCTCTCCGCTCCTTTCAGTTTCAGGGGCAGGCCAGCTTCCGCACCTGGCTATATCGCATTGCGGTCAACGCAGCCATCAATGAGTTGCGCCGCCGCAAGCGCCGCCGGCAGGTTGAGGGGCCTTCTCTGGACTCCCCGGTCAGCACCGACGATGGCGAGGTCGAACGCGAGCTGCCCGACGAAACGATGCCCACCCCGGCTCAGGCCGCCGAGCAGACCGAGACCCAGCGCATGGTTCACGAGGTCCTCAACCGACTTCGGCCTCAGCACCGCTTGGTCCTGACTCTGGTGGACCTCGAAGGCCTGGAGTACAAGGAAGCGGCCCGCGTGTTGCGTTGCCCTCTAGGGACGCTCAAGTCCCGGGTCGCCCGGGCTCGCGATGCTTTCGCTCGCGAATTCGAAAAATACCGTCGCGAGCAGGAGGAAGAGCGAACGGCCCCGGCGCCGCAGAGCCGCTCAACCCGCTCGAAGTAGGCGGAAACTTATGGCATTCTTCACCCGCAATAATTGCATACGCATGAGGCGTCTGCTGAATCAGCGCCTCGATGGAGAGTTGTCCCCGGCGGACCGCGATCTCCTGGAGACGCACCTGTCGAACTGCCCGGCTTGCGCGGCCTGGGCGGATCGTCTCGCCACTGCCACCAGCCTCCTGCGCGCGGCTGCTCCGATTGAGCCGCCCTCCCACCTGTCCGCCAGGATCAAGGCTGCCCTCGCGACAGGCTTGGCTGATCCCCGGCGTGTTGGCGGAACGCGTTCGTCCGTCAGGAGTTTCTCACCAACCTTCGTTCGCCTGGCGACGGCCGGAGCCCTCGCCGTCCTGGCGCTGGTGCTCGTGACTGCCCTGCGCGATCAGACCGTGCCCCCTGTGCCTGTCTCCCCTCTCTCTCCCGCGCCAGTTGTCGAGCGCCTGGCCGTCTCCCCGCCGGCAGAAGCTCTCCCCGCCCCCCCCGCGCCGATTGCACCCTCGCCTCGCGTGGCCACCGCCACCCCCACAACCTCGCGAGCCGTCACTACTTCCGCCCCCAGCCGCCCCGTTGCCCGGCGCAGTGCGCCGCGTCGCGTGATCCGTACGCCCGCGACTCCCACTCCACCACCACCACCACGCGCCGGGGAAGCCCCCTCCGGCGACCGCGCCGAACCCAGCGACGCCTCTCGGGCCGCGACCGCTACCCAACTGGCTATGGCCCGTCAGCGTATCTCGGTCGCTCCCACCACCCGGCCCGTCAACAGTGGAAGCGCCTTCACCAATCATGTCGTGGGCAGTCTGGTGGCCGACATCATGCTCACCGCTTATCTTGACGGCGCGCCTCCCGGCATGGCCCTCACACCCACAGCGGCCGAGGGGGACTTCTGAATATGAGACCCGCCTGGTTGCTTCTGATCCTGCTCGTGGCTCTCGGGGCGCTTCCCCTGGCGGCTGAGGAACCGCCTGCCTCCCCGGCGACCGCTGCCGGGGCCGACGCAGCGGAGCCACAACCGGCGCCACCGCCTGCCGGGGAAACTCAGACCCAGCCGGCAGCGGAGACTAGCGCTGCTGCGGAGAGCCTCGTGGGCATGCTGCTCGACACCAGTGACGAGCAATTCGGTCGCCTGGCCGAGCTCATTAACACCCAGTACCCCACGCTCTCGGACGAGCTGGTCAAGTATCTCTTTGACCAGCAGCCGGATCTTCTCGCCCAGCTTCTGCCGACTCTCGTCCCGATTCTCGTCAAGGACTATCCGGACGTGGGTCGCATCATCGGCTCAGCCGTCAGACATAACGACCAGCTCAAGCTGCGAGTCGGCCAGGTCGTCGAGGAGAGATACCCCGGTTTTGCCGCCGACCTGCAGCAAATCCCCCGAGGACCCAATCGCCGCCAGCAGGCTGCTGACCTCATCGCCGCCAAGTACTCAGCCCTGATGGCCGTAATGGTGGATGTCCTTCAGAAGGAATTCCCGACTCTCCTCAATGGAGTCCGCCTCCAGGTCGAGCAGCGCTATCCGCATCTCTTGGGGGACATCGCGC
>JAAYIR010000234.1 GCA_012523355.1 candidate division WS1 bacterium
CACAGTGATTACTTCTTCACCTTCGTAAATGAGGTAGCCCGTGAACTGCACAAGACGCACCCGGAGGCGGAGATCATCACGCTGGCCTATGGGAGCCACCAGATGCTGCCCAGCTTTGAGCTGGAGCCGAAGGTGATTGTGGACTTCTGCTACACCACGAATCGTTCTCCGGCCGCGGTAAAGGAATACACGACGGACATGGAGACACTGCGGGAGTGGTCAAAGCACAACCAGCCACTCTATATGTGGGTGTATAACGGCTTCCCACTGGAGTCGGCGCAAAATGGCAAGTACCACTGCTTCCCGGGGTTCTTCGGGCATACCGCCTTCAACCAGATTCGGGAGTTCTACGAGTTGGGCATGGCGGGCATCTTCGGTTCCGGCTTCGGTCAGGAGGTCGAGAACTACCTATCCTTTAAGGCCATGGATGACCCGTACCAGGATGTGGATCAGTTGCTGGAGGAGTACTTTACGGGGCTCTACGGCCCGGCGGGGAAGCCGATGCGGGCCATGTACGAGGCGATGGAAGAGACCTGGTGCGATCCCAAACTGCGGCCGAGCGCGCGAGTGAGCGGCCCGGAGCTGGCCTGGGGGTATCTCGGAACAGAGGAGCGGATGGCGCACTTCCAGAGCCTGCTGGATGAGGCCAAGGCCCTGGCGGAGACCGATCTGCAGAAGCAGCGAATTGCCGCCTTTGAGCACGGCACCTGGAGCTACATGACCGTGGGGCGGCAGAACTACGTGGACCGCATGAAGGCACCGATCAAGACGGTGACGGTGCCGCGGGTGGCGGCGGCAGGCGGGGAGGCAGCGAAGGTCAACTGGGAGCAGGCGGCGGACCTGCCGGGTCCGTGGTACGAGCGGGGCGGAGAGAACCCGAGCAAGCGCGTGTACGCGGCGCGGATGGCCCATGATGGGGAGTATCTGTACCTCGAGTTGACCGACATGGTGGACACCGAGAAGCTGCATGTATCCCCCCTGGTGGCCGCCTATGACGACTGGGAGGTTTTCGTGGCGCAGCAGCGGGCGCTGCCGTACCGGCAGTACTTGTCGGGGCCTACGGGTCTGTTCGCGGCCCTGTCGCATGGAGAGGTCAACTTCCGTACGAATGTAGTCATGGAGGATACAGGGGTCACGGTGGTTTCAGATACCTCCAGTGGGACCAAGTGGATAACGCGCATGGTCATGCCACTGGCCACGGTAGTGCCCGGGGGCGTGAAACCAGGTGAAAGCCTGTTCATGAACATCATCCGGGTGGTGAATCCCACACTGGCGGGGCAACCGCGGTACGGAATCGATACGTGGGTGTCGCATTGCACGGTACACGAGGTGGATCGGCTGGGCGAGCTGAAATTGGAGAAATAGACTGTCATATACCTTAGTTCCTCAACGGAGGGGCACAAGACTACTCCAAGGAGTGAAGGACATGCAGAGAAACCTGATAGTGTTGAGAGGACTGGTGTTGCTGGCGCTGGCGATCTCTCTAGTGCCCGCAGTCCATGCGGGGGACACAGTGTGCCTGGTCAGGGACGGCCAGCCCCAGGCAACTATCGTGATTGCTGAGCAGCCCACACGGGCGGCGCAGCTGGGGGCGTATGAGCTCCAGCACCATGTCAGGTTGATTACCGGGGCCACGCTGCCCATCGTGCAGGAACCGGCAACGGTGATGGGGACGCGGGTGCTGGTGGGCCAGAGCCGGGCCGCCCACCGCATGGGGGTGACCCCCTACGGGTTGACTGAGCAGGAGTTCGTGATTCAGTACCTGCCGGATACGCTGGTTCTGCTGGGGGTGGACGAGGCGGACTACGGCGAGGTCGTCTACGACATGGAGAACCTGGCCGCGTCCAAGGGTTTCCCCGGAGACTATGTGGAGCGAGGAACGTTGGACGCGGTGTACGAATTTCTGCAGCGCGATTGTGGAGTGCGGTGGTTCAACCCGACGGAGCTGGGGACAGTGTACCCGTCGCGGGCGACGCTGGAAGTCGGGGGACAGGACCTGAAGCGGAAGCCGGCGATGCGGAACCGGGACGCAGTGTGGACCGGGGCGGGATCGTACGACAGATACATAGCGCTGTGGCGACCAGAAGATGAGGAGTTCAAGGCCTGGGCCGCAGTAAGCTATCCGTCAATACAGAAGCAGTACACGAACGCGACGGAGTATAACAGGGCGCGGATCGCCCTGGAGCGGCTGTTTCTGCTCAGGATGCGCAATGGTGGGGCCTATGTGTCCTGCAACCACTCGCTGTATGGGTACTACAACCGCTTCCTCGAGGGGACCTGGACGGACAGATTGGCCAGCGCCAAGGACGACCAGGAACGCGAGAGGATCCTGGCGCAGAAGGCCATGCTGTATGAGGGCAACCATCCAGAGTACTTCGCGCAGGGCTACGAGGCACAGCCTCCGCAGATGTGTTACACCAATCCGGGGCTGATTCAGCAGGTCGTGAAGGACGCCCGCGAGTACTTCGACGGGACGCTGGCGGCGCACAAGCTGCCGTATGCACACCTGAAGCTACCGGCGCCCTTCCCGGTGGAGCCGATGGACAACGCCTCCTTCTGCAAGTGCGATGACTGCCGCGCGCTATATGAGAAGGACGTCGCCGCGGCCCAAGAATCCGGAGACACGGACGGCATGCATAGTAACTACTTCTTCACGTTCGTGAATGAAGTAGCGCGGGAACTGCGCAAGACGCACCCGGACAAGCAAATCATCACGCTGGCCTACGGGAGCCACCAGCTACTGCCCAATTTCACCCTGGAGCCGAACGTGATCGTGGACTTCTGCTATACCACGAATCGCTCTCCCGCCGCGGTGGAGGCCTACAACGCGGAACTGGAGACGCTTAAAGAGTGGTCCCAAGAGGGTCGACCGTTGTACATGTGGCTGTATGACACCTTCCCAGTGGAGTTCGCCCGAAACGGCAAGTACCACTGCTTCCCGGGATTCTTCGCGCACACGGCCTTCAACCAGATTCGCGACTACTACGAACTCGGCGTGGAGGGCATCTTCCACTGCGGCTACGGGCAGGAGGTCGAGGCCTACGTCTCCTTCAAGGCTATGGATGACCCCTACCAGGATGTGGACCAGTTGCTGGAGGAGTACTTCACAGGCCTGTATGGACCCGCAGGGAAACCGATGCGGGCCATGTATGAGGCCATGGAGGATACCTGGTGCGATCCCGCACTGCGGCCGGGCACGCGAGTGAGCGGCCCGGAGCTGGCCTGGGGGCACCTGGGGACCGCGGAGCGGATGGCACACTTCCAGAGCCTGCTGGATGAGGCCAAGGCCCTGGCGGAGACCGATCTGCAAAAGCAGAGGATCGCGGCCTTTGAGCACGGGACCTGGAGCTACATGACCAGGGGGCGGCAGAACTACGTGGACCGCATGAAGGCACCGATCCCGACAGTGACGGTGCCGCGGGTGGCGCCGGCTGGCGGGGACGCAGCCAAGGTCAACTGGGACCAGGCGGCGGACCTGCCCGGCCCGTGGTACGAACGCGGCGGGGCCACGCCCACCAAGCGCGTGTACACCGCGCGGGTGGCCCACGATGGGGAGTATCTGTACCTCGAGATGACCGACGAGGTGGATACGAGCAAGCTGCACGTGTCGCCGCTGGTGGCCTGCTATGACGACTGGGAGGTCTTCGTGGCCAGGCAGCGGGCACTGCCGTACCGGCAGTATATGTCCGGGCCGACGGGGATGTTAGCGGCTCTGTCGCATGGAGAGGTCAACTTCCGGATGAATGTGGGCATGGAGGACACGGGAGTGAAGGTAGTCTCGGATACCTCCAGTGGGACCAAGTGGGTAACGCGGATGATCATGCCGCTAGCTAGGGTGCTGCCCGGCGGAGTGAAGCCGGGAGAGAGCCTGTTCATGAACATCATCCGGGTCATGAACCCCACGCTGGCCGGACAGGGGCCGTACGGGATTGACACCTGGATCTCGTACTGCACGGTACACGAGGCGGACCGGCTGGGAGAGTTGAAACTATCTGAGTAGGTCGACGGGTCGGCAAGCAGTCGCCCGCTAGTATGTCGGGACGGCAAACCATAACTACAAGGAGTGAAGAGCATGCAGAGGCGTTTGATGGTGGTGGGAGGTCTGGTGTTGATTGCGATGGCGCTCTCCCTAGTACCCGCAGCCTACGCGGGGGAGACACTGTGCCTGGTCAAGGACGGCCAGCCGCAGGCTACTATCGTGATAGCCGAGCGCCCGACGGTGGCGGCGCAGTTGGGAGCGTACGAGCTCCAGCATCACGTGAAATTGATCACCGGGGCGACCTTGCCCATCGTGCAGGAACCGGCGACGGTAACCGGCACGCGGGTGCTGGTGGGCCAGAGCCGGGCCGCGCATCGCGTGGGAGTGACCCCTTACGGGTTGACGGAGCAGGAGTTCGTGATCGAGTACCTGCCGGATACACTGGTGCTCCTGGGCCTCGACAAGGCAGACTACACCGAGGTTGTCTACGACATGGAGGACCTGGCGGTGAGCAAGGGGTTCCCGGGCTACTGGGATGCGAGGGGAACCCTGGACGCAGTGTACGAGTTCTTGCAGCGCGACTGCGAAGTACGCTGGTTCAACCCGACCGAACTGGGACTGGTGTATACGCCCAAGGCCACGCTGGAGGTTAGCGGTGGGGACCTGAAACGGAAGCCAGCCATGCGCACGCGGGACGCGTCCAGTCCTGTAGGGTGGTATAACCGCCGCGTGGCACTGTGGCGAACATCCGACGACGAGTTCAAAACGTGGGAGGCGGTGAGTTACCCGAAGCTACAGGAACAGTATACGAACGCGACACAGTACAACAGGGCGTTGGTGAACATGGAGCGGCTGTTCCTGTACCGGATGCGGAATGGCGGGACGGCCATAGGGTGCAACCACTCCTTGTATCGCTACTATAATCGCTTCCTGGAACAGACGTGGACGGACCGCTTGGCTAATGCCAAGGATGACCAGGACCGGGAGAAGATTCTGGCGGAGAAGGCGAGGTTGTTTGAGGCGGATCATCCCGAGTACTTCGCCAAGGGGTTTGAAGGGCAGCCACCCCAGATGTGCTATACGAACCCAGGACTGATTCGACAGGTGGTTCAGGATGCGCGAGACTATTATGACGGCACGCTGCCCGCGCACAAGCTCCCCTATGGAGGCGTCACGTTGCCGGCGCCCTTCCCGGTGGAGCCGATGGATAACAGCGCTTTCTGCAGGTGCGACGACTGCCGGGCGCAGTATGAGAAGGGAATCGCGGAGGCGGAAGCGTCGGGGAGTAGCAAGGGCAAGCATAGTGATTACTTCTTCACCTTCGTGAATGAGGTAGCCCGGGAACTGCGCAAGACGCATCCGGACAAGCAGATTATCACCCTGGCGTACGGGAGTCACCGGGGGCTCCCCGACTTCGCCATGGAGCCGAATGTCGTCGTGGACTACTGCTTCACCGTGAACCGCAGCCCGGCGGCGGTGGAGGCGTACGCGGAACAGATGGATACGCTCAAGGCGTGGGCCAAGGAATGCCAGCCGCTGCACATGTGGCTATATGACACCTTCCCGGTGGAGACGGCGCGTAACGGAAAGTATCACTGCTTCCCGGGGTTCTTCGCGCACACCGCCTTCAACCAGATCCGGGACTACTACGAACTGGGCGTGGAGGGGATCTACCACTGCGGGTATGGGCAAGAGGTGGAGGCCTATGTGTCCTTCAAGGCGATGGACGACCCTTACCAGGATGTGGACCAACTCCTCGAGGAGTACTTCACGGGGCTGTACGGGCCGGCGGGCAAGCCGATGCGGGCCATGTACGAGGCGATGGAAGAGACCTGGTGCGATCCCTCGCTACGCCCCGCTAGCCGCGTGAGCGGTCCGGAGCTGGCCTGGGGCGTGCTGGGGACGGAAGAGCGGATGGCGCAGTTCCAGAGCCTGCTAAATGAGGCCAAGGCGTTGGCGGAGACCGATCTGCAGAAGCAGCGGCTTGCCGCCTTCGAGCACGGGACCTGGAGCTACATGCAAGTGGGGCGGGAGAGCTATGTGAACCGCATGAAGTCGCCCATCCCAACGGTGACGGTGCCGCGGGTGGCTCCGGCGGGCGGCGATGCAGCCAAGGTCAACTGGGACCAGGCGGCGGCTCTGCCCGGCCCCTGGTATGAGCGGGGTGGCGAGACGCCCAGCAAGCGCGTCTACTCCGCCCGCGCGGCCCATGATGGGGAGTATCTGTATCTGGAGATCGCTGAGGAGGTAGATACCGAAAAGCTGATTGCCTCCTCCATGATCGCCTGCTATGACGACTGGGAAGTGTTCATGGCGAAGCAGCGAGCTCTGCCGTACCGGCAGTACATGTGCGGGCCGACAGGATTGTTCGCAGCCCTGTCGAGCGGAGAGGTCAACTTCCGGATGAACGTGCCGATGCCTGATACCGGTATCAAGGTGGTGTCGGATACCTCGAGCGGGACCAAGTGGGTGACACGCATGATCATGCCGCTGGCCACGATGGTACCCGAGGGGGTGCAGCCCGGCGAGAGCGTGTTCATGAACATCGTCCGCGTGATGAGTCCCGCACTGTCGGGCCAGAGCCCGTACGGGATTGACACCTGGGTCTCGTACTGCACGGTGCATGAGGTGGACCGGCTAGGGGAGTTGAAGCTGGCACCATAGGCAGAAGTGGGCAGTGGTGAGTGGGGAGTGAGACAGGAAAAGACGGGGCGGGACTCAGGTCCCGCCCCGTTTGCATTCTACACTATCTGGCGCCGCGGAGGCGGTGGTACTTGTCCGGGAGGGTGGGGAAGGGGGCGTGGGGCTCGCGCTGGTACCAGTAGCCCACCGACGCCAGATCGTCGGTCAGGGCCTCGTAGACCCCCTCGGGCCACCAGCCCAGCGCCTGGATGGTGGCCTTGAAGTCCTGGCGGAAGCGTATGGCGTCACAGATGTGCCAGCGGTACAGGCCATGTTTGGGGACCCTGCCCTCTTCCTTGAACCATAGCGGATAGCCCATGAAGGCGGTGGAGAAGGTTTCGCCGAAGCCCCAGGCGCCGCCGAAATAGTCCTCCGTGCCGGTGCCGCAGTAGGTGGGGAATTCCCCGTCGCCGTCGAGGTAGAACTTGACCTCGCCCTCGCCCCACCAGCCGTCGGAGAACTGATTCCAGGCTACGTAGGTACCGACATACTGGCCGTCACCCTTGACGCCGTCGAGGATGACGTGCTCGGGGCACTCGCGGGTGGTAGTGGACTGACGGAACTGGGCGTGGAAGTAGGCGGCCTCGGCGGGGACGTCGCGCAGCGCATAGTCTACCTGGTAGAAGAAGCAGCCCTGGTCCACGCCGCGCTGGTTCTCGATGGTAATCTCGCAACTCTTACGAAAAGGCATAGGCCAGTAGCAGTTCATCCCTCCAGAGGGATTGACCGCGACCGGGAGGGAGTTAATCTTGGCCCTCAGGCCGTGACCGCAGCAGAAGAAGTCGCCAAGAGGGGTCTCGATGGAGGGCGTGTCCTCGCCGTCCCAGCGGAAGCGCAGGACGCACTCGGCCAGGGCGCGGGGCTCGACGGTAATCCAGATATGAGTGATACAGCCGGGGCCCTGGATGTCGGCGAGAGTGGTCGTAGACCCGGCGGGGAGGGTGATACAAGGGCGCACCTTCCAACCGCGGCCCAGGAGACGGGCAGCGTCCTGACCGGTGGAGTCGGCCTTCGCGCCGCCGCCCTTGGCGCCGTCGGGGTTCTCGGCGGAGATGGAACGGGTCTCGAAGTCCTGTAAAAGAGGCAGGTTGTTGAGACTGGGGAACATGGTGTCAGCTCCTCACAGAGTGCGTGCATTGACAGCAGGGCCAAGTTTCGCCAAGGGCTAGGGGGAGTCCTCCAGCAAACTGAGAGACCGGGTGCAATTCTGTGAAGCCGGCTTGACAAATAATGGCGGGGGGGGGTACAATATAATTGGGAAGAAGTAGAGGCTTTTCAGGTGAGGCCCCAAGTTCGGGATCAGGTACGGGCAACAGACTTTCAGACGCAGGTGATTCAGAAGAGAGGGGGGATTTTGATGCGCAAGAGCGTGTCGTTTGTGGGTCTGGCAGTTCTGGTGGTGGCTGTGGGGTTGGGTCTAGGCATTCTGAGCGGACGGGGTGAGCGAACGCCGTGCGAGCCAGCAACCGCACAGAGTCCTGCTGAAGAAGCCCAGGCTCAGCAGGTGGGCATGGAACACCTGAGGCTGATTGGCGAGGCACTAGACAAGTACCGCAAGGACCATGAGGGTGAAGTGCCAGAAAGTCTGCGGGATTTGTACCCGAAGTACACGGACACCGAGGAGATATTTTTCTGCCCGAACGATCCCAAGGCGAGCTTCCTCCGGAATAGACCTTCGAAGACACCGGACAGGAGACCGATATACACCTCTTACGTATACCAGGTGGCCGAAGGCGCCGAGCCGGGCAGCTTACGAGTCGGGGAGCTAGAGCTTCCAGCGGGGAAGCCTTTCTCTCAAAGACTAGTCGAGCAAGGCGAGAACCTGCCCATAGTAGTGTGCTTCTGGCACCAACCGCCAAACCATGCGCCGGGAGCACCCGAATTATGGCTGGTCCTCAGGCTGAATGGCACAGTCGAGCGGGTGACCAAGTTCGTCCGGAGCTCTGAGGAGCTATGAACCTGGCGAGCCTACGGGGGAGCCGCGGGCAGTTAGGGGTGGCGGTCGCTGTTGTCGCGGTGCTAATGGTGGGGGGCGCGTTGCGCGTCGGGGCTCACATGACCGGGTGTCTTCCGGTGGGCTACTGCTGTGCGGAAGATAATCCCAACGGATGCCCCGACGACGGGGCGATCCTGAAAGTGGAGAACTTCTGCGTGGAGTGCTACACCATGTCAGGCGGTCTGGGCGGGTGCAACTACAAGGCTTGGTTCTGGGACTACAATGGCGACAAAATCACGGATTGTACAGAGACCTGTTTCCAGGGGTGGAATGCCGGAGGCTGTCCTTAGCGAGGCCCCGAGTCTCACTGGATAGACTATCCGCTGCTTTGCATACGTGACAGAGTTATGCCTTCGGGGCGGTTCATACGGGCCGCCCCGATCTTCTTTCCGTCCTGTACTGATGGCCTATCCCCCTGCGAGACGTGTATTGCCCCGTATCCCTGCGATCGCTATACTGGCGGCTAAGGACACTGCAACAGGGGAGAAGAACGCATGAGAGGGATAGGTTACGCGATTGTCGCAGGGATACTGATGACGGCCAGCAGCCTCGCCTGGGGGCAGGAGCGGGCGCCGCTGGAGATAGTGCTGTTCTACAACCCCGGTTGCCCCGCGTGCCTCAAGACGGTTGAGCTCATCCCGGAGATGGAGAAGCTCAGCCCCAAGCTGCAGATTCTCGAACGCCAGAACCGGGCCCCCGAGGATTATGAGGCAGCCATGCGGATGAGCCGGGAGGCGACGATCGGCGGTGAGGGCTGGTCCTCGAGCTTCGTCATCTTCACCGGGGCAGAGTGGCCGACGGAGGAGGGGAAGGCGGTCCTCGGGCAAATCCACCAACTCCTGAAGGATCGCCTGTCCATCGGACCCACGCCCTGGCCACCGCCGGGACCGGTGTTCTCTGCGCAAAGCTCGCCGGTGGCGTATTTCAAAGGGAGCGACCTGAGAGGCGTCTACGACACCGCTAAGGACCAGGTGGGCAGGCGCTGCTCGTTATTCCCCGTGGTACTCTTGGCCTTGTACCTGTTCTACATGGGGCGGGACCGGCGGCGGC
>JAAYIR010000235.1 GCA_012523355.1 candidate division WS1 bacterium
ACCCATTGATTGGTGACCAGGGTGATCTCCGGCCCATGCCGGAGCAGGCCGGCGATGTACTGCAGGCCCGTCTCCGACAGGTAGGTGGGGGGATTGTTGGGGTCGAAGAAAGCGTTCTTCTCTCCGCAGAACAGCGACTGGTGAGTATGCATGCCGCTACCGTTCTGGCCGTAGACCGGCTTGGGCATGAAGGTCGCGTAGTAGCCATGCATGATGGCGACCTCCTTCACCACCAGGCGATAGGTCATGGCGCTATCCGCCATGGTCAAGCCATCGGTGTAGCGCAGGTCAATCTCGTGCTGGGAGGGCGCGACCTCATGGTGACTGTACTCCACGCCAATGCCCATCTGCTCGAGCATGAGCACGGTATCGCGGCGCATGTCCACCGCCTCATCACGAGGGGTCAGGTCGAAGTAGCCGGCCTGGTCGAGAGCAACCGGCGGAGAACCATTACTGGCGAAGTAGAAGTACTCCAGCTCCGGACCCACATAGAAGGTATAGCCCAATTCCTTGGCCTCCGCGAGGTTCTTCTGGAGGACGTAGCGGGGGTCGAAGGGAAAGGGGCTGCCATCCGGATTGACAATGTTGCAGAACATGCGGGCCACGGCTCCCCCCTCGCGGGGTCGCCAGGGCAGGAGGGTCCAGGTCTCGGGCACGGGCATGGCGATCATGTCGCTCTCGTCAATGCGGGCGAAGCCCTGAATGGAGGAGCCGTCAAATCCCTGCCCTTCGGTGAGACTCAGTTCCAGTTCATCCGCGGTGATGGAGAAGCTCTTCAGATAGCCGAGGATGTCTGTGAACCACAGTTTGATGAACTTGACGTTGTGGGCTTGAGCCTGGTCGAGAACAAATTGGGCGTCCTTCTGGGTTGCAATGGGCGGGGCCTCCATTCAGATACTGTAGCGTTGATGACGGCAGGATAGCGCAAGGATATTTCCGAAATGTTACGGGGAAGGAGCCAGCGACTTACGGTGGCCTATTTTTACTTGTTGACCGGAAGGGCAGAAGAATGGGAGTTGGCGGCGCTGGAGCTGTGGGCACTCAGCGGCGTGCGCGCCGACGGGACCTGCGGCGAGGGGCGAGTGGCTGCAGACGTGGGCGGCGCTGCCTACGTGCGCTTCTGCGCGGAGACGATTGCTACCGCCGACTCTCTGGACGACCTGGTGGCGGCCGTGGGCCAGCAGAGGCTTACTTTTGAGGGGTTCCGGCTGGAGGTCCATCGCCCGGCGCCACGACCCGGGGAGGACTGGACGGAGATTGTCCGCCGCCTGGCAGATAGCTGGGAGGGGCGCCCGGACCTGGACCGTCCCCGGGTGCGCCTGGCTGTGGTGGCGCAGCACGGGCGGTGGCGACTGGGAAGGATTGTCTCCGAGAGCCGTGGGGATTGGCGCCTGCCCGCGCCCCCCAGCGACTACTCCGCGGCGCTCCCCGCACAGATGGCCCGGGCACTGGTCAATCTGGTGGCCGCGCCAGGCGACACACTCCTGGACCCCTGCGCCGGGGTAGGAACTGTGGTCGCGCAGGCGGCCAGCCGCGGGGTGAGAGCCCTGGGGGTGGAGATCAGCAAGAAGCTCGCCGGACGGGCGGCGGAGTACGTACGCAGCGCCGGGGCCGGGGGGTGGATCGTGGCCGGCGACGCCCGAATCTGGGATGGGCGCTATGACGCAGCGGTGGTGGACCTTCCCTATGGCCGCTGCAGCTCCGCGCCTGCGGGTCTCTATCCCGCGCTACTCTCCAACCTCCGCCGCCTGACGCCCCGGGCCGCCATTCTGGCTGCCGAGCCACTGGAAGCCTTGCTTGCGGAGACCGGGTTTCGGCTGCTGGCCGTCGCCCGCGTGCGCACGGGAAGCCTGGTTCGGCACGTACACTTGGCGGTGGCTGACCCTTAGCACGGGCGCTGTACGCGACGCGCCGCTTTCGTGGGTGGCGCCACGTACCTGCCGGCGTGCTCGGCATGGTAGATAACGGTCAGCTCCTCCAACGCCGTCTCTGCCGCCTCGGAGGTGTGGAAATCGTTCCGCAGAAGCTCTCCGTCAATGATGCCCCGTAGAAGCAGAATCCGCCAGCGCCAGGCACGGCGCGCCCACTCCGGAAGCCTTGCGTCCGCCGCCCACAGGAGCGCCTCCGCCTCCTCGATCTCTTCGGGACGTTCGATCGGGAAGCGAGGCTCCTCACCGGTCTGCCCCCAGGCACGGGGCAGCGTTCGCTCCAGAATCCCGATGGCGCGAGTGACCTCCTCGACCACTTCTGGGCTGAACTCATACGCCACGTACTCGCGAACGATCTCCTCCGCTGACCGGTCAGGGTCCCAGTAGAAACCGGCGAAGAGCATCTTGTTCAGATCCTCGAAGATGCCCTCGGAATACGGATACCCACCGGACAGCAGCCCCTTGCCCTGATTCCAGAGCCCCTGCATCATTACCGGGGCCGGATTCGCGCCCCACCCGCCCCAGATGGTATGGCCGATCATGCTGATCTCGGGGAAGCCAATCAGTGGCAGGCCACCCGGCGATCCGTGCTTGACTGGATACTCAGGGAAATGCCCCTCTCGACCGTCAGCCATGATGTAGTCTACCCAGCTAGCATCCTCCGCCATGGCCTGGGCCAGGCCCTCCCACTCGCCGGGATAGTAGGAGTTGAAATCCCAGGTGGAGAGCACGATCTTGAGGTCAGGAATCTCGCGCTTGGCCAGCCGCGCCACCTGCTCGGCACACTTGAGAAAACCGTTCCCACCCCAGGGATGGCACTGGTGACAGCAACAGCCACCCTGATCATACGGCCAGAGCCACAGGTACCCCAGGCCGGCCTCGACAAACGGTACCAGGCGTTCCTTCGTCCAGCGCAACAACTGGTCCCTCGCTCCCGGCACGTTCGGGCAGAGTTCGGTGTGGTAATGCGCGGGCAGATGCCGGTCACCGCAGCCCCAGGTAGCACGCAGTTCCGGGGGACTACCGGCGTAGCCTTCGTTGGCCAGGAAGCCTGTGCTCGGGGTGATGCCCACCTCCCGGGCGGTCGAGAGAATCCCTTGCAGCCGGGTTATCATCTCCTGCGCCGCTGGGTCCTGGAAGCTCTCATAGTGGTGCATATCAAACCACACGCTGAGCGTGTTGATACCCCAGAGCGCCAGCTCTTCCACATAGCGCTGCACCTTCTCCAGCGGGGCGTCGTGGTAGAAGTTATGAAAGTGGGTGGCAAAGTAGATACCGCGGACCGACTTCTGAGGCACAGACACTCCTCGCCAGGTGCCGACCTCAAACCCTTCGGAGCTGTACCGGGAGGAGCGCAGCAGCTTGCCTACGCCGTAGAGCACCCCGCGCTCATCATTCGCCAGCACGCGGACGGTGTTCTGCGGCCCGTCGGCAATCTCGAAGCCCTCGGCGCCCAGCCCCGGCTGCAGAGCCAACTCGAGGGTAAGCTCCCCATTTTCGGGAACCAGCCGTGCGCCGGATCGCTCATTGATTGTTCGCTGCAGTAGCTCCGCTGCCTTGCGAATGAGAGGTGTCGCCTCAGTGGGAAGGGTGAGATGGATGGTCTGAGCCATGATGAAGCCTCCTTGAAGGAAGCAGGTAACAGGCGAGACGCCTGCCTCCCGGTTGCGGGAATCTAGTTATGAGGACTCAATTGCTGCCTTCAGCTTCTGCAACGCCAGGAGGAATCCCTCTCCCCCGTGCAGGTGGCCCATCCAGATCTCCGGGATGATCGTCGCCTCGAGGCCTTCTAGCTCCCGCATCACTGCTGGCAGGTCGGTCATACCCTCGCCGAACTGCAGAGCCTCCGCATCGGTCCCGGAACTATCGGCCAGATGCAAGTGCGCGATGAGAGGCCGCACCACGCGAATAAAATCG
>JAAYIR010000236.1 GCA_012523355.1 candidate division WS1 bacterium
ACCGTCGTCCCCAGACGGAGATCGCCGCCGCGGTGCTGGATCTCCCGCGCCATGGCCTCCCACATCATCCCGGCCCCGTGCCGCGGGTAGTGAAACTCCTCGATCAGGCTGGCATGGCGCGCACGATCGCCGCCCAGGGCACCTTTCACCATCTCCAGAAGCGAGAGCTGCTTGATACGCTGGGCGGCCCAGTCAGCGCTGATCTGGTCGCACGGCATCCCCCAGACTTTCTCCGTGTAGCTGCGGAAGAAAGTCTCAAACAGGCGGCGCCCAAACTGGTTGACCACCCACTCCTCGAAGCTCCGGGGGTCACGACAGGGCCGCACCCGCGCCCACAAGTAACTCCCCAGGATAGCCAGCGACGTCACCGGGCCCAGCTTGCGCAGCGTCGGCAAGAGCTTGAGGGGGTAGTCGAAGAAGCGATTGCGATAGTAGATGCGGGTCAGGCGCTGGACAGTAAGCAGATCCTTACCCAGTAAGCCCTGCCAGAGTGCCCGAATCTCCGGCTCCTTGGTGAAGAAGCGATGCGGCCCCAGGTCAAAGCGGCACCCCGCCACCTGCTCAGTGCGGGCAATCCCCCCCACCTGCGCCTCCTTCTCAAACACCAGCGACCCCCGCCCCCGGCGCGAGAGCTCCAGCGCACAGCTCAATCCTGCCGGTCCTGCACCGATGATATGGGCTTCTGCCGGGGGCATGCCGATCCTTTCGCGCAATCAAGAGTCGTTCCCTGCCTGTGGGAAGGGAGAATGCCTGGGACGTAGAAGGTGCAAGCTGTGCTCTGCTCAGAGAAACCGAGACCTCGAGGTGTCGACCATGCCTGATGACATCGTGGACGGGCCGCGAGCCTGCGGGCCGTACGAGTTAGCGCCGACCCTGGACCTGCTCAATCTAGTCTTTTGCCCGGATAAACCCGGCATGGGCGATTTCGGCCCGCACCTGGCCTGCGAGGAGAACCGCGAGCAGATGCGCATTCTCAAGGTCAACGGTAAGATCGTGGCCCACGCCGGCGTCTATGTTTCGGAGATCGAGACCGGCTGTGGCCTGCTGACCCTCGGCGGCATCTGGGCCGTGGCCTGTCATCCCGACTATCGGCGGCGCGGCTTTGCGGAGGCCTGTATGCGCGACGCCATGGCTCATATGCGCAAGTTGGGCTGCGACCTGGGCTGGCTGGGTACCGGCATCAACGACTGGTACCGGCGCTTTGGCTGGGAGAACGCGGGCCAGGCCTATGTCTTTGTTATGGACCGGGCCACCTGTGACCTCCTGCCCGAGCTGGAAGATTGCGAGGTCCGCGAAGGCCCTTGGCCGGAGGTAGAAGCCATGCTGGCGCTGCATCGGCAGTCCGGCCTGGGCTGCCTGCGCCGGCCGGAGATCATGCGGGCACTGCTGGGCCGTACGAGCTCCTGTTGCCTCACCGCCTCGCGTGGCGAGGAGCTTTTAGGTTACACCTTGCGGCGGGGGAAGTATCTGACCGAGTACGCCGGACCCAGCCAGATCGTCGCCGGTCTCGCACGGGAAACTTTCCGGCGTTGGGACAATTCTGAGGCCCCACTTTCCACAACTCAGAGCCTGGGCCGCTTTGAGATCGAGACCCCGGTCTGGGAGGAGGGCTTCACGCGCCTGCTGTTGGACCTGCGGCTACCATGCAGCCGCACCTGGCGGGGCATGATGTGGATCGCGGACCTGCCCACGCTCCTCGACAAGCTGGGGTTGTCCGGGGAGATAAGCGCCGAGCGTACGTCAGAGGGCTGGCGCCTGACACGGGGCGCGGTGCAGGTGGACCTCACCGAGCGCCAGGTGGTCAAGCTCCTCTTCGGGCCGGAGAAGGTTACTGACTTTGCCGAGGACTTATTCCCGATCCAGTTCTACCACTGGCCGCTGGATTGGGTCTAGTCAAGGCCCGCTAGCTCCCTGCTACGGAATAAGGCACGCCCTGCCTGGTGCGGTACAGCCAGGTGCGCACCCGCCGGTGATAGATGCTGTTGATCAGCCACACCATCGGCTCAAAGCGATGCCAGGTGCGCTTGAGGATGCTTCCCCAGGAGTAGAAATCACGGTAGATCTTCTGTAGACTTTCCTGCAGCCGATCGGCGGTGACACCACGGGGAGCGAAGGTGCACCAGGTGCCGTCGTATTTGCTCCAATCGCGCTCGATGACCCGGCCCTCGCGCTGCAGCTCCTCGTAAAACCTGGTGCCCGGCAAGGGAGTAACGATGGAGAAGAGGGCCATGTCTATGTCCGCCTGCTCGGCAAACTCCATGGTGCGGTTGAACACATCCGGATCCTCGCCATCCAGACCAAACATGAAGCTGCCGATGATGGAGATGCCATTATCGTGCAGCCGCTTCACCAGCTCCCGGTACTGTGTCACCACGTTGAAGGCCTTCCCCAGACGTGCCAGGATGGAGGGCGAAATGCTCTCTAACCCCACAAACAACCCCCGGCAGCCAGCCGCGGCAGCCTTGCTGATAAGCTCCGGAGTCTTGAGCATGGTGGTCGAGGCCTGCCCTAGGAACTGCTTCTTGAGGTCCGCCAAGCGCTCGAACAGGCGCGTGGCATACGCCGGATGCCCCATGATGTTGTCATCCACCAGGATCATGGGCCGTCCCCTGAGGCTGGCTGCCTCGGCGACCACGTCCTCCACCGGACGCGTGCGATACGTCCGGCCAAAAAAGGACGACACGGCACAGAAGGAGCAGGCGAACGGGCACCCGCGAGCGGCTTGCAGGGTCTCGCTGGCGATGTACCGGTGTGGATTCAGCAGGTCGCGCCGTGCCGGGGGAACACCTGCTGGATCGGGCCAGTTCTGATGGCGATACACCGGGCGCAGGGCCTCACGCTCCAGGTCCTGCAGCGCTTGGGGCCACAACTCCTCCGCCTCCCCCACCACTACCGCATCCACGTGCTGGAGCGCCTCCCTCGGCAGCGCCGACGCATGCATGCCCCCCATGACGACCTTCACCCCGCGCGCGCGGAACCGGTCTGCGATCTCGTAGGCTCGGAGCGCCATGGCCGTGGTTGCGGTCAGACCCACGACGTCGGCCTCACAGTTGAAGTCAACTGGCGTCACGCTTTCGTCCACCAGGCTGACCTGGTGCTCGGGAGGCGTCAGCGCCGCCACCGTCATCAACCCCAGAGGAGGAAAGATGGGAGGGGTTCGCCGCTGAGGCGCCCCTTCTTGGTGAGGAACTCCAGGCGCAACAAGATAGGTCTTCATGGCTCAACTCTCTCCCGCCGGTCGTCCTCAGTGGGCCGCCACCTCGTCCGTCAGACTGACCCCCAGGGCATCCTTACCTGTACGCTTCTGCTCCGCCAATATCGCCTCCCACCGCGGTTCGGTCAGGGTCTTCATCTCCGCCGAGTACTGATCAAGGTGCGGAGCCAGGTCCGTAAGGATCGTCTCCGCTCCCGGATGTGAGGGGCGTGCGCCGGCCTCAGCCACGGCCCCACGTAGTACCCACGGGTTGTCTATGATCGCGCAGGGCGTAAGATGGTTTTCTGACCAGGGGAAGCGGCGTCGGATAGCCCGGAAGAACTTGGAGTCTAGAATCTCCTCCAGGCTCTTATCCCGGATGTTATCCGCCGTGAAATGGGCAAATACGCACGGCTCTACCCAACCCGAGGTGGTGACATGCAGATAGAGGCGCCCCCCGGCCATGCAGCCCCTGGTCAACAAGCCGTCATTCCAGAAATCAGCCACAAAAATCGGCTTGGTCGCGCGGTACTGCTCCACGCGATCGCCGCACTTTCGCCGTTGCTCCGGCGTGGGCATCAGCGAGATATCGGGCTTACGACCAATTGGGATGTACATGAAGTACCAGCCGAAGAAACAGCCTTTCTCGATCATCAGGTCCACCAGGGCCTCGCTGCTGATGAGGTTGGCATTATGGCGGGTGACCGTCCCTGAGAAGCCGAAGATCACGCCGGCTTCATGTAGGCGATCCATGGCCGCCATGATCTTCTTCCACGTCCCCTTCCCGCGCCGACCATCGGTCTCTTCCTCGAAGCCCTCCACGCTGATCGCCGGGCCCACGTTGCCCAGCTCGGCCAGTCGCTCCGCCACGCTGTCGTCGATGAGAGTACCGTTGGTGTAGACCAGGAACTCGCAGTCATTATGCTGGGCGTAAAGGTCGAGGAGGTCGCGACGGATGAAAGGCTCACCACCGCTGATAGTGTAGAGATAGACCCCGATATCCTTGCCCTCGGTAATGATGCGGTCCATCAGCTCGAGAGACATGTCCTCTGTGGACGCGTACTCGCCTGCGTAGCAACCGTAACAGCGAAGGTTGCAACGCATTGTGGGACTGATGACTATCAACACCGGGGCTCCCAGACCTGCCGCCTCACGCGCCCTCCGCGTCACCCCACCGACGAGAGTGGTGTTCACCGCCAGGTTGTTGATCAATGCCCGGCGAGCAGTGGGAGAGGCCTCGCTGAACAGCCGACGCGCCAGATACAACGCCGGGTGCTGGTTCTCAAAGAGTCTCTGGAGGGCCTCCAATTGCTCCCTATGATCCTGTCGTCGCGCCACTTGGCGTAAGGCCCTCACCATCCTGACCAGATTATCGTCCGAACAGTGCGCGACCAAACCCCCCAAGGAATTGGCCACAGCTCTTAGGGCATACGCTCGTGCCTGCTGAGCCACTCGCATTTTGGCTTACCTCAACACAGTACCCCCGGTGGCTTGCACCTCAGTGGCAGCGTAGAGGCAAGAATAGTTCATGCCCACGGGGGCCCGATTTTGTGTACCGCCTGCCCGGCGGTCAACCTCCTTGCTGGGACCAGCTGCTATCCGGTTCCAATGCCGACCAGCACAACGCAAGATGTGCCTTCCTGTCACAACCGACGCAGACTGTAGGGCAATTGTTCACCTCAAGATCGTTCCGCCTTCTGCCGGCTTCGGCCACAGTACTCTTCCCTCTCCATCGAGCACCTCCCCCACCTCCATCGCCACTCGCACCGAGTTGCCCACCACGATCGCCTCCGCCTCCTGCAGACGACTGACCGTCAACTCCTGCTCCCGTCCCTCATGTTCGCGCAGGAAGGCCTCCCGCCAGATCCCCGGCAGCAATGCGGCACTCCGAGGTGGCGTCAGCCATTGTCCATCTAAACGTACAAAGAGATTCGTGATTGCTCCTTCGGTCAGTTCTCCCCGTTCGTTGTGGAAGATAACCTCCGCACAACCCCGTGCTTGTGCCTGCTGCCGTTCCTCATCGTAGAGAGCCCTTTGATTGGTCTTGTGATAGAGCAGGCGATCGCGCGAGTCCGTCCTCTGCGCAGAGAGCAACACGCGCACGGGCCCCGGTGGCGCCGACGGCGCGGGGCGAGGTGTGAGTTGGACTTCGCCCTCCTGATCCAGCTCCAGGCGCACCGCCAGCGGCAGCTCCTGCGCGGAAGCCGCCAGCTCCGCCAGGCGATCTCGCACCATGCCCTCCTCCAGAGAGAAGCCCCAGTACTCGGCCGACCTCCTCAGGCGCGCCAGGTGCTCTTCCAGGAAGGTATATTCCCGCTCCTCGGTCAGGAGAATTGTCTCCCAGAGCCGCAGGTCCGGTAGCAGCCGCAGCGCAAAGCTGGCCTTCAGCAGCGTCTCCTCGTACTCACTCCCGGCCCGTGAGTCCCAGACGATCCCGGCCCCGATACCCAGGTCCCATTGTCCGTCCCGGTGCACCAGGGTGCGGATGGGCAGATTGAGCGTGAAGTCCCCACTGGGCCAGAACACCCCCAGCGCCCCGGTGTACACTCCCCGTGGCTCCGGCTCCAGTTCATGGATAATCTCCATGGTCCGCGCTTTCGGCGCTCCGGTGATGGAGGCGCCAGGGAAGGTGGCGGCAAAGACCTCCCTCAAGCCCACCCCCGGGCGTAACTCTCCGGTCACCGTGCTGGTCATCTGCCAGACACTGCGGTATCTCTCCGCCGTGAACCGTGCGGGGACCGCCACGCTGCCCACCACGCAGATGCGCCCCAGGTCGTTGCGCGCCATGTCCAGAATCATCAGGTTCTCGGCGCGGTCCTTCTCCGAACTGACCAGGTCCTGCGCCAGCTCCGTATCCTCCTCCAGGGTACGTCCCCGAGGGCGCGTGCCCTTCATAGGCTTGGTCTCAAGGCACCGTCCCCGCTTCCTCAGGAACAGCTCCGGCGACAGGCTCAGGACCTGGACCTCACCGAGGTTGAGATAGGCGGCATAGGGGACGGGATGAGAACGCGCGAGAGCCAAGAAGTACTCCAGGGGGTCAATATGACCTGACCAGCGGGCATGGCAGGTGTAGTTTACCTGGTAGGTGTCGCCGGCGGCGATAAGTTCGTGAATAGCCGCAATCGCCTGCTCATACTGCTCACGGTCGACGTTCAGCACCGGGGCGATGGCCGCCAGGGAGGGGGCTGACTGCACCTGCAAGTCCGTAGGCGACAGGGTGACAACGTTCCCCGGCGGGTAGA
>JAAYIR010000237.1 GCA_012523355.1 candidate division WS1 bacterium
GGGGAAGCGTCGCGAGGCGGTGATCACTGTACTGGCCGCGCGCACTCCGGCCCAGGTTGTTCTGCTTGACGACGGGTTCCAGTACTTCCGCATGCAGCGTCTGCTGGACCTGGTGTTGGTGGATGCCAGTCGCGCGAGCCCGCGGGAGCGTCTCTTCCCCGCTGGCCGGCTGCGCGAGCCCTGGGATCACCTGGCCCGTGCGGATAGCGTCTGGCTCACCCATGTGGATCAGGCCACCCCGACGGGCCTGGAGGAGCTGGAGGCGATGGTGGAGCGGCATTCGCCTCTGGGCCCTTCGGTGCATACTCGTCACCGGCTGAGCGTTCTGCGCAGTCCTCACGGGGAACATCTCAGCTCGGCAGCCCTCGCCGGACAGCGAGTTCTGGCTGTTTCCGGCCTCGGCAACCCCCGCTCCTTCGAACTCTCCCTGGCCCAGGCCGGGGCGGAGGTGGTCCCTTGCCGCTTCTCGGACCATCATCCCTACTCTCCCGGCGACCTCTTGACAATAAATGACCGAATCGAGGACAATCAGCCACACTTGGTGGTGACTACCGAGAAAGACGCGGTCAAGCTGGCCCGCCTGGCAATGACCGCGAAGCAGGACTTCCGGCGCGATTTGTGGGTCGCCGAGTGTGAGTTAGAGCTGCTGCGGGGAGCGGAGCAGGTAGAAACCCAACTGGGCTGTATCGCCGCAGCGGTCCGCCCGGAGTGAGCCCCGTGGTCGGTGGCGTCGTCTGGCGAGCGGGAGGGACCGTGAGCAAGTGGTTGACCCGTGTTCGCTTCCCCCGCGCTGGTATGGAGTGATTCTCATGTCATCCGAGACCTACCCTCTGCTGACCGTCTCGCGTAACGGGGACCGAGAGCTTGTCTGGCGGGGCGCCCTGGCGGATCAGGGGGTGGACCCGGCGGCCAAGCTGCCGGCGTTGAAATCCTTGGGCCGTGTTCTGACTGCCCTGCCGCCGCGCCGGGAGCGCTGTCTGCTCACTCTGGAGATGACCGCTGACGAGCCTGCTGCCCGGCTTTCCGCCCGGCCTCGCGGGCTGCTGGCGCCTCTGTTTCGCAAGCCACTGGACAAGGTCGTCGCACGTCTGAACGGCATGGGACGTCCGCTCACCGTCCGCGACGGCGGTTTCGTCTACAATCTCTATCAGCCGCCGGTGCCCTCGGCGCGGATGGTCAACCACCTGGCCCATCAGTTCATGCACGGCAATCGCCCGGTTCGCCCCTCCACCTGCACTCTGCAGGTCACCGCCCGCTGCCAGTTGGACTGCTACCATTGCAGCGCTGCCCGATTCAAGAGCCGGGACCGGCAGGAGCTGACCACCGAGGAATGGCTTTCCGTCATCGCTCAGGCTCAGGACCTGGGCGTCTTCAACATCGTCTTCACGGGCGGCGAGCCGCTGCTGCGCCGCGATCTCTATGAGCTGATCGCCGCCGTGGACCCCCAGCGTGCTCAGGCCATGATGTTCACCAACGGCCTGCTTCTGACCGCTGAGAACGTTCAGCGCTTGCGTGAGGCGGGCCTGTACGCGGTTAACGTGTCCCTCGATGATCCGCGGCCCGAGGTCCATAACCGTCTGCGCCGGGCCCCCCAGGTCTATGAGCGCGCCCTGGAAGGCCTCGCCCGCGCGCTGGAGGCGGGGCTGTTAGTCGGCATCTCCACTTACGCTGGGCCTCATGCCGTCCGGGAGGGGCTGGTGGAGGAGACCCTCGAGCTGGGCCGCCGCCTGGCCGTGCATGAAGTCACCGTCTTCGACGTGGTCCCCACGGGCAAGCTCTTGCCCCTGCAGGAGAAGTCGCTGCTCAGCGAGGAAGACAAGGACCGCTTGATTGCGATGGAGCGGCACTACAATCAGCAGCCCGACTATCCGCATGTTATCACTCAGGCCCTGGTCAATGGCCCCCAGGGCGCGGGGTGTTTCGCGGCCTTCTCGCAGTTCTATATGACCGCCTACGGTGACGTGGACCCCTGCGACTTCACGCCTCTCACCTTCGGCAACATCCGCGATGCCTCTCTGGAGGAGACCTGGCGGCGCATGCTCGCCCACCCCGCCTACCAGCACCGCTGCAACCATTGCCGGATGCAGGACCCCGCCTTCCGCCGGCAGTACATTGACGACATACCCGAGGACGCCTTGCTACCCTGGCCGGCTTTTGAGGAGCTTCGCTCCCGCCCCCACAGTCCACGAGAGACCGTGCAGTCCGCGACGCGCGCGGCGACAGAACTGGTTAGTCATGAGCAGAGAGAAGAGCAAGTTACGTCGGCGGATTGAGCGCGCGCTCACCCGGTGTGCCGCCGCCGGTTCTGGCTTCCTGGCTCGCTTCCTCCCTCTGTCGGCGCTGCGAGCGCTGGCTGACGGCGTGGCCTTTCTCCTCCGTCTGCTGGCGCCCTCGCGTCAGCGCGGCGCTGCGGAAAACATGCGGCGGGTCTTCGGCGAGCGTTATACCAATCGCCAGTACCGCGCCCTGGCCGCTGAGGTGACGCGTGGCGTCTGCCGCACCATGATGGAGCTGCTCAAGCTGCCTTACCTCTCTCGCGAGCGCGTGGTCCGTCTGGTGTCCCTTGAAGGCTCTGAGCATGTGACCGCCGCCTTGGCGCGAGGACAGGGGGTTATCCTCCTTACCGGGCATTACGGCAACTGGGAGCTGATGGGCGCTCGTATGTGCGATGAAGGCTGGCCGTTGACGGTGATCGCCCGGGACTCTGAGGAGAGCTTCACCGCTGAGATGATCAATGCCGCCCGCCGGAGCCACGGCGTGGAGGTGCTGGAGCGCGAGGACCTGCGTGCCATGCTCCGCTGCCTGCGGGCCAACCGTATCCTGGGCGTGCTCCCTGATCAGCACGCCGCCTTTGGCGGCCTCATCGTGGACTTTCTGGGCCGTCCTGCGGCCACGGCCGTCGGTCCCGCCACTCTCGCTCTGCGCACCGGCGCCGCCATCGTCCCTGGCTTCTGTGTCCGTCAGCCGGACGGCACCTTCCATGTGCGCTTCTTCCCGGCGCTGGAGGTGACTCGGAGCGGGGATCGTGGGGAGAACGTCCGCGCTATAACCCTGGCCTGCAACGAGATCCTGGGCCGCGAGATTCGTGCTCACCCCGAACAGTGGCTCTGGCTGCACCGGCGGTGGAAGGTGGATAACGACCGCTCGGCCTCCCCGGTCGCTCCTGACCCCGCGTCGCCGGAGGGTGAGACGGATGGCTGAGCGCCTGCTGCTGGTGGAGGATGAGCCCAGCGTGGCCGAAGGGGTGGCCTATGCCCTCGGCCAGGAAGGCTATGAGGTGGAGATCGCCGCCGACGGCAAAACCGCCCTGGACCTCTTCGAGGCCCGCGAGTTTGATCTCGTACTCCTCGACCTCATGCTTCCCGGCCTGAGCGGCTGGCAGCTGCTGGGTGCCTTTCGCAAGCAGCGTCCCGTGCGGGTCATCATGCTCACGGCCCGCGCGGAAGAAGCCGATCGGGTGGCGGGGCTGGAGATGGGTGCGGACGACTACGTCACCAAGCCCTTTTCCGTGCGGGAGCTGGTGGCCCGGGTACGGGCCGTCCTGCGCCGCGAGCTGAAGCCCACGGGAGAGCTGGAGGGGCCGGGCAGGCTCTCACGGGCGGGCGTGGTGCTGGATCAGGCGCGCCGGGAGGTCACGGTAGACGGGCAGCCGGTGCGCCTATCGCCCAAGGAATACGAGCTCTTGGCTTTCCTGATGGGTCAGGCCGGGCGGGTGCGTAGCCGCGAGGAGATCCTGGCGGCAGTATGGGGGACGGGGGCCTATCTTGACGAACGCACGGTGGACGTACACATTCGCTGGCTGCGGACGAAGATCGAGGCTGATCCGGCGCATCCCACGCGGCTGTTGACCGTCCGCGGCTCGGGCTACAAGTTCAGTGGGTAGGACCGGCGTCCCGCCTGTCCCGAGAGTGCGGTAGGACCGGCGTCTCGCCTGTCCCCGCCGACAGGCGAGACGCCCGTCGTACCGGGTTCATTCCATGTCACAACTATCCTTGCGGCGGCAAATGACCCTGGCTTTCTCCCTCCTGGCGGTGGGGGTGCTCGTGGCCTTGGGTGTGTACCTGGAGACGGTCGCCAAGCGTCTCACCGTCCACGCCGTGCAGGAACGATTGCTGGGGGAGAGCCGCTTGGTGGCCATCCTGCTCCCCCCCCCGCCCTGGAAGCCCGGTCCCCCGTTGCAGGCCCAGGCGGGAGAGATGGATCGCCTGCTGGGCGCGCGCGTGACCCTGATGGACCCCGAGGGCCGCGTGGTCGCGGACAGCCGCGAGGAGGCCTCCCGCCTGGAGTCCCACGCTGGGCGTCCGGAGCGTTTGCAGGCGCTCCAGGAAGGCTGGGGCAGTGCCGTGCGCTTCAGCGCCACCGAGGGCTTTGCCACCGTGTACGTCGCCCTGGCCTGGCCGCAGGGCAGCGCCCGGCCCTCTCTCGTGCGTCTCAGCGTCCCTCTGACCACTGCGCTCGCGGCCACCCGCCACCTGCGTGGCGTTATCCTCCTGACCTATCTGGTGGCTCTGCTTTTCATTATTCTGGTGAGTGGCCGGGTGGCCGGCTCACTCACCCGGCCCCTGCAGCAACTCGTCCACACCGCGCGACGAGTGGCCCGCGGTGACTTGCAGGCACGTGTTGAGGCGACGCCACCGGGTGAGTTGGGGGAGTTGACCGTCGTCTTCAACTCCGCGCTGGGCCGGCTGGAGACGCTGGTCGAGTCCTCCCGCCGCGAAACGCGCCAGCTGGCCGCGATCCTCGCGCAGATGAGTGACGCCGTGGTGGTCAGCGACGCTGAGGGCCGCGTGCAGCTGGTCAATCCAGCCTTCGAGGAGTTGTTTGGCCTCCGCGCCACGGCCGCAGTAGGGCGACTGGTGGAGGAGGTGGGCCTGAACTTCGACCTCACGCTGCTTCTGCGGCGGGCTCTGGAGCGCCAGACCGTCGAGCGGGGAGAGGTCCGTCTGCTGCATCCCGACGTCCCGCGCGCCCTGTACGGCGTGGTCAGCCCACTCCTGGAGGACGGCCAGACGGTGGGTGCCGTCGGTCTGCTGCGCGACGTTACCGAGCTTCAGCGCCTGGACCAGGTACGAAGTGATTTCGTCGCCAACGCCAGCCACGAGCTGCGCACACCCGCAACGGGTATCCGCGCCCTGGCCGAGGCCCTTACCTCCGGGGCGCTTCACGATCCGGAGAAAGCCGAGAGCTTCGTCAAGCAGATCCTGCGGCAGAGCGAGCGGCTCACTCAGATCCTGGATGACATGCTGACCCTCACGCAGGTGGAGCGGGGTCCGGAACTGTTGCGTCCACGCTGGCTTCCCGTTCGGGAGGCACTATCAGAAGCGATCAGTCGCGTGCAGCCCGCAGCGGTGCTACGTGATCTGGCGCTGACGCTGGAGGCCGGTGAGAGGGACCAGGTCTACGCCGACCCCGACAGCCTGCAAACCGCGCTGGTCAATCTGCTGGATAACGCCGTGAAGTACAGCCCCGACGGGGGCGAGGTGCGGCTCGAGGGGCGGGCAGTGACCGAGGGCTATGCGATATCCGTCAGCGACCAAGGTCCGGGCATTCCTGCCCAGCACCAGGCCCGCGTCTTCGAGCGCTTCTACCGCGTGGACCAGGCCCGCTCCCGAGCTACCGGTGGCACTGGTTTGGGGCTCTCCATTGTCAAGCACGTGATGGAAGCCCACCGGGGCCGCGTTGCCGTCCACAGCGAGGGCCCTGGCTCCACCTTCGTGCTGTTCTTCCCGGCGCCCTTAACCAAACCTTAACCTGGTCTTAAACCCCCCATAAGCTCCGCGTGCCATACTGCTCCCGATGCAGACTACCAGGGAGGTCATACACATGCGCCACGCGATCACACTCTCCATCCTACTGGCTCTGGTGATAGTCCTCGGCGGCTGCCCGGATTCCTCCAGCCGGAGCGGGGCTCCCCCGGTGCAGACCATCACCCAGGTAGGCTCAACAACCATTCTGCCCATAGCCGACCTCTGGCAGAAGGCCTTCAACGTCGCGCACCCCGAGATCAAGATTGCCGTCTCCGGCGGCGGCTCCGGTGCGGGGATCAAGGCCCTCATTGCCGGAAGCTGCCACCTCGCCAACGCCTCACGCAGGATCAAAGCCGAGGAGCAGCAGACGGCCCAGAAGGCCGGGGTCCAGCCAGTTGAGAAGCTCATTGCGTATGACGCCCTGGCGGTAGTCGTCAACCGCGCGAATCCCCTGCAGGAGATCTCCGTGGCCAATCTCTCCGACGTCTACACTGGACGCTTCCACAAGTGGAGCGAGCTCGGCGGCGGTCAGCAGCGCATCCAGTTGGTCAGTCGCGAGAGCGGCTCCGGAACCTATGACACCTTTCGCGAACTGGTCGTCGCGCTGGGCGGGCAGGCCCGGGACCGGGACTTCCACCCGGATGCGCTGAGCCAGACCTCCACCCAGGGCGTGCTCGCCACCGTCGCGAGCACCAAGGGCGCCATCGGCTACGTCGGGCTCGGCTACGTCAACGATTCGGTGAAGGTGCTGGCAGTCATCCCCTTGGGCGGTGTCCAGGCGGTCAGGCCCACGGCGGAGACCGTCGGTGACAAGTCTTATCCGCTGGCCCGCGAGTTGTACATCTACACTAATGGAGAGCCCACGGGAGCAGTCAAGACGTATCTGGACTGGGCGCTCGGCCCGGAGGGGCAGAAGTTGGTTGAGGAAGCCGGCTACATCCCTGTCAGCTAGACTCCATTCGGTTGGAGTTCAGCCACCGAAACACTCGCCATTCATAAATGGCAATTCACCCCAAAAAACAAGGAGCCAGACAGAATGACATCACGTAGCCTCAGACTTGGGCTAGCACTGACGGCAGTGGCCTTGGCCCTCCTCGCCCTGGGCAGTGCGCATGCCGAAATGACCTTCAGCGGATATGCTCAGATTCGGCTGAATGAGTATGACAGCGCCTTGGACAATTCCGACGGGTTCGATTTGCGCCGTGTGCGTCTCAAGTGCGCAGGGACCCTGAACGGTCAGGGTACCAGGGCCGTAGTTCAGATAGACCTCTCAAAGTTAGATGATCGCGATGATAACGAAGTGGTGCTAAAGGACGCCTTTGTTCAGCATCCCTTCACGGAAGAATGGAGCGGGCGCCTGGGTTACACCACCGTTCCCTTCGGATTTGAGGAGGAGTATTCTGCCAGTAAGCGATTGCCCTTGGAGCGCAGCAAGGCTGCCAGGACCTTCTTCTCCGGCGATGCTGAGACGGGGCTGTATGCTCTCTACACCCCGCGCGAGGCCCGCTCTCCTGAGTTGGTCCTGGGCTACTCGAACGGATTACATGACTGGGGGAAGGCGGCGAGTAACGGAGACCAGGATCGCGAGGCTCACGCCTGGCTCGCCCGGGTTCAGTGGAAACTGCCTCATGGTGGCGCAGCCGGTGTTTCTTACCAGTCTGCCACACGCGATCGGACCGTCGGAGGCAATCCGGTCAGCCTGGACAACAACTGCCTCGGTGCGCACCTGCGCTGGAACGGAGAGAGAGGCCTGGGCTTACAGGGTGAATACTATACTGGCGAGATCCTGAGCGTGGACAGTTCCGGTTGGTACGCGCAGATCGAGTACGCGCCGGGGCCGCACAAGGTCATGCCTTTCTATCGGTACGATGAGTTTGAGGATGGCATCGCTGGGCATTCAATGTACCGGGCCCATACCTTGGGCGCAGCGTATGAACACGATAAGAACGGTCGCGTCACTGTCCAGTGGGAGCAGTATGACGACCTGAAGGGTGGCAATTTCGGCAACTTCGGGCTGCAGTACCAGTTCAAGTACAGCGGATAGTGGAATCCAGAGGAGAGCGCCTCTGAAGCCGGCGGAATGCTGCCGCGCCTGCAGCATTCCGCGTTGCCGGCAAATACTGCGACTCCTCCCGCGAGAACGGCGCGTAGCAAGATGAAATTACTGAAAGCTGCTCGCGAGGCCATAATCGAGCGCTTGATCCAGGTGTCAGGATTCCTCGCGGTTTTGTTCGTAATCCTGATTCTGGCCTTTCTGCTTCGGGATGCCTTGCCCGTGCTGAAGACCGTCTCGCTGGGCGCCATGCTGGGCGGGGATCGCTGGTCCCCCAGCGCCGAGCCGCCTAAGCTGGGTCTCCTGCCCATGCTCCTGGGTTCGCTGTACGTCACTTTCGGTGCGCTGATCCTCGCAGTGCCTTTGGGCCTGGCTTGTGCGGTCTTTCTCTCGGAGGTTGCTCCTCCGGCGCTGCGCGAGATTCTCAAGCCGGTGGTCGAGCTGCTGGCCGCCGTCCCCTCGGTCATCTTCGGTTTCCTCGGGTTGCTGTTGGTTGGCCCGTGGCTACAGGAGGTCCTGGGGCTACCCATCGGCCAGTTCGCTGCTCTGGGTTCATTGATCCTGGCCTTCATGGCTCTGCCCACCATCGTCTCCGTCTCCGAGGATGCTCTGCGCGCGGTGCCCCAGGCCTTTCGTCATAACTCCCTCGCTCTGGGGGCGACGGAATGGCAGACCATCGCCCGCGTGACCTTCCCCGCTGCCCGTTCTGGTCTGCTGGCAGCGGTACTGCTGGGCATGGGCCGGGCCATCGGCGAAACCATGACCGTCCTTATGGTGACCGGTAACGCCCCGGTCATCCCCCGGGGACTGGAAGCCTTCGTGCGTCCGGTGCGGACCATGACCGCCACCATCGCCTCTGAGATGGGGGAGGTGGCTGCCGGTTCCGCGCATTATCACGCTCTCTTCATGATTGGTCTGCTACTGCTGCTGATCACCTTGGCCGTAAATCTTGCCGCCGCAGCCATCGTCCGTCGGACGGGGGTGGTACGCAAGTGAGAGACCATCGTTTCCGTACCCTTCTGGCGCAGAACGCCGCTTTCGTGCTTCTGTGGCTGGCCATGCTTCTGGCCCTCGCGCCGGTGCTCTTCATCATCCTGACCATGCTGGTCAAGGGGCTGCCGGGCCTGTCCTGGAGCTTCCTGACCTCTCATGAGGCCGGGATGCTGCCCTCCATTGTTGGGACGGTGCTGCTGGTGCTGCTCACGGGGCTGATCACCACCCCCCTGGGCGTTGCCGCGGCGATCTACCTCAGCGAGTATGCCCGCCCGGGCCCCGTATCGCGTCTGATACGCTTGGCCATTCTCAACCTGGCCGGCGTGCCCTCGGTGGTATACGGGTTGTTCGGTCTGGCGTTGTTCGTGACTTGGCTGCACATGGGCCGCTCACTACTTGCCGGTGCCTGCACCCTGGCCCTCCTGGTCTTGCCACTGATCATCAGTGCCTCGGAGGAGGCCTTGCGCCAGCTTCCGCGCGGGCTCCGCGAGGGTTCGCTGGCCCTGGGCGCGACCCGGCTACAAACGATACGGCGCGTGGTCCTGCCCAATGCGCTGCCCGGCATTCTTACCGGTCTGATTCTCGCCCTGGGCCGGGCTGCCGGGGAGACCGCGCCGATTCTGTTCACCGCTGCCTTCTTCTCACTCACCGATCCCTTCCCGAGCAAACTTACGGATCCGATCATGGCGCTGCCCTACCAGATCTATGTCATGGCCACGGAGATCCCCAACCTCCCGCCCGAGCAGAAATGGGCTGGGGCCCTCGTGCTGCTCGTCGTGACCCTGGGGCTGAATCTCGGCGCCATCGTCATTCGCGCTCGTCTGCGCAAGAAGACCAGGTGGTAAGCGATATGTCTACCGACATTGTTCACTCCGAGGCGTCCATCTCGTCAGGCAACATCCACCTTCCGGAGGGCCCGATTTGCCTGGAGACCCGTCATCTTTCCATGTTCTACAGTTCCACCCAGGCGCTGTTTGACATCTCGGTCTCGCTGCCTGCGAACCAGATCACGGCTCTGATCGGCCCCTCCGGGTGTGGAAAGTCCTCGTTTCTGCGGTGCTTCAACCGCATGAACGATCTCATCGAGGACAGCCGCGTCGAGGGACAGGTGTTGTTGGATGACGTAGACATCAATACCCCCCATACGGATGTGGTCGAGCTGCGCCGGAAGGTGGGCATGGTCTTTCAGGCTCCCAACCCCTTCCCGATGTCCATCTTCGACAACATCGCCTACGGGCCTAGGCTGCAGGGGATTCGCTCCGCCTCGCGCCTGGAAGAGATTGTCGAGTCCAGCCTCCGCGCGGCCGCGCTATGGGAGGAGGTCAAGGCCAAGCTGCACGATTCCGCCCTCGCGCTTTCTGGCGGACAGCAGCAACGCATGTGCATTGCCCGCGCTTTGGCCGTGGAGCCGGAGGTGCTCCTCATGGATGAGCCCTGCAGCGCCCTGGACCCCACCGCCACCTTCCACATCGAGGAGTTAATGCTGGAGTTGAAGAAACGCTATACTATCGTCATCGTCACACACAACATGTATCAGGCCTCGCGCGTGTCCTCCCACACCGGATTCTTCATGCTGGGGGAGCTGGTGGAGTTTGACCGTACCGAGGTGATCTTCGAAAGCCCCACGGACCGCCGCACTGATGACTACATTCGCGGACGCTTCGGATAGGAGGAACTATGCCTCGCACCCGCCACGCCTTCGAGGCTGAGTTGGAGCAACTCAAGCAGCGCCTGGTCACCATGGGAGCTTGTGTGGAGTCCATGCTGAGTCGCTCCGTGCAGGCCTTACACGATCAGGATGTCCCCGCCGCCGAGCAAGTCATCCGCGATGACGATGTCGCCGACGATCTGGATCTGGAGATCGAGCAGCGCTGCATCAAGCTCCTGGCCCTGCAGCAGCCCATGTCGAGCGATCTGCGCCTGATCGGCACCGTGCTCAAGGTCATTGCTGACGTGGAGCGCGTAGGCGACTACTCGGTGGACATCGCGCGTGCCGCCATTAACCTGGCCCATACCCAGTACTTTAAGGAGCTGGTGGACATTCCGCGCATGGCGCAGCAAGTGAGGACCATGCTCCACGAGGCCCTCCAGGCGCTGGTGCATGAAGATTTGGCCCTGGTGAAGAAGGTGGTGGATGAGGACGAAGAGGTGGATCGCATGTGGTATGCGTTACTGGAAGAACTGATTACGGTGATGGAACAGCGCCCGGAGGTAGTGCGGCAGGGAGTCAACCTCCTGCTGGTGGCGCGCTATCTGGAGCGCATTGCGGATCACATCGTCAACATCGTGGAGCGGGTGGCGTACATGTCCACCGGTCACATGGAGCCGCTGGCCCCCAGCCATCAGGCCTCTGGCCAGGAGCCTGAGAATGCTTGAGCTTCCCGAAGGATTACGGGGCTGGGGTCCCTCCCCTGGGTCTTGTTATCCACGATCCACGACCGCTGGGGGCTGTGGCCGAGTGACGCCCTACCGCGTCACGTAGACCTGCATCTCATACGGCTCCAGGTCGAAGGTCCCTTCCGCCTCCTCGAACTCTGTCTCCTCGTCTGCGGGCAGAAGAATCTCGCTCTCGTAATCCTCTATCCGTTGTATGGATTAGATATCCGCTATTGGCAACGGATCATCCACCCGCCGTTCCCTGCGACCAGGAGCAACACCAGCGCCGCAGTCAGTCTGATCCCCTGCGTGTAGGTCCTCATCTGTCCTCGCCTCCGGTAGTTAGGAGCAGCACCGCTCCGTCATGGGCTGCGAGACGAACTTGTGCCTTCCCCACCCCGAGCTCCCCTTCGCCCCACAGCAGCTCTGCCTGGGCCACCGCCGGCGCCAACTGCACCGTGGCGCTGCGCGACTCGCCGCTATCATTCACCAGCACCGCCGCTGTCCGTCCGTCCATCAGGTGGTGCTCCGTGATTCCCAGCCAGGTCGCCTCGACGGGCTTCCGGACCAGTCTCTGTGCCAGAACAGGCTTCGCCACGCGGCGATAAATCGCGGCGAAAGCGCCCCCGCCCGCTCCACCAGTAGTCTGGTCCTGTGCCAGTCCGGTCTCCATGCCGGCCCAGAGTGTAAAGACCTGGCCCTGTCCGTACTGATGGACGGTCAGCAGTGGCCGGTCCTCTTGATCTCTGGCCAGGACCTCCGCCCCGCATGCCGTCACCTCGTACCAGTACGCCTCGCCGGAAGGCGGCAAGACGAATCCCGGCAGTCCCTCCCCACGTAGTGTGCTGGGCTGCGTCCGCCTCCCGCGCCGGATGATCTCTACCCCCAGCAACTCCTGCACGTCCAGCAGCGCGCCGCTGTCGAGGCTGAGGTATAGCCGCGCCCCGGCCTGCACACGCTGGCGCAGCTCCTTCCAGCGTGCCTCTGGCAGGCCTTCCAGCCCGGACAGTGAGGGCACCAGGTATAGCTCCGCCTCTGGCAGCGGCCCCCCGGTGCGCGCAAAGCGGACCCCGAAGCCCGCCTCCCGCGCCAGCAGGAAGGTCATCAGTCCGGTCGCCCACTGGTCCTGCCCCGGCGACAGCACGCACACTGCCTCCCGCTGCGGCGGGGGCAGGCCGGCCACCTCTGGCGGCAGTCCCCGCAGCCTCCGCGCGAAGTTGCTCATTTCCTCCGCCGCCGGATACGGTCGCCGCGCCTCGTCAAACAACCCCAGCTGGGGCTCGATGGCCTGGGTGTCGTAGGGTGAGCGGTGCCGAGCTCGCGTCAGGTCATAGGCAGACCACCACAGCATTCCATGTCCTCGGTGTGCCCAGATATTCCAGAGGTTCGCCCGCGCGTGTTCCGCGCGAGTCTGCTCGCCGCCGTACATCTCCCCCAACGAGCCCAGCTCCTCCACCAGGCTGGGCCGTCCGCCCAGGTCCGTGTATAGGCACGCCCGCGCCGCCGCGTGCAAGCTCTGCCGTGGGTCGCCCAGGGGCCAGCCCTCCACATGCGGCACCCAGGTGGGGTAGGGGTGGGCGGTCAGTCCGTCGCACAGCTCGCCCAGGTCCTCAAGCCGCCAGGGGTCCGCGTCCAAGTGCGTCCACATCCCCGATAGCACGGGCCGGGTGGGGTCCTGTGCCCGGATGGCATCTGCCAGCGCTTGTACCCAGCGCCAGGCCTCCTCCGGTTGGGTTATCCGCTGCAGGCAGTTACACTCATTGCCCAGCTCCCAGGCCAGGATCGCTGGCGCGGAGCGGAAGCGCCGGACTAGTTCCCGCGCCAGTCGAATCTCCCACTGCACGCACCGCGGGTCGGTGATCAGGTCACGGTTGGCCAGGGCCGCCGGGGCGAAGAGCTGCCCGCTCATCCAGCCCGTGACCAGGGCCACGATGACTTGCAGCTCATGCTCTCGAGCCATCTCCAGAAACTGACCGAAGCGTTCCACCATGACCGGGTTCAGGCCGGCGTCTCCCGTGGTTCGCATTTCCCGCAGCTCACCGCCCAGGCTGAAGTACGGCTCTAGTGGTTGGAAATCCGGCCAGAGGGGGAAGATGCGCACGGTGCGCAGGTCGTGCTCAGCGAGGACCTCCAGGTCTCGCGCCACCACCTCGGGGTCCCAATCGCGCCACATGTACGCGCCGGCATGTGAGGCCCAGTAGTTGACGCCTATGAGAAAGGGCCAGGAGTCCATCATCCGTCGTCCTCCTCGAAAACAAGACTGGGCCTAATTTCCTCCCTCTGTGCTTCATCCCTTTCCCGCTTGCTGCTCGGGAGCGCGTCGAACGGACTATAGAAGTTCCCGTGGTGAGAGGGAGGAACCCAGTTCAGCTCTGGCGAAACTCCCCTCGGAAGTGTGGCCCATGGCTATTCCGCCCAACCTCATTCTCGTCCTCTTCGACGACCTCGGCTGGCGCGACCTTGGTTGCTACGGTAGTACCTTCTACGAGACTCCTAACCTCGACCGGATCGCCAGCGAGGGGATGCAATTCACCGACGCCTACGCTGCCAGCCCGGTCTGTTCCCCGGCGCGGGCGAGTATCATGTCGGGTAAGTATCCCGCCCGCGTCGGCGTGACGGATTGGATAGACTGGACCGGGAGCTGCCATCCCCTGCGCGGGCGGATGATTGACGCGCCCTATCTCAAGCAGCTTCCGCTCGCCGAGCAGAGCCTCGCCTGTGCGCTCCGCGAGGGCGGGTACCAGACCTGGCACGTGGGCAAGTGGCATCTTGGTGGCCCGGAGTTCTACCCCGAACGGCATGGCTTCGACGTCAACCTCGGGGGTTGCGAATGGGGCTGCCCGCACCGGGGCTACTTCAGCCCCTGGGGGGTGCCGGTCCTGGAAGACGGCCCCGAGGGGGAGTACCTGACTGACCACCTGACCGATAGGACTATCGAGCTGATCCGTTCCTCCGGAGACCGTCCCTTCTTTCTGAATTACTGGCCCTACGCTGTGCACACTCCGATCCAGGCGCCGGAGCACCTGATTGAGAAATACCGGGTTAAGGCCCGGGCTCTACACCTGGACGAGATCCCGGCGTTAGTTGAAGGCGAGCCCTTCCCCACCGAGGGTAAGCGACACCTGCGTGTCACCCGGCGCCTGTTTCAGTCTGACCCGGTCTACGCCGCTATGATTGAGAACCTCGACTGGAACCTGGGGCGCCTGTTCCAGGCGGTCGAGGAGGCTGGGCAGTGGGATAATACCCTGGTCCTGATCACCTCCGATAATGGGGGCCTGGCCAC
>JAAYIR010000238.1 GCA_012523355.1 candidate division WS1 bacterium
CATGCGGGCTTTTTATCAGCTTCTCAAATATCGGCGTCCGGTCAGTCGGCTTTCGTGCCAGCGCCGCTCGTACTCGTTCGCGACTCGTCATCTATTCTCTCCTCTGTCCCGCAGCCCTATCGCAATTCCGGCGCCCAGGCCCGGATCTTCTCCACCACCGCCTCGATTGTGAATCCAAACTTCTCCGCGAGCACTTTCGCTGGCGCCGACGCTCCGAAGTGGTCAATCCCAATCCTCAGCCCCGACTCCCCCACATATCGCTCCCACCCCTGCGTGATCCCCGCCTCCAGGGACACCCGTCGGCTGCAATCTGGTCGCAGCACTGATCTTTGGTAGTCCTCCGCCTGCTCCTCAAACAACTCCAGGCAAGGCATGCTGCACAGTTGTACCTGCAGCCCCTGCTGGGTCAGTTCCTCGTATACCCCCAGAGCCAGACCTACCTCCGAGCCCGTCGCCAGCAGAACCAGGTCCGGCTTTTCCGCCGCCGCCAGCACATACCCCCCCTGTCTCAATCCCTGGGCCGGCGCGAACCTCTCCCGGTCTATCTCCGGCAGGCTCTGTCGCGTCAGCAGGAGCGCCGTGGGGCCCGTAGTTCGTTCCAGGGCCACCGCCCAGGCCATCGCCGTCTCCGGCCCGTCCGCCGGACGCATCACGTACAGGTTCGGGATGGCCCGCAGCGCCATGTGTTGCTCTATCGGCTGGTGGGTCGGTCCGTCTTCGCCCAGAAAGATGCTGTCGTGCGTAAAGATGTAGATGGGGTCCAGCTCGCTCAAGGCTGCCAGCCGAATGCTCGGCCGCATGTAGTCCGCGAACACCTCAAAGGTCGCTCCGTACGCCTTGAATCCGCTCTCGGCCAGTCCATTCAGGATCGCGCCCATTCCGTGCTCGCGCACTCCGAAGTGCAGGTTCCGCCCGCTGAAATCGCCCGGCCTCACGGAACTCGAGGTCTTGATCATCGTATTGTTCGAGGGCGCCAGGTCCGCCGAACCTCCCACCAGCCAGGGCACTGCCTCCGCCGCCGCCTGAATGACCGCCCCCGAGAACTTCCGCGTCGCATTGCTTCCCGTGGGAATTGCCGCCAGCAGCCTTCCCTCCAGATCCTCTGGCAGTTCGCCTGCACACATGCGTTCCCACTCTGCCCATAGCTCCGGGTGCCGGCATTCATACTCCTCGGCCAGCTTCTGCCAGCGCTGGTATTCCTCCTGGAGCTCGGCCACCCGCTGCGCGCACCTCTCCCGTACTTCCTCTGGCACGAAGAACTCCTCCGCCGGGCAGTTCAGCGCGGCTTTCGTCGCCGCAATCTCCTCCTCCCCCAGCGGGGCCCCGTGCGCCTCCGCGGTGTCCACGGCCTCCGGCGCCCCGAAGGCGATATGCGTCCGGCACGAAATCAAAAGCGGCCGGTCCCGGTCACAGCAGGCGTGTTCCAGGGCCCCCGCGATCTCGCCACAGTCATGTCCGTCAATGTCCAGAGTCTCCCAGCCATACGCCTCCAGCCGCCCGCGCACATCCTCGGTGAAGGCCAGCTCGGTGCTCCCCTCGATGGTGATGCCATTGTCGTCGTACAGCACCACCAGGTTCCCCAGTCCCAGGTGCCCCGCCAGCGAGCACGCCTCCGAGGCCACCCCCTCCATCATGTCTCCGTCGCTGGCCAGGCAGAAGACCCGGTAGTCAAACAGGGGCAGGTCAGGCTGATTAAAGCGCGCTTGCAGGAGCTTCCCTCCCAGCGCCAGCCCCACCGCATTTCCCACCCCTTGCCCCAGCGGGCCGGTGGTGGTCTCCACTCCAGGCGGTCTCCAGTACTCCGGATGTCCCGCCGTGCGGCTCCCCCACTGCCGGAAGCTCTGCAGCTCCTCCATCCCCAGTTCATACCCGAACAGGTGCAGTAGGGAGTACAGCAGCATGGAGCCATGGCCCGCCGACAACACGAATCGGTCCCGGTTGGGCCAGCTCGGATCCTGCGGACTGAAGCGCAGGTAACGGTCCCAGAGCATCCACGCGTAGTCTGCGGCCCCCATGGGCAGGCCCGGATGTCCGGATTTCGCTTTCTCCACCCCCTCCATGGACAGGCAGCGAATGGTGTTCGCCGCCACTCGCGCCTTCGCTATCTCCTCCTCAGTGAGTACGACTCTCATAGTGATCCACCCTCTAGCCGACAGCAATTCGCCTGCGCTCCTGTGAGCCGCGCAGGTCTGGCTCCTCCTGCCCCCGGGTCACCTCTCACCCCAGCGCCTGGCGCATCGCAGCCCGTCACAGAGACAGGTGGGATATCCTGCGCTGAGGCCCGCTGACTCCTTCCAGCAGTTCGTCGGGGGTTACACTCCGCTCCACTCACACCGGACGGAAGCCTGGCGGGCAATTCGCGCTTCTGCGCCTGGATTCCTCCGTGCAGTCTGCGACTAGGGGATAGAAGCTGCGATCTCCTTGAGGGTTTCCTCGGGGAAGGGGCCATGCACAACGTACAGCAGGTCGCTCCGGACGGCCAGGGCCACCGTGCGCCGGGGCCAGTGAGTAATCACGGCCTTGTCCGCACCTCGCGCCTGCGGCGCCCCTCCCTGTCCTCCGGGACGTCTGGTCACCGACACGCTGAAGAAGCGGACGCCGTCGCTGAAATGCAGAGCCCCCTTGCGGTTCTCCTGCAGAGCGAAAGCCCCCCGAAACTGGAACCCGGCGGGCACGACGGTCGGCAATGACACGGAAAAGCCCAGTGCCTTCGACAATTCATCCAGGGTGAGCAAGGGTGGAGTTCCTCGCGGACGCGCCGGATCAGTGCCTGCCCCTCGCCGCGGTCGCCGCATCTCTCCGTTCTTTCCGCCTTCCCTTGCCTTGCCTGGTTCTCGCCTGTACCCGGACTCCGGCGCCATCCGGTGTCTATCGAGTGCTCTCTTCGGCGGAGAATCCCCCCGACGCTCCTTGGCCGGGGCTGAAGGGTCTTCCGAATCCTGGCCGCCTTCGCGATCCCCCTTGCCTTCCGTCACGTCTGGCCCTGCTGGTTTGGCTGCCTCCGCGCCCCTCTCAGGTTTGTCCTGCAAGGGAGCAGTTGGCTCCCCCGCCTCCAGCGGGGTCTGTGGCCTCGAGCCGGACGCTGCTTCCAGGTGGGGCGGCTCCTCTGCGGGGCGGCCGTACTTCACCTCCAGGAACTGGCTTGACGACAGGACTCGTCCTTGGCGGTCCTCGCGCGTCCGGCCCAGGACCATCCCGGTCTTCGGGTCTATCCAGAGCCGTACACTACCTGCCCCGCCTCCTTCTCCCGGAGAAATGACCACCTCACGTGCCGTCTGCCCGGCGATGCTCGCCACCTTCCCCAGCCGGACCTCGTAGTTCCGCCGCGTTATCTCCTCCACCCGGATTGTATCCAGGCCCCAGCGCGGCGCATAATGCGACCTCCCATCGCTTCCCCTTCGCCGGAACTCGTTTCCTTCACGCACGATCTCCTGCCCGGCCGCCGGGCCATCCTCATATCTGATTCGCGTCACTCCCGGCCACCGTTGAATCGTGGCTTGTGACTCGATGCTTCGGTCCGGACGATTGATCTTAACCACCATCCGGCCTTCGGCTTCCAGGTTCGGCTCAGCCGTCTGCGCCAGCCGCAGGAGCTCCATCGCTTCGGGGCTGGTGTCCTCGCATCCCCCCAGATACAGCCCCAGACACCCCAGCACTGCCAGTTGGATCCACAGCCAACGTCGCATCAGTTAACCTTCGTCTCCCGCCTCTCCGTCAGTATCCAGTCCAGCCCTTGAGCGGCTGGGCCCGCCCAGGGGTCAATCCACACCACGCCGGTGTCGCTATACTTGAGCAGGGTCTCCGCTCCTCCGCTACCGGGCAGAGCCCGCGGAGGCGGTCCCGCTATCAGACTCACCGCTACTGCGGCCGCCGCCGCGAGCATCGCCGCCGCCGCCGCCGGCCGCAGGAGTCGAGCCAACACCGTCTGCGCCCGGCGTGGTGCTATGCGCGCGGCCACCCGCGGCCACACGTCATGCGCGGACGCGTGCACCTCCACCGGCTCCAACAGCTCTCCCAGTCGCTCCAGTTCGCCGTAGTACTGACGGCACTGCTCGCACGTTCGCAGATGCGCCTCGATGGCGCTTCTCTCATCCCTCTCCAGTTCCCGGCGCTCGTATGCCGCTTGTTTATTTCGACAGATGTTGCAGCGCATGTGCTATGTCGCCTCGATTTCCTCCTCCGGCGCCTTTCCCAGGCTCTGCCGCAGCGTTTCCCGCGCTCGCGCCAGCCGCGAGATCACCGTGCCTCGTGCAATCCCCAGGACCCGCGCTATCTCATCTACCGGCATTTCTTCCCAGTAGTACATCGCCACCACGATTCGCTGATGCTCTGGCAGCTTCATTACCGCTAACTGCACCCTTCGCGCCACCTGCTGCTGGGCCAACGTTTCGTGCGCTCCGGCCTCCCCATCCGGTAAGCGTTCCGCGGCCTCCATCTCTATCTCCTCCACCGGTGGCCGATGCCGTATCCGGTCCCAGATCAGGTTCAAAGCTATCCGCCGCAGCCACGCCTGGAAGGCGTCCCCGTGCCGCAGCCGTCCCAGCTTCTCCCAGGCGCGCACGAAGGTGTCCTGCAGCACATCCTCGGCAGCGGTAGGCTCCCCCAGCATGTGCAAGGCCAGGCTGTATATGCGCCGTTCATGTTGGCGGAACAACTGCTCGAAAGCCTCGAACGATCCCTTTCGAGCCTTGTCCACCAGCGAGGTTTTTTCCAGCGCCATGGCGGGCGCATTGTACAGCATTTCACTCGAGTCGACCACGTCGCCCTCCTCGCTCTTGCTCCTCGGTGTTAAGACGCACTCGCCGCTCTCCTGATTCCCCCCTCCACCCCCCAGAAGCGCGTACGCCGCTGGCCCGCAGACAGGAGCTTCCCCTGCTGCAGGCCAACGGCGTTGGCTTTTCACTTGCCGATTCGCAGTTCTATCTATCGGCTGTTATGTTCGACTACTCTCCGACCTTCGGCAGATCTTTCAGAGCCTTGTCAATGTCCTCCTCGGGCAGCGGATAGTCGGTCATGTCCCCCGCGAAATACTGCTCGTACCCGGCCAGGTCCAGCAGGCCATGTCCGCTCAGGTTGAAGACAATCACCTTCTCCTCCCCGGCCTCCTTGGCTTTCTCCGCCTCCACGATCGCTGCCCGGATCGCATGCGAGCTCTCCGGTGCGGGAATCCAGCCTTCCGCGCGCGCGAAGGTCACTCCGGCGGTGAAACACTCCACCTGATTGAACGCTTCCGCCTCGATCAGTCCTTCTTCCTTGAGCAGCGAGACCAGCGGCGCCGCCCCATGGTAGCGCAGCCCGCCAGCATGTGTCGGCGGCGGGATGAAGCCATGCCCCAGCGTATTCATCATCAGCAGCGGAGTCATGCCCGCCGTGTCGCCAAAGTCATAGGCAAACGGCGCGCGCGTCAACGTCGGACACGAGGTCGGTTCTACTGCCAGCACGCGAGGATTCGTCTTTCCGGCCAGCTTATCTGCAATGAACGGGAAGGAGAACCCGGCGAAGTTGCTGCCTCCCCCCACACACCCGATAAGCACGTCCGGATATTCCCCCGCCATCTCCATCTGCTTCTTCGTTTCCTGCCCCACGATCGTCTGGTGCAGCATCACATGGTTCAGCACGCTGCCCAGCGAGTACTTGGTGTCCTCGCGGCCCACCGCGTCCTCCACCGCCTCTGAGATGGCGATCCCCAGGCTCCCGGGGCTGTCCGGCGTTTCCGCCAATACCTTGCGCCCGAACTCCGTCCGGTCACTCGGGCTGGAGATGAACTCGGCTCCCCAGCACTGCCCCATGATCCGCCGTCCCGGCTTGCCCTCATAGCTGACCCGCACCATGTAGACCGTACACTCCATCCCGAACATCGCGCAGGAGAGCGCCAGAGCGCTTCCCCACTGCCCGGCTCCGGTTTCCGTGGAGAGGCGCTTCACGCCCTCCTGTTTGTTGTAATATGCCTGGGCTATGGCCGTGTTTGGCTTGTGGCTCCCTGCCCCATTCACTCCCTCATACTTGTAATAAATATGTGCCGGAGTGCCCAGGGCCTCCTCCAGGCGTCGCGCTCGGTATACGGGAGTGGGCCGGTACCGCAGATAGGCGTCCAGCACCTCGTCCGGAATCTCAATCCACCGCTCCTGGCTCATTTCTTGCTGAATCAGCGCCATCGGGAAGATCGGCGCCAGCATCTCCGGGCCCAGCGGCTCTCCCGTAGCCGGGTTCAGCGGCGGCGCCAGCGGCTTGGGCAGATCCGGCGCGATGTTATACCACTTGTCCGGCATTTCCTTCTGGGGAAGGTCTATGCGCACGTGTTTCATAACGACTCCTCCTTGATGTCCCCTGCTCGGGGCTGAATGTGAATCGAACGTCGCTTCCGGGTTCTCTGTCGCTTCACGCCTCCACAACTCCATCTTCCCTATTAAACGAAAACCGGGCCGCACCGGCCGGCCCTGGTCTCTCCGCTCAACGATATTCCTTCTTTTGCCATGCACGCCACGGGCCGCCCGGGATTAGTCCGGCGGTCGCCAGACCCAGGCGGTATGGAGCTCCCGGGTAACATGTGCAGTCGCGCATCTCATGGTGTCTGACGGTCTTATAGCCGAAACTCGCTCCCTTGTCAATAGCCCCGCCTTCCCTTTTCTCCACTCTTCGTTCCCCCTCGCTCGGAGAGAAGTTGGCCGCCCTACCTGCGCGAGCGGCCAACTTCCCTCCCCCCTGGACTAGCGGTTCTCAATCACCACTACCGGATGCTCCTCCCCGAAGGTCACATTCTTTTGCCCCGTCACCCGATCGTGCCCTGGCACCACAAACGAGGTCTGGCTCTTATGTGGTCCGTGAACGTCGTTCAGCAGCACATAGACCGTAAGGCTCCCGTCCTTGGAGGTCATCTTCATGTAGTCGTTTCCCAGTTCCGGGTCGCAGAAGCACTCGTCCGCCGTCTCCGGCAGGTTGCGATAGATCAGCGCTCCCCGGCACACGTCCGTCAACAACTGGCGGTAGACTTCCCAGTGGTCCTCATACTTCCACGGGGCATGCACATAACACCAAGCCGGCATGAACACCACCAGGCCCTTACCGTACTGCGCCACATACAGGAATTGGTCCTGATGCACCAGGTCCGGTTTCTGTACGGCATACTGCCCCACCGGCCCGATCTCGAGCTGATATGCTTCTGCCAACCGGAAATTCTCTCGCAGCCACTCATCCGGTTTGTACTCCAGTACCTGCGAGTTCACCCGCTCGTGCAGATCCTCCAATAAGCCCGCCTCCGTCAGCATCTCCCCGCCGAAATGCACGCCCACCAGAATCCCGCCCGCGCGCACCCACTCCTCCAGGTCCGGATGCCGCGCGTCTCCCCAGCCCACCACCATCTGGTACTTATCCAGGTCCGTCGCCTCCGTTCCGTAGTCGTACTTCGCGAAACCGGTCAACCACGTCCGCGACCAGTTCAGCACCGCTCCGGAGCCTCGCCCCCCCAGAAAGAGCACCGGACTCTCGTACTCAAAGCGCGGCAGCCCCAGGAAGGGGCGCACCGAGTCGCGCACGATGTTCAGATACTCGTCGCTGGTCTCTTCATGGTCTCCAAAGGTCGAGAGAATGTCCGCGCCTCCCAGATAGCACACCGCCTGCTGTGGCATGCGTTGCGCGACGACCTTCTGCCGATTGCCCCACATCATCGCCACCAGGTCCATCTCTGGCCGCATCACGGCGCGGAACTTGCGCATGGTTTCAAACACTGCAATGTGGCCCGAGTATGGGTCAATGAACTGCCCGTCCAGCGCTTGGCCCTGGGGAATCAGCGCCGGCCCGCTGTTGAAGGCATAGACCTTTATCCCCGGGTACTTCTCGTGCACGTGCTTCGCGAACTGGATATGCGCTCCCGCTTCCATGGTCTGTTGCGACCAGACCCGATAGCGTTCCTTCTCTGCGTTGCTCCAGATTGGCGCCAGACGCATGTCCAGCCCCGTCTCTTTCCGGAAAAGGTCGTTATACTTGCGGATGTTCAGCACATAAGGCCCGCTGATATTCCGGCCCCACTCCCAGCTTGCCGGATTATCCCAACAGCTATGATTATCGTAACCCACGGGATCGTCGGGATACCCTGCTTCGTCGGCTTCCCAGCCAAACTGCATGCCCGTCTCTTCCATTAAGTGCACGGCATACAGGTTCTTGGGCCCCCAGTGTTCTATGTAGGGGTCTGTACAGGTGTCAAAGAACTCCTGCCGAATCACGGGATCCAGGGCTATGTTGGGCATGTTGAACCGTCGCCACGAAAATGGTTTCCCGGCGCCAAACCACAGTTGCGCGATGATCTTCTTCCCGGCGCGCGCCAGTTCCGCGGCTCGCTGCTTCTCCAGATCATCCGTGTATGCGCCTCGTGCCACCCATTGAAAGCCCAGATACTCAGCTTCCTTGCAGTTCAGCAACCGCTGATAGTCCTCGTCCTTGGCCGGGATCCGGTAGGGATAGATCATCCACCCCACTTCAGCCCGGGCCCCGGCCGCGGCTGCCAGGCTCAGTCCCACTACGGCCCAAATCAACCAGGTTCTTCTCATATCTCTCTCTCCCGTCATTTCTCTCCTGGCCCCCCTTGCTCAAGGAAGCTCACTGGCGCCCTCCCCGGTAGGACAGGCGTCTCGCCTGTCCCCTTCCCTCCTATCCCCCTCCCCTGCCAGGGGAGGGGGACCGGCGGCTGCCTCACAGCCGCCGAGGGGGTGAGGCCTCCTACCATTCCCCGTAGGGGCGGCTTTTCGGCGTCTGCGCCAAATTGCCGCCCGCTCCCCCATCTTGTGTGCGCCTCGATGCCCGCGCCCTTGCCACCCCCCTTTCCTCCTATCCCCCTCCCCTCCCAGGGGAGGGGGA
>JAAYIR010000239.1 GCA_012523355.1 candidate division WS1 bacterium
CATCAACTAGAGCCGTGGGAGGAGAGTGCGGGAGGTTGCGTCAAGAGCGCAACCTCCCGCGGACTGCGGGTTGGTGAGGCTTCGAAGGTCAGGCGACGTCAGGCATATTATGAGGAGTTTCGGGGTAGCATTGCAGAGTGCTCTGAGGGATGAGGAAGGGCTATCTACTGTGGAGTACGCGCTCCTACTAGCCCTGGTCGCCGTGGCGTGCATCAGTGCCTGGGTGGCGCTGGGCGCTGATCTTCGAAGCGTCATCAGCCGATCTACCAACTCTATCAGCCAGCCCTTGAATTAGGTTGAGGGCATACACGGGCTGCCTGCGGCTGGGCGAGCTCAAGTCCGGGGGGAGTGGAGTTCGTCGGGTGTAGGCAGAACGAGGGGCGGAGAGGCAGCGACACTTGAGGCAAACGGCCTCTCCGCCCTGACCGCGGTGGGGAGTCGCGATTCGGAACATGACACTCGATGCGGCAACTCTGATCCTGGGGTTGGTCACGATCGTCATCACCGGGGTGGCGATCTACACGGACATTCGCTGGGGGAAGATCTACAACTTCCTGACGATGCCAGCGCTGGGCCTGGGGCTGGTGCTGAATTTCGCGTTGCGCGGGGAGGAAGGTCTGATGCTCTCGGCGCAGGGGGTAGGGGTGGGGTTGGTGTTGTTTCTGGTCAGCGCGCTGTTTGGACGATTGCTGGGCGGCGGGGATGTTAAGCTGCTGATGGCCATCGGGGCGCTGCAGGGGCCGCACTTCTTGATGTGGACCCTCTTTTATATGGCACTAGCTGGCGCGGTTCTGGCGATTGCTGTCGCCCTGTATCACGGGATTTTGGGGCAGCGGGTGCGTGCTCTGGCGGCGAGCTGCTATCTGCGCGTGGCCCAGGGCATGCCCATGGAGATGAACGAGGCGGGGGGCGGACCTCGCCTGCCGTACGCGATCGCGATTGGCGTTGGGAGCCTGGTGGCTTTCGTGTTTGCCCATGGAGGGTAGAGAAGCGACTCTCCCGGAGGGTGAGAACAGTGGCCAATCAAGAAGATCATCTGCTCAGTAGAAGGCTCGGCGCCGGCCGCACCGCCGGTAGTCTGAGCGTGGAAATGGCTTTTTTAGCTCCGCTCCTGGCACTCATGCTGTTCGGGACCGTGGAGCTGGGAATGATGCTGAAGGATGTGATGGTGCTCAACTCCGCGGCGCGGGAGGCGGCCCGAAGCGCGGCCCTGGGGGCCACCAACACGGAGATTGTGAACCGCGCGATTGCCGCCGCCACGACCATCAACATCGCCAACCTGACCGCGCAATTGGACTATCGCACTTACTCGTACGGCGCCTGGAGCGCGTGGACACCACTGACCACCGTCGGTGGTTCCTCGCAGAACAGCGCCCCCTCCGGAGCGCAAATTCGAGTGATACTCAACTATCCCCATCCCCTAATCGCGGGCCGCATCTTCACCAGCATGTTGGCCAGCAATACCAGCGCTAACACGGCCAGCCTGCGCGCTACCATGGTCATGATGCGTGAGTAGCAGGTACGGAGGTAGCTGGCGCGGCTGAACATACGGTAGGCATAGATGGTGCAAATAATTGAGGGAATAGACTTGCACCCGTTGGCAAACAGGGGGAGATGTGATATACTCCGCTCTGCAGCCTGATTCCGACAACGTTATACATACTAGCTTGATTTGCAGCACACTTAGCAGGAAGGGGGGTTGCTCATGCGGATGACACGCCGCGTTGCGATCATCGTAGCAGTAATCTGCGCGATCGCCGCAATTGCACTTACGGCCGTCTATCTGCGCAGCCTCGAGCCGCCAGCGGCCCAACCCACACAGCCGGCCACCGTAGCGGTGGCAGTTCCCGCGCATACTCTACCCGCGGGGACGAAGATCACCCCGGAGATGCTCACCACCAAGGAGCTCACCCCGGAGGCCATCCCCGCCGGAGTCGTCAAAGAGCCAGAAACGCTCTTGAACAAGACTCTGGCCCAGGAGGCACCAGCGGGGGAGCCGATTCCGCGTGGCTACCTGGCGGAGTATACGACAGGCGCCGGCCTGTCCTTCGCCGTGCCCCCAGGACTGCGGGCGGTCACCGTGGCGGTGGACAACATTACGGGAGTCGGTGGTTTCCTCAAGCTGGGGGACCGGGTGGACGTGCTGGTGACCTTTGAGGCGCCGAACAGGGTGTACACCAAGACCGTACTGCAGAACGTCCTGGTGCTGGGAGTGGGCGGGGAGGCCGCGGTACCCACTGCGGCTCCGGGCGACGAGGGGGCAGGTGGAGCTCAGCCCGCAGCCGCGCAAGGTCAGGCACAGCAGCCGGGCGCGCCGGCCAGCCAAGCCAAGCCCATGCCCAGCGTGACCCTGGCGGTAACGCCAGACCAGGCACAGGCCCTGGTGCTGAGTGCCAAGAAGGGCAGCATCTACCTCGCCTTGCGCCCCAAGAGCGACACGCATATGGTAGCCTTGGCCCCCGTCACGAATTCCTCCGTGCTCGGCGTTGATATTGCCCCCGTGCAAGAGACGCCGGCTTCGCCGGCACCAGGAGGCACTCAGGTGGCCAGAGGCGCTGACGCCGTGGCCGCGGCCGGAGCCGGCGCCGGAGCCTCGGGAGCGTCTACAGCGTCGGGAGCAGCCGGAAGGGCTGCGCCGGCCCGACCCGGGATCGAGGTCCTGCGGGGGACCGGTTCACGGGAGATCGTGACACCCTAGGGAACTCACGGGAAGTAAGGGAGGGACAGCAACATGCCGACAGGGACTACAGCAATACTTCGCAGAGCGCAACGTGCCGTACTGGGGCTCCTCCCCCTGCTCTTGCTGGCTGGCTCCGGGCTCTGCCCGGTGCGGGCCGAGAGTACCCCCGTGGTTCTCATCGTGGGGGATAGCCGCGCTTTCGGGTTCGATAGGATGAAGCAGGTAGCTACGACCGATCCCAACATCGCAGACGTGATGGTGACCGGATGGAACGAGATGCTGATCGTGGGCAAGAATCCGGGCAAGACCAAGGTCTACGTGTGGGATCGGTGCGGGCGCCATGACTACGCAGTGGTGATCAAGCCAGCGCTGACGCCCATGCAGTTGCAGCGGCAACTGGAAGAGGTTGCTCCACCACAGTGGAATTTCACCTACAAGATACTGGACTACAAGACGCTATATGTCCACTCGCAGGTGATGAGTGACGAGGAAAAGGCTGCAGTGGAGAAGCTGCTGCAGGGGCTGCCAGACAAGGAACAGGTCAATCTGGTCTACCTGATAGAATACGCCTCACCGGCGGCACGCCAGGCCGTGGTGCTGCGCAAGCTGGTCCCGGATCGCTATGGGATTGTTATCTGGGACCAGGCCACGCTGATGATCGTGGGCCAGGCGGGCGAGCAGTCCGAAATCGAGAAACTTGACCAGCTGGCCAAGTCTGGGAGCACAGGCGGGGTGCAGGTCATCAATCTGGCCTCGTTGAGCACCTCGGCGGAGTCGGCGCCGGTGGCGGAGATCGCCGCGGCGCTCGGACGACCTTACCAGGTGTGGCTGCTGCAAGGCCGGACCGTGGTGGTGGAAGGAATCGCTCCCGACCAGGCGGCCAAGGACCGGGTGGACAAGCTGTTAGCCGTCTTTGCCAAGCAGGCGGATATCATCAACCTGGTGCGAGTGGCGGAGACTCCGGGGCTGCCGATCGGGCAGGTACGGGACCTGCTGCAGGAGGCCCTGGGCAATTCGCTGCAGGCTCGGGTCATCGGCGGGCGGGTCATCGTCCTGGAGGGCGGCGTGCCCGACGAGACGACGCTGAGGCACGTCGAGCAAGTGGTGAAGGCCGTGGCACATGAGGTGCCGGTGACCAACCTGGTACGGGTGGTGGCGCCGGCGACGCGGCAGGTGCTGGTGCACTGCCGGGTACTGGACGTGCGCAAGAGCGCACTGGACAAGATGGGGGTCGCGTGGGGGGAAGCTGGAGGGGTCGACCAAACGCCCAATGTCTGGCACATCGGTTTTGCCCATGGCGAACCGTTTACCAGCAACCTGGAGGCGCGTCTGGACCTGCTGGTGACCCAGAACGATGCTCGCGAGTTGGCCACGCCCAACCTGCTGGTGAACGACGGTGAAGAGGCCAGCATACTGGTGGGGGGAGAAATCCCTATTCCGGTGCCCCAGACGGGCGAAGGCGGCATGACCATCACCATCGAGTACAAGCAGTTCGGTGTCCTGCTCAAGGTGAAGCCGGTAGTACTGGACGACCAGCGAGTCCGTTTGATGGTAGCGCCAGAGGTAAGTGATATTGACCGCACGAAGTCAGTGACGATAGCCGGGTTCAATCTTCCGGGCTTCGTCACGCGCAGGGAGAGCACCACCACGGACATGCTCAGTGGCGACACCCTGGCCATCGGTGGTCTCTTACAGACCACGACTTCGACGGTCATCAATAAAATTCCCATCCTGGGGGATATTCCCATCCTGGGAGCGTTGTTCCGTAGTAAGGAGTATATCGAAGGCAAGACCGAGCTGGTGATTCTGGTTACGCCGGAGATTCTAGATACGACTGCGAGGATGCACACAACTGCTGCGGGAGGGGCAGAAGCTACACCGGGAACTGAGGGGCATTAGTTTGTGATACGAGTTCTAGTATCCGAGAACCAACCGGGTGATGCTGATCGCTTGGTGGGGGCCTTGGGTGAGGCCGGAGACATTCAGGTGGTCGGCCTCACCCGGGATGGTCTTGAGACAGTACAGATGATCGCGCAGTTGCACCCGGATATCGCGCTGGTCCGGGCGCAAATGCCCGGCATGGATGGTTTTCAGGTCTGCCGTCTGGCGGCGGTGGCTTCCCCCCACACCTGCTGCATTCTGGTCGCCGAGGCGCCTAATGCCGAGGATATCCTGGGACGCGAGGCGATGCGGGCCGGGGCACGAGCAGTAATCAGCCTGCAAGCGGACCTGGGCGTGCTTCTGCGCTTGATCAGTGACTTGGCCAGCGTCACGCCGGCGCTGGATGATACTGATCTACAGATAGCTTCCGATCCCACGCGAGTGCCGTTCACGGTGGCGGTTACCGGCGCGAAGGGGGGGATTGGCAAGACCACGATCACCACTAACCTGGGGGTGGCCTTGGCCCGGCGCTTCCCCGACCAGGTGGTGGTGGTGGACTTCGTGGGCCACTACGCCGACATCAACCTCTTGCTTGACATACCCGCCGACGGGAGCATTCTGGAGCTGGCAGACTACGACGAGATTGACGAGGCGCTGGTCATGTCCCGGCTGAGCCGTCATGAGTCGAGTCTGCGAGTCATGGCGGGAGTGAACAGCGCCGCGAGCATGGACGCGCCTGGGCGTCTGGGTCTGGCTACGGTGGCCAACCTGCTAGGAATTCTCCGGCGCCGATTCCGTATCATTCTGTTTGACATCGCACCGATTGTCTATCCCCTGAGCCAGTATGTTTTCCTGCGCAGCAACCTCATCGTGGTGGTCTCCGTGCTCACGGAGCTATCTACCATCCGCAACACGGGGTCGCTACTGGCCAGCCTGGTGGGGCCACACATTCCCGCTGAACGGGTGAAGCTGGTAGCCAATCGCGTGGACCCCACGGACCCCTTTGGCGTGGCGGACCTGCAGCAGACCGCCAAGCACCCGGTGCTGCTGCAGATTCCTCGCTCTAACGAGGTGGTGCTGGGCGCGCTGAACAGCGGCGTACCCTTCGTCATCTCCCGACCTACCTCCCCGGTGGCGCGGGCGGTCGAGAGCTTGGCCGAAGTGGTGGTCGCGGAGATGCCCAAGGGAGAGGAGCGCACTCCAAGTGCGGGCTGAGCCGGGGTGTGTTGAGGAGCAGGGGGCAACAGCATGAGAGCGGACACTTACGGAAGAGACGGGGACTTCACGCGCACGGGGAGCGATCTGAACGACCTCAAGCAGATCGTGCATCGCAAGCTGCTGAGCGAGACTGAGTTCAGCATCCTGCAGCGCATGAACCGCCGCCAACTGGGCGAGCGGGTAGCCTACCTGACGGACGTGGTGGCGGCCGAGATGAATATCTCGCTCACGGGCCGGGCCCGGACCCAGGTGGAGCAAGAGGTGCTGTACGAGGTCGTGGGCTACGGGCCCATCCAGACTCTGCTGGATGACCACGAGATCAGTGAGGTCATGGTCAACGGTCCCACCCAGGTGTTTGTGGAGCGGGCCGGGAAGCTGGAGTTGACGGATCGACGTTTCGCCGACAACGACCATGTGATGCGGATTATCGAGAAGATCATTTCCCCGCTGGGGCGGCGACTCGATGAGAGTGTTCCGATGGTGGACGCCCGACTTCCCGATGGCTCTCGTGTAAACGCCATCATCCCCCCATTGTCGCTACTGGGCCCCTGCATCACCATCCGCAAATTTGCCGCGGAGCGGCTCACCCCCGAGGACCTGATCGCCTTCAATACGCTGACGCCCCAGATGAACGAGTTCGTACAGGCGGCGGTGAAAGCCCGGCTGAACATTTTGGTCAGCGGCGGCACCGGTAGTGGTAAGACCACAACCCTGAACGTGCTGTCTTCCTTCATCCCCAATGACGAGCGGATTGTGACCATCGAAGACGCGGCCGAGCTGCAGCTCCAGCAGGATCATGTGATCACCTTGGAGAGCCGCCCGCCGAACATCGAGGGCCGGGGCGCGATTACCATTCGGGACCTGGTCCGCAACTCCCTCCGCATGCGGCCGGACCGGATTGTGGTCGGCGAGGTGCGGGGCGGCGAGGCTCTGGATATGCTCCAGGCCATGAACACCGGCCACGATGGTTCCCTGACCACGCTTCACGCCAACAGCCCGCGCGACGCTCTCGCTCGCCTGGAAACCATGGTCTTGATGGCGGGGATGGAGTTGCCGGTACGGGCTATCCGCGAGCAAATCGCTAGCGCTTTGCACCTGATCGTGCACCAGTCGCGGCTGCGCGATGGCACGCGGAAGATAGTAGGAATCACCGAGGTGCAGCGGATGGAGGGGGAGCACATCGTAGTGCAGGACCTGTTCCGCTTTGAACGCCGCGGGGTGGGGCCGGATGGGAAGGTCATCGGTGAGCACTTGGCCACGGGCGTCCGTCCTCTGTTCATGGAGATTGTTGAGGCAGAGGGCATTGATCTGTCGGCGGAGATCTTCGCCGCCCCGAGGATGGGGAGGAGGTAGTCAAAGATGCTACTCTTTGCCTTAGTCATAGCCGGATTAGCGGTGGTGGCTATCGGCGCGGTGATCTGGATGTGGTGGGAGCCGAAGGTGCGCCACCAGATGCGGCTGACTGCCGTTGCGCGCCCCGGGGGCCGGTCTGGTGCGACCGCCACCTCCCGGGCGGAAAGCGCCGACGCCTACAAGCCCATGTCTCGGTACGATTCGCTCGCCGCCGCTTGGCTGGCCGGCGTGCCCTGGTTCGAGCGGCTGCAACTGGAGATTCTCGGGGCGGGGTGGCTGCTGCGGCCCTCAGAGTTTGTCTACATCAGCATGGGTGCGGCCCTGGGGGGTTGCGCTCTGATGCTGTTGCTCACGCGCAGCACGGTGCTGGGGATTATTGGCCTGGCGGGAGCGGTCGTTCCGTGGATGGTGATGAAGTCCAGGCAAGCGCAGCGCAGCAAGCAGCTCAGCGCGCAGATTCCGGACGCTCTGGACATGCTGTGCTCCGCACTGCGGTCGGGGTTCGCCGTTACGCGCGGCATGCAGCTGGTGGAGTCCCAGATGCACCCCCCGATCTCCGTGGAGTTCGGGCGGGTTCTGGACGAGGTGGAATACGGGATTTCGCTGCCCGAAGCGCTGGACGGGATAGTGTTACGAACCCGCAACTATGACGTGGAGTTGCTGGTGGCGGCGGTGCAAACGCAACTGGAGTTGGGGGGTAACCTGGCGGAGGTCCTGGGAAACATCAGTGGCATGGTTCGCGAGCGGGTCAAGCTCCAGGGGGAGATCTCCACGGCGACGGCGGAGGGGCGGCTCTCGGCAGGGGTCTTGTTGGTAATGCCCTTCGCTATGGCCCTGATTATCCAGATGATCAATCCAGGTTATCTAGCGCCTCTGTTCAACTCTTTTCTGGGCCTGCTGATGACGGGGATTGGGATGGGGCTGATTGTCATTGGGGGTCTGATCCTGCGGAAGCTCGTCACCGTCGAGATCTAGCTGCAGGCGCGGGAGAGGAGGTTCGCGACGGATGTATCTGTTGATTGCATTGCTAGTGGGGGTAGTCGTAACCTCGATTGTCATCGCGGTGCTGGGCGAGAGTCGGGCTGTGCGGGTGGGAGAACGGCTGCAAGAGGTGCAGCGGCGGGGGCAGTCGGTGGTGCGCGGTACTGCCCTGGACGCGCAGTTGTCCAAGTCCTTCATGCAGCGCGTGGTGGCCCCGACCCTGCGCGGGTTCATATCCAGGGTCGCGGGTCTCGCCCCCAATGAACTGGTGGAATCCACGCGCCAGCGCCTGGACCGGGCGGGCAATCCCGAGCGGCTCAGCGTCCCAACGTTCATCTCGGCGAAGTTCATTTCTGTGCTGGTGGGTTTCTTCGGAGCTATCCTGTTGTTCCTGCTGTGGGAGGCCCCGCCTCTCACCCGCCTGCTGGCGGCTATCTGTTGGTTCGTGGTGGGCTTCCTGGCACCGGACTATTACCTGGAGGGGAAGATCCGCACCCGGCAGACACGGATCAAGAGGTCCCTGCCAGACATCATTGACCTGCTGGTGGTCAGCGCGGAGGCCGGCACCGGGCTGGACGGGGCTCTCGGGGTGGTGATCAAGCGCAAGCACGGGCCTTTGCCGGAGGAGTTCTACCGACTGCTCACCGAGGTGCGTCTGGGCAAGAGTCGTCAGAATGCCTGGGCGGACATGGGGCAGCGTGTGGGGTTGCACGACCTGGAGATGTTGATCGCCGCTCTGCGGCAGGCTGAGCAGTTGGGAGTCAGCATCGCCAATACCCTGCGTACGCAGGCGGAGGCCCTGCGTACCCGCCGCAGCATGCAAGTGCGGCAGATGGCCGCGACGCTGTCAGTGAAGATGCTTTTTCCGCTGATCTTCTGCATCCTGCCCGCTCTGTTTATCGTCGTGCTGGGGCCGGGTATCCTGGCGATGATGGAGGGGTTCAGGGGATTCTAGGCAACACGAAATCCGACATGGAGCCAGGGGAGAGCGAACTCTGCGCTTGAGAGCTGGGGAGTCGGCGGAAAGGCTGCCAGGACGGGGTCCCGAAGGGCGCGGTGTGCGCAGCGTGCTGTCCTGTCGCCCCGGAACAGGAACGAGCCACCGGACGGGGGAATAGTCAGGTCGGAGGAATGCGGGGATGCGCAAGCTACTCATTGTGGATGACGATGAGAACTTGGCCTGGGCAGTGCGAAAGAAGTTCGAATCGTTAGGGTTCGAGGTTCTCACTGCGGTGGATGGGCGCTCGGGGGCTGAGCTGGTTGAGAAGGAGCAGCCTAGTCTGGTCATCCTGGACCTCAATCTTCCCGATGTCGATGGGCTGGACGTTTGCCGCTATCTGCGCCGCCGCTCCAACATCCCCATCGTCATGCTGACCGGTCGCGCGGAGGACAGCGATGCGGTGGTGGGATTGGAGCTCGGCGCGGATGACTACGTCACCAAACCCTTCAGTCTCAATGAGCTGGCCGCACGCGTGCGCGCTGTCCTGCGACGCAGCGTGACGGAACCGATCGCGGCCTCCGCCGCCGCGGAGCCTGCAACTCCACGAGTGGTGTGCCTGGAGGCGTCGGGCCTGGCCATGGATCCACGTGGCAAGCGAGTGTGGGTAGACGACCAGGAAGTGCAACTCACGCCCACGGAGTTCCGTCTGCTGCAGACATTGCTCGAGAACTGCGGCCGGGTGGTAAGTCAGCAGGACCTTCTGCGGGCTGGCTGGGATTACGAGGACTCCGATACGCACCTGGTAGAGGTCCACATCGGCAACCTGCGGGGTAAGGTGGAGACCCGGGGGAAGCCCCAGCGCATCAAAACCGTGCGCGGCTTCGGCTACCGGATAGATGCGGACGCCTAAGGGCGCAGGTTGCGATTACCCCTCTAACAGCGCTTTGAACTCACCCTCGGTCAGTGTGGGGATGCCGAGTTCCAGCGCTCGATCCCGCTTGGAGCCGGGGTCTTCTCCCACTACCACATAGCTGGTCCTAGCGGACACGGAGCCCGAGACGTGACCTCCGCGGGCCTGTACCGCGGCGGCAGCCTGTTCGCGCGTAAAATCCTGGAGCCCGCCGGTGAAGACAAAGGTCTTGTCAGTGAGCGGGCCCGGCGCGGCGCTCTCGGCAGCCTGCGGCTGCACCCCATGCTCCAGCAGGCGCTCAAGTGTCTCCAGGTTGCGCCGTTCATGGAGGAAGCGATACACCGAGGCGGCGATCTCCGGGCCAATGCCGGGAATGGAGAGCAGTTCCTGCTCGTCGGCGTTCCGCAACCGCTCCAGGCTGCCGAAGTGGGTGGCCAAAAGGGTGGCGACGTGCTCGCCGACATGCGGGATACTGAGGGCGTACAGGAAGCGGGGGAGGGTGGTACGCTTACTGCGCTCGAGCTGGTCCAGCAGGTTTCGGGCTGACTTCTCCCCCATCCGTTCCAAGCTGACGAGGCGCTCCAGGTTCAGAGCGTAGAGATCGGGCAGGTGCTTGACCAGGCCGGTCTCGACGAACTGGTGAGCCAGCTTCTCCCCCAGGCCCTCGATGTCCAGCGCCCCGCGTCCGGCGTAATGCTGCAGGCGGCCCTCCAACTGTGCCGGACAGTCGAGGTTGAGGCAGTGTGCCAGCGGGTCCCCCTCCGTGCGCAGCACCTGGCTCCCGCAAACCGGGCAGTGATCGGGCATGTGGAAGCGCTGTTCCTGGCCGGTGCGATTTTCCACGAGAGGCTTGACTACATAGGGGATCACGTCGCCGGCGCGCTCCACCAGGAGAGTGTCGCCAAGACGTATGTCTTTGCGCTCAATCTCCTCGAGGTTGTGCAGGCTGGCGCGACTGACTTTGACGCCCCCGATCTCCACGGGCTCCAGGATAGCCACCGGGGTCAACACTCCGGTGCGTCCGACGCTGACAACGATGTCCCGGAGCTTGGTGGTCTTTTGCCGCGCCGGGAATTTGAAGGCCACCGCCCAGCGCGGACTGCGTGAGCGCTCACCGAGCGCGGTTTGCAGGCTCCGGTCGTTAGTCTTAAAGACCACGCCGTCAATCTCGTAGGGCAGGTCGTCGCGCTGGGTCTCCAGTTCACGATGGAACTCTAGCGCGGTCTGGGCATCGGGGCAGAGGCGGATGAGCTTATCTACGCGTAGTCCCCAGTTGCGCAGAGTCTCCAGGACCTCCCCCTCGGTGGCGAACTCGACCCCTTCGACCTGGCCGACGGCGTAGCAGTACACCTCCAAGGGGCGGCTGGCGGTGATCCGAGAGTCAAGCTGACGCAGCGAGCCCGCCGCGGCGTTGCGCGGGTTGGCGAAGATCGGTTCCCCGGCCTCCTCCCGTTGGCGATTGAGCCGCCGAAAAGCCCGGAGGGGCAGAAGCACCTCGCCGCGCACCTCTACCAGCGAGGGAAGAGGCTGCTCCCCGGAATGCCGGAGACGCAGGGGGAGATTGCGGATGGTGCGCAGGTTATCGGTCACGTCCTCGCCAGTATACCCGTCGCCCCGCGTGGAGCCGGTGACCAGAACCCCCTCGCGGTAGACCAGTTCCACGGCGAGCCCGTCGTACTTGGGCTCGCCGATCAGCTCGGGGACGTAGCCCACCTCGCGCTGCATCCGCTCAATGAAGCGTTGGTATTCCGCCTCGCTGTAGATGCTCTCCAGGCTCAGCATGGGGATGGAGTGGCGGACCGTGCCCAGCTCTTCGCGAGGCGGTGCGCCCACTCGTTGGGTGGGGGAATCGGGCGTCACCAGATCGGGGTAGCGGTTCTCCAGCTCCTCCAACTCACGTAGGAGCGCGTCGTACTCGGCATCGGAGATGAGGGGGCTGTCGAGGACGTAATAGCGGTAGTTGTGCTCGCGGAGCTGCTCCCGAAGCGTCGCGATCCGCTGTTCCGCGGTCTGGCGCTCATTCATGCGGACCGGTCTTCCCTTCTGAGCCCGCGATGCAGGCGGCGCACACGGAGCACGTCCAGCAGCATCCGTGGGCCCGCGCGCAGCATACTGACCTTGGTATTGGGGTCGTTAATCCAGTGCACTGGGATTTGCGCGATCTGGTACCCCAGACGCTGGGCCAGATAGAGCAGTTCGGCGTCAAAGGCCCAGCCGGAAAGACGCTGGCGGCGGAAGAGGTCCTGGGCGACCTCGTAGCGGAAGAACTTGAAGCCGCACTGGGAGTCGGAGATGCCAGGCAGGAGCAGGAGGCGCGTGTAAGCACCAAAGGCGCGTCCGGCTAAGGCCCGATACCAGGGCTGGCGGCGCTCGATGTCTGAATCGCGCAAAGCGCGGGAGCCGATGGCGACCTCCGCGCTCGTCTCCAGCGCGGCGAGGCAGCGGTCAATCTCGGCGAAGGGCGTGGACATGTCGGCGTCGACAAAGCCCACATAACGTCCGCGCGCGGCCAGGATGCCGCGCTTGACCGCCGCGGCTTTGCCCTGATTCGGCTCCTGGCGTAGGATGGTCAGGGGCACGCGGCCCTCCAGCCTCTGGCGGACCACCTCCGCGGTGTGGTCGTGGCTACCGTCGTCTACGAGGATAACCTCGCAGTCCAGCCGGGTGCGCTCGACGTGCTCCAGAATCTGCTCCAGTCCGGGGCCAATGCGCTCAGCCTCGTTGTAGGCGGGGATGACCACGCTCGCCAGCGGAGAGGCAGATTCAGACATGAGGTCTCCGATTGAACATAATGGTCAGCACAGGGATAGACCCATCCGAGGCGCGGCACCGGGCTGGATCAAAGGGCCTAGGCCAACTGCTGGTACCGGGCGAGGTCCAGGGCCTCGGCGACGGGGCGGCTCGCAAAATAGTCGCGCAGGGCCTGCAATGCTCCGTGCCCGATACGGTGGTACCCGTATCGTCCCAGGCCGGCGATGTGCGGCAGAATGTAGAGGTTCGGGATCTCCCGCCAGTCCACCTCCGGAGGCGGAGGCTCCTGGGGGTCAGTCACATCCAGCCCCACGATCAGCCGCCCGGCCCGTGCCTCGGCGATGAGCGCCTCCATGTCAACCACGCCGCCGCGCGAGGTGTTGACGAAGGTGGCGCCGTCGCGCAGGAGCGCGAGGCGTGCAGCGGTCAGCATTCCGCCTGTCTCGTCAGTCAGCGGGAGGCAAGAGGCCAAGAGGTCGGCGCGGCGCAAGGCCTCCTCTAGCTCCACCTTCTCAGCGCCCAGCTCCGCGGCTTGTTCCGCAGTGACATAGGGATCATAGAGGAGGGGGGTGAGGTCCCAGCCACGCAGCAGCGCCAGCACCCGCCGCCCCACGTTGGAGGCCCCCAGCACGACCAAGGTCGAGCCGAGCAGGTACTGGTCCGGCTTCTGTAAGGCTTCATCGCGCCAGACGCCGTCCCGCCGATAGCGCTCGAAGTTCTCAAACCAGCGATGGGAGGAGGCAATGAGCAGGCCTACGGTGGACTCGGCCACGTTCTCGGCAATGGCGCCACGGCCGGTGTAGATTACCAGGCCGCGGGGCAGAAGGTACTGTTCCACCAGTTCGGGCGCGATAGCCCCGCGGACGCTACCGGCCAGATGGCATAGAATCCTGAGGTCGGTGGCAGCCTCGAAGAACTCCGCGGTGAACTGCGGCAAGGCTCCCCAGCCCGTAAGGAGGGCCTCATATCCGGGGATCCCAGCTATCAGCTCTTCCGCGCTGACCGGCTCCGGGCCGGTGTGGAGGGTCAGGTCGAACTCGGCCTGCAGCGCAGCGAAGTCCTGTTCGGAGCAGACCTCGTGAAGCGGAGCCTCCTGCTGCAGGGACCATACACGGGGTTTCGACATCATGAGTCACCTCAAGACCCAAGCAAGCGCACAATAGGAACGCCGGGAACACAATTCCCGTCCGGGCAGCACAAATCCTGCTGCCCCTGCAAGGAGGAATCGTCCTCACGGGTGCCGAAAGGGCCGACGCTGGGGCCCCCACGGGGGCCAGGGATTGTAGAATGGCTCTAATTCTCTTGGCTCTGGATTACCCTCCGCAGCTCGGTGGCATACAGCGCTATTGCTTTGAGCTGACGCGTGCCCTACACGCCCGGGGCGTGAAGCTCCTGGTTATCGCCTCGCGGCAGGAGGGCGCCGACGGGCTGGACGCCGCCCAGCCCGTCCCCACAGTGCGGGTCCCCTCAGTCAGCAAGAGCGCCGATGCGATGAGGCTGGCCCAGACCGCCGTGCAAGTCCTCTCGGACAACCGCCTGGGGGAACCGGTGGAGGCGATTGTGGCTGGCAAATGGGCGCCGGAGGGGGTAGCGGCGGGGTTGCTGAAGCGGCAGACAGGTCTCCCGTATGTGGTCCTGGGTTACGGGCGGGAGATGACCCTCACGGGCGGGAACCTGATGAAGTGGCTGCTGCAGCGCTCGGTCATCCGGGGCGCCGCCGGGGGGCTAACGATCAGTCAGTACACCGCGGGGCAGATGGGGCGCCGGGGGTTGCCGGAGGAGCGGCAACGGATCATTTACGCAGGAGTCAATCCGGGAGAGTTCGCGGTGGAGCCGGAGAAGGTGGCGGAGCTGCGCTCTCGTCTGGGTCTGGGTGAGGAGGCCGTGCTCCTCACTGTCAGTCGCCTGGTCTCCCGCAAGGGTCAGGAGCAGGTGCTGCGGGCACTGCCCCAAATCAAGGCGGCCTGCGGGCCGGTGCGCTACCTGATCGCGGGATCCGGTCCGGAGGAGGCGCGTCTCCG
>JAAYIR010000240.1 GCA_012523355.1 candidate division WS1 bacterium
CCCCCGCGCGGGGGGCGACCAGCACGGTGTGCGGCGGCAGCAGGGGCCAGTGTTTCAATCCACGCCCCCGCGCGGGGGGCGACCCCTCCCTCCCGCGTGGAGAGGGATAAGCGGAGGTTTCAATCCACGCCCCCGCGCGGGGGGCGACGTGACCGGCAACTCCTGGGTGAGCGGCAGCACGGTGTTTCAATCCACGCCCCCGCGCGGGGGGCGACGCCGCCCCTCCCCCTACGCTGCCCGTACCCTCTCCTCGTCCACTTCCCGATATCCCGGTGCTACTCCCACCGCTTGCCACAGCCGTTCCACCAGTCCCTCCGGCGCTTCGCCGCGTCGCACCAGCTCCTCCGCGAAGCCGCGCACGAACTGCCAGACCCCGGCCTGCTCCCGCCGCAGCTCCTGGTCTCGCTGTGCCTCGCCTTGGCGTCGGGCTATTTCTCGCTCCTGCTCCAGCCGCCTCAGAGTGGTCACGGCCTCCCAGATATTCCCCGGCCTCGGGTTACGCCGTCTATCATCCTGCGCTCTCCCGGACATAGGTATCCCTCCTCAGGTTAGTCTCCAGACACCCATGTCTCTGCAATTTCCGTGCCAACTTCAGCCTCTTGCCTCTCGCCTCTGCCGCCTCCCGTCGCGGCGGACTGTTTCTTCCCGTAGGGGTGCGACTTATCGCACCTGGCGGTGGCTTCTGTGGTAGTCGCTTCCCCCTCCCGTTGCGCGGTGGGCTCCCCACCGTTTCCCCGTCGGGGCGGCTGTTCGGTGTCCGCGCCGAATTGCCGCCCGCCCACCCACCTTGCCTACTACCTCCCTTGTGCCACCTTCCCCACTGGAGGGGCCGCACGACTGACGCGTCCCGCGCGTCAAGAGGCCGGCCCAGTTCCGTGAATCCTATCCCCCTCCCCTGCCAGGGGAGGGGGACCGGCGGCCACCTCGTGGCCGCCGAGGGGGTGAGGCCTCCGGCCGTGGCCGCTCCGATGGCCTCCCGGCCGTTCCCGTAGGGGCGGCTTTTCGGTGTCCGCGCCAAATTGCCGCACGCTCACCCACCTTGCCTACTACCTCCCTTGTGCCACCTTCCCCCCTGGAGGGGCCGCACGACTGACGCGCCCCGCGCGTCAGGAGGCCGGCCCAGTTCCGTGAATCCTATCCCCCTCCCCTGCCAGGGGAGGGGGACCGGCGGCCACCTCGTGGCCGCCGAGGGGGTGAGGCCCCCCCGCCTCCCCCGTCTTGCCTTTCCGCTTCCGCTCCGTCATAATACGCGCTGGCATTCTGACGCCTGCCTTCTACATTCTTCATGGACGCTCCCCTGCGTACCAAAATCATGCTGGCCTTTGTCGGTGTGGCCTGTCTCAGTGGCCTGGTCACTGTTCTCACCGGCACTGGTCTGCTCAATTACATGGTCGTCCACGAGGCCCAGCGCCGCGTGGAACTGGCTCTGACCACCGCCCGCGCCACCCTCGACCGCGAGCGCCTCTCCTCTCAGCGCGTCACCAGCGTCATCGCCAACTGGTCCACCTACAGTGGCGGCGGCCCCGTGGACGGGCTCTCTGCTGGCTTTCTGGAGAAGCTCCGCGCCGAAAACGACTTCGATCTTCTGCAGATCATTGATGCCCGGGGCCGCGTTGCGCTCACCGCCCGCGGCGCCGCGCTCGGCCGCGATGTCTCCAACAGCGCCATCGTCCGCGCCGCGTTGGCTGATGGCCGCGCTTGTTCCGGCCTGCGTCTGGTGCCCATCCCCGACCTCGCCGCCGAGAGCCCCGACCTCGCCGACCAGGCCGTCCTCACGATCCGTGAGACCGCGCACTCCAAGCAGTTCCCTGAGGGCCAGCTCAAGGAGGCCATGATCATTGAGACCGCCTCCCCCATTCTCGAGGCTCCCGGCCGCGTCATTGGCGTGGTGCGCTCCGCCGCCTTGCTCAACCGTGATTACTCCCTGGTGGACCGTGTTCGCGAGAACGTCTTCACCACCAGCACCTATCAGGGCCGCAACCTCGGCACCGTGACCATCTTCCAGCACGACGTGCGCATTGCCACTAACGTCACCGACGAGCGCGGCGAACGCGCCGTCGGCACCCGCGTCTCCGCCGAGGTCTACGACCGCGTGCTCCGCGACGGGCAGCTCTGGATCGGACCCGCCCTGGTGGTGGACACCTGGTACATCTCCGCCTACGAGCCCCTGCGCGACTTTGACAACCGCATTATCGGGATTCTCTACGTCGGAGTCATCAAGCAGCGCTACGACGACATGCGGCACAGCGCCCTGCTTCTCTTCCTCGCCATCGTCGCTCTGGCTCTCCTCTTATCGGTGCTCATGGCGCGCTTCCTGGCCGGCCGCCTCACCCGCCCCCTCGCGCACCTGACCCACGCTGCCGCCGCCATTGGCCGGGGTGACTTGCACTTCAGGCTGGACGCCCCCCTCAGCGCCCAGCGCGACGAGGCCCGCCAGCTGGGCGCCGCCTTCCATCACATGCTCCACGCCTTGCGCGAACGCGATGAGCAGCTCCGCGCCAGCTATGACCGTCTACAGCAGACCACCGAGGAGCTCCACCGCTGGAACCAGAACTACCTGGAGACCCTGGAGTTCATCACCCACGAGCTCAAGAACCAGGTCGCGGCGATGAAGCTCAATCTCCTGGCGGTGCGCGACGGCTACGTCGGGGAAATCACTACCGATCAGCGCGAGGCCCTCGACGACATCACTGCCACCATGCACCGCACCGAGGAGATGATTCTCAACTACCTCAACCTCTCCCGCATCGAGCGCGGCGAACTGGAGGTCCGCGCCCGCCCCATCGCCCTGGCCAGCGACGTACTGGACCCCGTCCTGCGCGAGCTTTCCAGCCGCTTCGCCGAGCAGGACCTCCGCGTGGAGGTGGACTTGCCCCCGGAGCTCGTGGCCCAGGCCGACCCCACGCTCCTGCAGGTGGTCTTCTCCAATCTGCTGGGCAACGCCACCAAGTATGGCCGCCAGGGTGGGCAGATTCGCGTCTCTGGGGAGGCGGGACCCGGCCGCGTGGAGGTACACATCTGGAACGACGGCCCGGGGGTGCGGCCTGAGGAGCTGGATCATCTCTTCCAGCGCTTCTCCCGCCTGAACGGGGCCGACGTCAAGGAGCGTGGCACGGGCCTGGGGCTGTTTATCGCCCGGGAGATCCTGCTCAAGCACGAGGGCGATCTGCGGGTCGAGAGCGAGTACCCGCACTGGATTGACTTCATCCTCACTCTCCCGGCCGCCAGCTACTAACCCTCTCCCCCTCCGCGTGTATCCTTCTCTCAGCCTTTCCCTGTCGGGGTGTGACTTATCGCCCCCGCCGGTGGCTGTCGTAGTGGTCTGCTTTGTGGAGAGGCCTCTCCCTGCCCTCCCCGGTAGGACAGGCGTCCCGCCTGTCCGTGCTTCCCGTAGGGGCGGCTTTTCGGCGTCTGCGCCGAATTGCCGCCCGCTCTCCTACCTCTCGCGTTGCCTCCTCCCCCTCGCCTTCACCACTCCCACCTCCTACTCTTCCGCCACCTCTCCGTATCCCAACTCGCGCGCGACGATCTCCGCCAGCGCCTCCGCCGCCGCATACGCCTCGCCTTCTTCCACCGCCTCCACCATCACCCGCACCAGCGGCTCGGTCCCCGAGGCCCGGATCAGAACTCGCCCCTGCGCGCCCAGCCGCGTCTCCCATTCTCGCACCGCGGCCTTCAGTTCCTCGCTTCTCTCCCAGGCGTACTTATCGCGCACTGCCACATTTAGCAGCACCTGCGGCACCTGCGGCACCTCACTGCACCTCTCCCCCATCTTCTGCCCGGTACGCGCCAGCACTTCGCACACGCGCAGACCCGTGTAGATGCCATCCCCCACGCCGGTTTCCGCAAAGATGATATGCCCGGCCTGCTCCCCGCCCAGCACCGCGCCGCTGTCCTCCATCGCCTCCCGCACTGCCCGGTCCCCTACCCGCGTCCGCAGCAGCCGTATGCCCCGGGCCTCGAGCGCGAGTTCCAGCCCCAGGTTGCTCATCACGGTTCCCACCACCAGCGGTGGAGCCAGCTTACCTCTGTCCTGCAGATCCACCGCCAGCAGGTACTTGATATGGTCACCGTTTCGCACCTGCCCCTTATCATCCACGATTATCGCCCGGTCCGCATCGCCGTCGAAGGCTATGCCCAGACTCGCCCCGTGGGTCAGCACCGCCGCCGCCAGCCTTTCGGGATGCAGCGCTCCGGCCTCCACATTAATCCGCGCCCCCTCGGCTTCGGCGTGAATGGCAATCACTTCCGCCCCCGCCTGCCGGAAAGCCGCCGGCCCGGCCTCATACGCCGCCCCGTACGCACAGTCCAGCGCCACCTTCAACCCTCCGAGGTCGAGCTGCCCCAGCCCCTCCAGCAACCGCTCCACATACTCCCGCGCGGCTGTGGGCCGCAGCTCGATGGCCCCCACCTCAGCTCCGGTGGGGCGTGGCGCCAGGTCCTCCTCTGCAAACACCAGCGCCTCAATCTCCCGCTCCTCGCGCGGGGTCAGTTTCTGCCCGGCGCGCGCCAGCAGCTTGAGACCATTGAAATCCGGCGGGTTATGCGAGGCCGAGACCACCACCCCTCCCGAGCAGTCCTCGGCCCGCGCCAGGAGATGCAGCCCAGGCGTAGGCAGTACCCCGCAGTCCGCCACCTGCACGCCCGCCGTGCACAACCCGGCGGCCAGCGCCGCGCTCAGCATGGGCCCGGACAGGCGCGTATCGCGCGCCACGAGCACGCGCGGCTGCTCCTCCTGTTGGCGCAGCCAGGCTCCAAAGGCGCGCCCCACCGCCAGCGCGATTTCCGCGGTAAGGTCCGCGTTGGCTATCCCGCGCGCTCCATCAGTCCCGAACAGATTCCCTCGACCGCCGATCATGCTTTGCCGTCCTCCTCTGGCCCTTGCCTCTTGCCTGCCTCTTTCCCCGCAGGCCCGGAAGCCGTTTCTCCATCAGGACATCTCCCGGGTGGGCTCGCGCTTGCCGCCCATCCCGCTACCTTTTCACTCACCTGCGCCTTGTCCGCTTCCCCACTGGAGGGGGACCCCTTCTCCTAATCTGCGGGAGGTCTGCGGGCGTCCCCGCCACCGGGTTAGGCACCCTCCCCTACAAACGCGCATTGGCCGGCGCCTGTGCTTGCGGCTTCCGGCCAATGTCTGCCCTCTGGTCCTGATTGGCTTCTATCCTTTCCGCCGTGGAATCTCTGTCTCTACTGCTGCCCCCTCCTCCTGCGGGCCCGTGATCGTGACATACACCTGCGCGCCCGTGGTTCGCCTCAGGGCTTGCTGCAGGGCTTGCTCTCTTTCCGGCTTTTCTAGCAGGCTGCGCGCGATCTCCGCCTCCACTCGTACCACCGCCGCCTCGCCCTGTAGCTCCTCGAGAAAGGCCAGCTCAAAGATCGGACTCCATTGCCCGCGCTTGCGAAGCTCCTCAATAACTCTCTGCCAGACTGCTTGCAGCGATGGCTCCACTCCGAGTTCTTTCAGTCGTTCCTCACGCCGCTGCTCAAACTCCGCCCGCGCCTTTCTCGTTTCCGCTTCCATGTGCTTCTCTAGTTGGGCTTGCTCTTTGGCTTTAGCTTTTGTGCCTCCCGACCCCTGCGGTGTGGAGAGGTTATAGCCTTGAGTAATTGCCGCTACCAGCCACCCGGCATTGTCCCGGGGTCCTCTATCCTGGTCAATTTGATACAGCAAGGTCTCACAAGCCTGCGCTATCTTCTGCGGGTCATGGCTTCTTACGAGACGTTCCGCGGTGCGCGCATGTACTCCGAACTCGCGCAGCGTTCTTTTCAGTTCCTCTACTTGCTCAGAGACAACAACCTGGCTGGAGCCTGGTGCTGGTTCCTGATCCGTGGTATGTGAGGTTGAGGCAGTGTTGTTGTTTCTTTTTCTGTTTTTCTCTTTCTTCCTTAAGGAAGCCCCTTCACTGGTTGCAGGGGGCTGGTGCAATGATTGCACCCCCCTCTTCACTGGTTGAACCCCCCTCTTCACTGGTTGAACCCCCCCCTTCAATGATTGCAGGGGGGGTATTTCCCCTGGCTCAGCTGCCACCGCGGTCTCCAATTCCTCCATCGCCTCCTGTAGAATGCGGCTCTCCATGAGCTTGGAGTTTACCAGGCGGCGACGGCGGTACTCGGCCTGCAAGTGGTCCGGTAAGGGCGGGGCGTCGAGGATGTAGTAGGTGTGTGATAGTTGCCCGCCATTCTCCGGATTGATCCGTTCCTCAATACGGATCAGGCCATAGTCACACAGCAGGCGGTTGTACTTCCTGATCGTGTTCTCGCTGACTCCCATGAAGTCAGCCATGCGTCGAATCGAGGGGAAAGCGGTCTTGCTTTCGTAGTTGATCAGACTAATATACAGGTTATAGAGCGTATACCCGGTCTGCCCGATGAAGGGGATCCAGAACCAGGTAACTAGCTTATCCACAATGTGGAAGGGCTGTTTCCTTTCGTCCTGGACTTTAATCAACACGGCCAAGTCCTCCCTGGAGATTCTTCCGGCCTGGCACGATGAACCACCCATACATTCGACTCTTCAACGCTCTCCTCCTTCTTCGTGTTGAGTTTACACGCCTGACGAATCGCTTACGTGGAGAAAGTCTGCCCCCGGTCCCTGGCCCGGGTGTCCCTTCTGCTGTCGGGGCACGATGTATCCCACCCGCCGGTGGCTGTCGCGGTGGCCCTCTGCCGTCTCCCCGTAGGGGCGGCTTTTCGGCGTCCGCGCCGAATTGCCGCCCGCTTACGGCGCTCGACTTAGCGCTGGCGGGGTGGCCTCCCCCTCAACTTCCTCCTCCCTCGTGCCGATAAACCTGGCACGGAAATTGCACCACACTGCCATGCCCAACCTGAGACTGAGTACGCAACTCCGCACGAGATCTCTGGTGGCGCCGCAGCTCGTCGCGCAAAGCGCGCTTCTGGAGCTCGACTGTCTCGAGCTCGAGGAACGCCTTCGCGAGGAGCTGGCGGAGAACCCCGCGCTCGAACCCGACGAGCGCCCGCGCCCCGAGCCGTCTTGGCCCCTCCCCCCTCTCCCCGGCGCTGCGCGCTGGCTGTGGGACGGGAGCCTCGGAGACACGCGCGGAGAACCGCCCGGTCTGGACGAGACGCTGCCCGCGCCTTATACCCTGCGCGAGGATCTGGCCTGGCAGCTCCGCCTCACGGCCCCGACGGCGCTGCGCGCTAGCGGCCTGCGGCTGATCGAGTCCGTGGAGGACTCCGGCTACCTGGAGGCCGATCTGGCAGACATCGCCGCGGAGTTGGGCGTCTCTCTAGCGTGCCTGCAGCAGGCCCTGGAGCACCTGCAGCGGCTCGACCCTCCCGGTGTCGGCGCGCGGACCTTGTCCGAGTGCCTGCTGCTGCAGGTACAGCGGCGGCGCGAGCAGGGCGAGCCGGTCCCCTGGGGAACGGAAGCAGTGTTGCGCGCCTGCACCGGAACCGTGCGCCTGAACCTGGAGGCCGAGCTGGCGCAACGCAGCGGCGTCCGCCTCTCCCAGGTGGAGACGATTCTAGACTTTGTGCGCCGGCACCTCACCCCTTACCCGGGCGGGGCGGCGAATCTCTCTCCCTCCCTTCCGGAGCCGGGCTTCCCTTTGTACCCTGACGTGATACTGCTGCAGGAGGGCGAGCGCTTTCAAGTGGAGATCCCGCGCTCGCGCGTGCACGACTTGCAGCTTAGCCGGGCCTACCTGACGCTGGAACGCGTGCGGCGGGAAGCGAGTTCTTTCGGCCCGGCCGCTGGCGAGGGCAGTTCTGCGCGTGGCGAGGAGACGGACCCGCGAGCGCTCTTGGAACGCGCGCGCGGGTTTCTGCGCTTGCTCCAGCGGCGGGAGGCGGTCCTGCGCCAGGTGACCGAGGCGGTAGTCGCTTGCCAGAGGGGCTTTCTCCTCCACGGCGCTGCACAGCATCGGCCGTTGACCAAGAAGAAGGTTGCTGCGCTTACCGGTCTTTCGGAGTCCACGGTCTGCCGCGCTACTCGAGGGAAGTTCGTTATGCTGCCCAGCGGCGAGGTGGTGAGCTTTGACCTCTTCTTCGCGTCCGCGCTGCCAGCGCAGCAGGAGTTGGCCCGGTTGGTGCGGCAGGAGCCGGCCGGGCGCCCGCTTTCCGATCAGGCGCTGGTGCGCGCGTTGCGGGCCGCGGGGTACAAGCTGGCCCGGCGGACGGTGGCCAAGTACCGCCACGCGCTGGGCCTGCCGTGTGCCGCCGTCCGCAAGGCCTTGGCCCTCCAGGCGTGAGCGGGCGGAGATGCGGAGCGGAGGCCTCACCCCCTCGGCGGCTGCGGGCAGCCGCCGGTCCCCCTCTCCCCGCGTCCCCGCTGCGCTGGTCCTGGGGAGAGGGAGAGTGGATTCGCGGAATTGGGCCGGCCTCCTGACGCGCAGGGCGCGTCAGTCGTGCGGCCCCTCCGGTGGGGAGGAAGGCGGAAGGGCGGTAGTAGACAAGGTGGGTGAGCG
>JAAYIR010000241.1 GCA_012523355.1 candidate division WS1 bacterium
CCCCGGTGGGGCAGGCGTCTCGCCTGTCCCTTGCCAGATACAATCCTATCCCCCTCCCCTGCCAGGGGAGGGGGACCGGCGGCCACCTCGTGGCCGCTGAGGGGGTGAGGCCTCCGCGCGGTGGCGTCCGCGCCGGATTGCCGCCCGCACCCTCCCCGGTGGGGCAGGCGTCTCGCCTGTCCCTTGCCAGATACAATCCTATCCCCCTCCCCTGCCAGGGGAGGGGGACCGGCGGCCACCTCGTGGCCGCCCAGGGGGTGAGGCCTCCGTGCCGCCGGATGGAGTGCTATCTCCAGCAGGTCCCCACCTCCGGCGCAGGGAAATCATCCACAATCTGAAAGAGGTGCTGTCCTATGCATGCTAGACTCCTGACCATGGCCCTGGCGGCTCTGCTTTTCAGTACTCTCGGTTGCCAGGCCGCCGACGTGACCTTGGTCCGCGAAGGCGAGCCGGCGGCAACCCTCCTGCTCGGCGAAAACCCCACCCTGGGCGCGCAGCTTGCGGCCTTCGAGCTGCAGCATTTCGTCCAGCAGATCACCGGCGCCGAGCTCCCGATCGTCCGCGAGCCGGCTCAGGTCGCAGGCCCGCGCGTTCTGGTGGGCGAGAGTGAAGCCACCCGCGCCCTGGGCCTTGACCCCAGTAAGTTCCAGCACCAGGAGCACCTCCTGCGCACCGTCGGCGAAGACCTGGTACTGATCGGCAAGGATAAGCCGGCCTTCGGGGAATACAAGTACGGTACGGCCTGGTTCTCCTACGGTCACGGCGGCCTCTTTGATTCCGACGAACTCGGTACCCCTTATGCTGTTTACACTCTCCTGGAGAAGCTTGGCGTGCGCTGGTACTGGCCCGGCGATTTGGGCACGGTCATTCCCCGGAGCCAGAACCTTACCGTGCCCGCCCTCGATCTCCAGGTCAAGCCCTACATGTTCGCCTGCCGCTTCAACGGCTACAACCCCCGTCCCCTGAGCCAGCCCTGGATCAATGTCTTCCGCCCCGAGACGCTGGTTTGGCCGGTCCCCGCCACACCGGAGGACGTGGGCCTGGACCAACTGCGCTTCCTCGAGAGCTCCTGGCGCGTGCGCAATCAGGGCGGCCGCGGCGAGCTGGCCTCCGGCCACTCCCAGCTCCTGCGCAGCTATATCAAGCGCAGCGCCGAGACTCATCCCGAGTGGTGGGGGACCAACAAGCCGGTCTTCGGCAGCCAGATGTGCCTCACCAACCCTGCCCTGGTGGACCAGGTGGTCCAGGACATCATTGATGTAATGACCGGCAAGGAAGACCGCATCGCTCCCACTCTCGAGGGCCTTCACCTTATGCGCTGGAAACGTGAGGTAGAGGCCCGCACCGTCGCCCTCGGCATGGAGGATACCAACAAGTTTTGCCAGTGTGACCGCTGCAAGGCCATGTACGATCCCTTTGACGAGAACAAGTACAAGATGGGCTTCAGTTGCGGCACCCACAGCCGCTATGTGTGGACCTTCGTGAGCCAGGTCGCCCGACGAGTCCAGGCCGTCGTGCCGGACGTGAAGATCAGTTGTATTGCCTACTGGGTGTATTTCTATCCGCCGGAGGGCGTGGAGATTCCCGACAACGTGGAGTCCATCCCCTGCCTGCACTGGCCGTACCATCATGACCCGGTGATCCGCGACTACGAGCGCCACGTCGTCGAGGGCTGGGGTAAGCTCACGCCCAACCGGGTGGTGACCTACGCCTACTATCTCTTCCCCGCCTACAGTGCGGTCCTGGCCAACCAGGCCAAGCGGGTGCAGATTCCCACCTGGAACCTGTCTTTCTTTGCCCCCCGCATGATCGCTGACAACCTGAAGCATGCGGTGCAGCACGGCGCCCGCGGGTTCACGGCCGAGCTCAACTCCTGGCCAGTAGGTTCGGGTTCCCTGGACAACGTGATCTGGGGCCACCTCAACATGTACATGACCTGGAAGCTCTCCCAGGACCCCACTCTGGACCCCGACGCGATCCTGCAGGAGTACTACCATCTCTTTTACGGGCCCGCCGAGGTCCCCATGGGCCGGTTCTGGGACGGTCTGGAGAAGCTATACATGTCACCTCAGCACGCGGATGAGGTCTGGACCGCTCAGCGGGTCCTCCAGCTCGGGGAGTACCTGCAACAGGCCCGCGCCCTGCTGCCCGACGAAACCTCTGCCTACCGCCGCCGCGTCGAGATGGTGCGCCAGGGTGTATTCAACACCCTGGACGACTCGCGCCAGCTCCGGAGCTGGCCTGTCACCCACGACTTCGAGGACCGCTCGCTGCTCGGTTTCGTGGACCTGGGCGGGCACATGCCTCCTCCTACCGACCACGCCTCCGTCGTGAGTGAGGATGTGGACGGGCAGCTCAATCACTTCCTCGCCGTGCCCGGTTACTTCAACGTCATGCGCACGCTGCCCGTCCCGGTCAAGGTGGAGGGCGATCTGGCCACTATCGAGATCAAGCTGCGCGTGCGTTGTCATGGCGCCTCCCCGGTTGGGGTTTACCTGACCTCCCTCAGCCAGCCCGAGGGGGGTGCGGGTGGCTACGCGAAGGGGGAGAAGGACGTGGCCTTTGGACTCCAGGGCTACCAGTACGGCAACGATTCCAACCAGATCAGCTACTTCCAGGACGGCAAGAGCGTCAGCAAGACCGAGCGCACGCCGCTGCTCCCCGCCGCGGATGAATGGCACACGCTGCGCCTGCTCTTCGACCGCGGTGCTGGCTCCCTGACCGCGTGGGTAGATGACAAGCCCCAGCGTTACCTGGAGCAGACCGGGGTACGCCTGGAGGGGGCGGCTTTCCAGGGCCTATGGCTGCGCGGCCACGGCAGCGCCTACGACGATATCTCCGTCACCTCCACGAAGAAGGCGGACTAGCTGGTACAGCGCCCCCGTCGCGAATAATCTCCCCCCTGGAGGGGCCGCACGACTGACGCGTCCGCGCGTCAGGAGGCCGGCCCAGCTCCGCCAATCCTATCCCCCTCCCCTGCCAGGGGAGGGGGACCGGCGGCTGCCCCCAGCCGCCGAGGGGGTGAGGCCTCCTCGTGGTGGCCGCTCCGGCGGCCTCCCGGCCGTTCCCGTCGGGGCGGCTTTTCGGCGTCCGCGCCGAATTGCCGCCCGCACCCTCCCCGGTGGGACAGGCGTCTCGCCTGTCCCCTGCTAGATACAATCCTATCCCCCTCCCCTGCCAGGGGAGGGGGACCGGCGGCCACCTCGTGGCCGCCGAGGGGGTGAGGCCTCCCTCCCAAGCCCGTCTCCCTTCCCCTTCGACGCAGGTCCTTGCTCAGCTTTGCACGAATACTCCCTGGACCCAGTCGCTCAGGAAGGTGATGAGAAATGACACCTCCACAACGCCGGTTCCCTCAACCCGGCCGAACTGGCCACGCGCTGCACCGACTGCTTGCGGCTTCCTGCCTGCTGAGCCTCCTACCCACGCTGGCCTTTACTGCCGATCGCCAGGGCCTCTTCGCTGTCCCCGATTCGGCTCCCCCGGCTCCGGTGGAGAGCAATCGTGTGATCGTGACTGAGGTCACCTTCGATGGCCCGCCTTTCAACGGCGCCCCCACTCGCATCTTCGGCTTTTATGCCCGCCCCGAGGCCCCTGGCAAATATCCTGGTGTGGTGCAGCTCCACGGCGCCGGGTTGGTCACGCTTACCCCCAACCTCGCCGTCCTCTATGCCCAGCACGGCTATGCTTGTTTCAGCCTTGACTGGGCCGGCCCTGGCGAACGTCGTGTGGGCCCTACCTCCCTCTTCAACTCCGTTGCCACCACCGCCATCCCGCCGCGCCTGCCCGACGGTTCCGTGGAGCGGGGCAAGCCCTGGATCATTCCTCGCCCCGAGCAGAGTGGTATCACCAATGGCGTGCGCTTCGTGCTCGCCGGCTTCCACTTCCTGCGCAATCGTCCCGAGGTGGACCCGGACCGCCTCTGTCTGTCCGGCATGTCCGCAGGTGCGTATCTTTCTCTCCTTGTACTGGGCCAGGATCCCACTATCAAGGCCGCTGCCGTCAAGTATGGCTGCGGGTACATCCGCGACTTCCCTGGCTACTTCGGTGGCTATTTCAGCCCGCTAGTCCTTGGCCCTAAGGCTGACCAGGACGTATGGCTGGAGGCTCTCGACCCCCAGTGGTACCTCCCCGATTACCGGGCCAGCGTGTTGATGCTCTCGGGCACCAATGACCGGTTCTTTCTCATGCCGCTGGTGCTGGAGACCTGGCGGCATATCCCTTCCCCCAAGCGTCTGGTCATGCTCCCCAACGATAACCATTCCCAGGTAGGCAACGAGGAGTTTCCACTACGTTACTTCAACTCCGTCTTTGGCGCAGCTCCGGCCTTTCCCGAGGCCACTAACCCCACTGTCAAACCTGACGGCGCCAACCTGGTGCTCACCAGCCAGGTCACCGGCCCCTCGAAGCTGACCAAGGTCGATTTCTGCGTTATGTGCATGCCCCGGGATAAGTTCGCTCCCAACCACGCCGACACCAAGTGGACGCTCTATCCAGCCACGCAAGCCGGCGACGACTGGACCGCCACCGTCCCCGGCCCCCCGCCGGGCGAGCAGCTTATCGCCTACCTCCACGCCGAGGACGAGACCGGTGCCAAGGTCTCCAGCGACACCGTGGAGGTTCCAGAGTTCCCCAAGTGGCGAGGTCTGCCCGAGCCTCCCCCAGCCCCCACAACACCCTGAACCACTAGGAAGTGGTCGTTTCTCATGCTGACCTTCAAAACCGATTTCCGCACCCTCGAGCTCGCCTATTTTCTCTGGTCCGATACCGTGACCGACTTCGAGGCCGCTTTCGCCCAGCTGGCCCAGGCCGGCGTGCGCAACGTGGTTGTTAACGTCAAGCGCGGCAATTTCGACTTCAGTCTCCGCCGTGATGCCGAACAGGCCCGCCGCATTCTGGACCGCCTGGGCCTCGCCGCCACCGGCTGCCACGGCCTCTGCAACGGCCCCTGTTTGCTAACCGAAGACGACCCCCCGACCCGGGCCCTGATGCTCTCCGGCCATCTCAACTTCATGGAGCACGCCTCCCTCCTCGGCTGCCGCACCTACGTCCTCCATATCGGTTGCCACGCCGAGCAGGAATCCAGCGCTGCTGCCTGGGACCGCGTGCGCGCCGCCCTGGACCAGCTCGCGCCCCGGGCCGAGGCCCTCGGCCTGCTCCTGGCCCTGGAGAACGGCTTCACGCCCGGGTACCTGGGGCGCAGCGCCCAGGAGTTGCTTGATTTCGTCACCGACTACGCCGACCCCGCCGTCGGAATCTGCTATGACTCCGGCCACGCGCACCTCATGGAGGGCGCCGTGCCGGCTCTGGCCACCCTCGCGCCCGAGGTGGTTACCGTTCACCTGCACGACAACGCCGGTACCAGCGACGACCACCTCTTGCCTGGGCAGGGCACCCTAGACTGGCCGCCGGTGATGGCCCTGCTCCGCACCTGCCCCCGGCTGGTGAACCTCGAGACCGAGGCCGCCAACTCCGAGGGCTGGGCGCCCTCCCGTGGGCGGGTGGTGCCGCTCGAGGAGGCGCTTGCCGCCTATCAGCGCCTGCTCCGCTAGGCGGCTCGCCCGCGCTGGAACCCGTCTAACTGCTGATGAAAGTCGGTGAAGGTCCTTCCTGCTGCCCGTCGAACTACCGCTAGTCTCTGCCCACCACAATCCGTGATTCTGCCCCACTGAGGTGCTAACCATGTCTGACCGCGTGACTTCCTGGCTCACTCCCCGCGAGGGAGATCGCCTGCTGCATGTCTCCCCTGACGGACCGCTGACTTCTCTCGCCGCCGCCCGCGACGCCCTCCGCGCTCTGCCCGCTGCCGAGCGTGAGGCCCAGCCCCTCCGCGTTCTAGTGCACAACGGGGACTATGTTCTCCCTGAACCTTTTGTTCTGCTGCCCGAGGATTCCGGCACCCCGCAGGCTCCCATTGTCTACCAGGCCGCCCCCGGCGAGGCCCCGCGTTTCAGTGGCGGCCGCCTGCTGCAAGGTTGGACCGTCACCGAGCACAACGGCCAGCCCGCCTGGACCCTGGAAATCCCCGAGGTCAAGTCCGGCGCCTGGTGGTTCACCCAGCTCTTCGTAGAGGGTGAGCGGCGCCCCCGCTCCCGTCTCCCCCAGGAGGGCTACTTTCGCCTGCGCGGCGCCACCGCCGACAAGCGCGTCTCCGGCTATCAGCCCGGCGACCTGCGCCCCTTCCATAATCTCTCCGACGTTGCCGTCACCGTCCTGCATTTCTGGGTGGACTCGCACCTCGCCATCGCGGAGTTGGACGAGGCGACCCACACCGTCACCTTCGACCGCGATACGGGCTTCAGCGGCCTCATGGATGAGAACCGCGCTGGCGACACCCGCTACTTCCTCGAGAACGTTCTCGAGGGCCTGGTCTCCCCCGGACAGTGGTATCTCGACCGCTCCGCTGGTCTGCTCACCTACCTGCCCTTGCCGGGGGAGGACCCCGCGACCACCCGCGTCATCGCGCCGGTGCTCGAGCAGCTCGTGCTCTTCCAGGGCCAACCCGACTGCCCGGTCCATGACGTACACCTCGCCGGCCTGCGCCTGCACCATACCGAGTGGAACTACGCGCCGGATTGCGGCGGGTCCAGTCAGGCTGCCTGGCGCGTCCCCGGCGCCCTTGCTCTGACCTACGCCGCCGACTGTTCGCTCCGCTGCAACGAGATCTCTCACCTCGCCAACTACGCTGTCGAGGCCGGGGAGGGCTGTCGCGGCATCACCGTTCTCGCCAACCGCCTACACGACCTGGGCGCCGGCGGTGTCAAGCTCGGCTCCGCCCATGCCCCCGGCAGTCAGATGGATGCCGCCGACAGCGGCTTCCACTTCGTCTCTGACAACTCCATCACCGAGGGCGGCCGCCGCTATCAGAGCGCCATCGGCGTCTGGATTGGCCACAGCGGCGACAACGTCGTCACCCACAACCACATCTACGACTTCTTCTACACCGGCATCTCCGTGGGCTGGATCTGGGGCTTCATGCCCAGCAAGGCCCGTCGCAATCTCATCGCCCACAACCACATCCACACCATCGGCCAGGGCGTGCTTAGCGACATGGGCGCCATCTACAGCCTCGGCGTTTCTCCCGGCACCCGCATCTGCCACAACCTCCTCCATGACGTCCACTGCTACAGCTACGGTGGCACTGGCCTCTATCCCGACGAGGGCACTTCCTTCGTCCTCTACGAGGACAACGTTGTCTACAACACCGACTCCGGTGGCCTGCACATGAACTACGGGCGCGACGACCTGTTCCGCAACAACATCTTCGCCCTGGCCCGCGATGTGCAGATCGGCTGGGGGACGCCCAAGTTCTTCCGCCCCTACCGCTGCGAGGGGAACCTCGTCTACTGGCGCACTGGCGCGGCCATCAGCGGCTGCGCCTATGCCGGTCTGCGCCAGGTTGACTTCGACCGCAACCTCTACTGGCAGGCCGAGGGTCGCCCTGGCGACTTCGCCGGCGGCACCTGGGAGGACTGGCAGGCCCGTGGGCTGGACGTGAACGGCGTGATCGCCGATCCGCTCTTCACGGATCCCGAGCACGGCGACTTCTCCCTGCGCGCCGACTCCCCGGCCCTCGCCCTGGGCTTCCGACCGATTGATATGACCACCATTGGCCCGCGCACCGAGGTCCTGCTCACCGGCGAGGCCCCCGCCCCGGATCGGGAGATCGGCGCGTTTGTCTGGCCCCGGCTACTGCCCGCCAGCGACCTTGACCCCGCCGAGGTCCGCGACCAGATCTACTATGACTACCCCGATACCACTCCCTGCGCTTTCACCGTCCGCGCGATCTTCGAGAACGCGGGTACCGCCTCCTTCCGCGGCCCCGTGACCCTCCGTGCCTACCCCGAAGCTTCCCTCGATGGCGCCTCCTCGGCGACGTGCGAGATCAGCCTGGAGCCGGGGGAGGAAATCGAGCTGACCCTGGACCTACAGGTCAAGGAGGGCACGGAGGAGATTCTGGCTGAGGTCCAGTCTGGCGTCGAGGGCTTCTGGGACACTTCCGTGGGCTTTGCCTTCCGTCCTGCGCTCACCGTCCCCCGCTTGCCGGAGGGGGTCACCCTCGAAGAGGTCCCCACCGCCCTGGCCCAAGCCTCGCCTATCCCCGTCACCATCCTCGGCGGCCACCTGCTGGGCACCTACCGCGTGGGAGTGACCGGCGACTACCTGGCCTTGTTCGCCGAGGTCAACGACAGCGCCTTTGAACTGGTGAACCCGGTCTACAAGGGTTCGATGATTGACCTCTTCGCCAAGCGCCCCGGCTTCGAGAGACGCCCCGGACAGGTCTTCCTGGTGCCTGGCCTCGGCGACGTGGCCCCACGCATGGTGAGCACCGATATGGCTCCTGTGGAGGGCGGGGAGGCCCGCTGCACGGCCACTCCCACCGGTTACCAGATGGCGGCTCTGATCCCGCTCAGCGCTTTGGAGATCGAGATTGTTGACGGCGAGTTCGCCTTCACGGCGGCCATCTACACGCATGTGCCCGGCCTGGCCGGCGTGCAGCGCGGACGCGCTTTCCACCAGCGCCCGCTCAACGACGTCCACGCCTATCCTCGGCTGATCCTGGAGGGTTAGTCTGCAAGCCACGGGCCTGCTTGCGGCGTTTCCGCTGGGAGGGGCCGGCCGAGGGACGCGCGGAGCGCGTCAGGATGGCGGCCCCCTCCGCGCCGCCGCCCGCCCTGTTCTGGTGTCGTTTCTCGTAGGGGCGGCTTTCGCGGGTCTGCTCGCGATTGCCGCCCGCTCACCCACCTCGTAGCTTGCCTCCACCCCTGGCGTCCGCACTTCTGGAGGGGCCGCACGCCGGGTGGGGTCCTCCGCGCGGCCCCCTCCGCGCCGCCGCCCGCCCTGTTCTGGTGTCGTTTCTCGTAGGGGCGGCTTTCGCGGGTCTGCCCGCGATTGCCGCCCGCTCACCCACCTCGTAGCTTGCCTCCACCCCTGGCGTCCGTACTTCTGGAGGGGCCGCACGGCGGATGGGGTACCCCGCCATCGCCCACACTCTCCTCGGTAGGACAGGCGTCTCGTCTGTCCCTCTGCTCCTTCTCTCCTCAGCCGCAGGCACGGGGAGAGGGGGACCGGGGGCCGCTTTTCGGCCACCCAGGGGGTGAGGCCTCCGACACCTCCCCTAATCTAGGGGAGGTCGGCGGCGCTTGCGCCGCCGGGTGGGGTGCCCCCGGGCTTGGCAGCCTCCCTACATAGGCGCTGGTGCATACGAGGACCGCCCGCCGCGGGCGCCGGCATGTCCTCGCAGGGCAGACTGTCCGCGATCTTGCCGCCGCGCAGTCGCCGCCGGTAGCTCCAGTTGGCCGCGGTGCGCAGGGCCCAGCTCGTCTTCGTCCCGCGCCGAACCAGCAATCGCCGCGCCATCGAGGGCAGCGAGTAGAAGTGGCCGTAGGCATACTTGCGCCCCGCCGCTAGCTCCGCCCCCGTCATGTTGTGCGGTTGATAGACCACAGTCCCCATGGTATAGCGCGACCAGTCAAAGCTCGTGATACGGCCTTCCGCTTTGAACTGCTCATAGATCGGCGTCCCGGGGAAGGGCGTCAGGACCGAGAACTGTGCTGCGGCCAGTTTGACCCGCTCCGCAAAAGCCACGGTCTTACGAAAGAGGTCGGGCTTGTCTCCCTCCAGGCCAAAGACAAAGGAGCCCACCAGGTCAATGCCGTGCCGGTGGATGGTCGCGATGGCCTGCTCCAGATCCAGCCCGATATTGGGCTGCTTGTGCGCCGTCGCCAGACTCTCCGCGCACAATGATTCTATCCCCACGAACATGGCCAGGCAGCCGCTGCGCGCCATGAGGTTGAGCAGCTCCTCATCCTTGGCCATGGACAGGTCGCCTTGCCCCGCCCACTGCACCCGGAGTGGAATCAAGGCCTCAAACAGCTCGCGCGCCCGTGCGGGCCGGCCCACGATGTTGTCGTCAGGGAAGCCCACCGACCGCGATCCCAGCGCCCGGATTTCCTCAATGACCTCGGGGACCGGTCTAAAACGGTACTTGCGGCCAAACACCGGGCTGACCGAGCAAAAGCTACATGCGTGCGGACAGCCCCGTGCCGTCTGCACCAGGTTCGGGGCCAGGTAGCGGTCCTGGTGCAGGAGGTCGCGTCGCGGCAGAGGCACATCCGTCAGCGTAGGGCGCTCCTCAGCGTGATAGAATCGCTGGGGATGCCCGGCGGCAAAGTCGGCCAGCACCTGCGCCCACTGGTTCTCGGCCTCGCCGATGACCACCGCGTCCGCGTGCTGGGCGGCCTCCTCCGGCAAGGCCGACGGATGCATGCCTCCCATCACCACCGGTACCCCGCGCGCCCGGAAGCTGTCCGCGATCTCGTACGCCCGCGGGGCCGAAGCGGTCATGGCGCTGATCGCGACCAGGTCCGCCTCCTCCTGCAGGTTCACCGGCTCCACGTTCTCATCCACCAGGTGGATCTCCGGCCCGCGCGGAGTCAGCGCGGCCAGTACGGGAAGACACATGGGGGGCGACAGTACTTTACCGCCATGCCAGAATTCGGGAAGCCAAGCAGCGGAAATGATCAACAGCTTCATGAGTAATCCTGCCCCTGTGCGACGAGATTCAATGTGCTGTGCCGCCCGGTGAAGCCCGGTGCGCGCAGCCTTTCGCCCTTGCGATGCAATCCCATACCCAAACGCCTCCTCAGTCTTTTCGCGGTGCGTATAGGTTCTGCGCGCCGTGAGTTGTGTGTGATGTGTCCGTTATCCTCCTACAGCCCGGCGGCTTTCCTCAGCGCCGCCAGTTCCTCTTCCAGCGCTGCAATGTGCGCCGCCAGCTCTGCCCGCGGGGCGTGGCTCTGCACCTTCGCCTTCAAGGCCTGCGGGTTGTCTTGCGCGTACACCAGGGTGCTGGCAATGTCAGAGTGTCCCAGGAGCTCCTGTACCTCCTGCAGGGTGAAGCCACGCGCCAGCAGCCGGCTGGCGTAGGTGTGTCGCAGGGTGCGCGGGGTTACCCGCTTCCCCAGCCCGGCCTGCTCCGCCAGCCGCCGCAGGAGAACCTGCAGGTTTCGGGTCGTCATTACCCCGCCGGCGGGCAAGGCTTGCTTGCCCACGCCCTTAGTGCGCAGACGACAGAAGAAGGGCTGCTGAAGCGTCAGCCCCAGGCCCTTGCGCCTCTCAGCCCAGGCGCTCAGCCAGGCCAGGGTATGCCCATCCACCGGGATCACCCGTGGTTTGCCACTCTTGACGGACACGGTGCCTTCGCGGAAGTTGATGTCGCGCGGTCGCAGTGCCACCACTTCCGACACCCCCAGGCCCGCTCCCAGAATCGCCGCCAGAATAGCCCGGTTGCGCAGACCCAGTGCTGAACCCGGGTTGACCTGGGCCAGCAGGACCTCCGTCTCCTCCTCGGTTAGGGTTACCGGCAGGCGCCGCTGTCGATTCGGATCTGCACGGAGCTTATAAGGCTCTCGCTTACGGGGGGTTTCATCCACAGGTGGCATCCTCATTCCGTTTCCACTCTCGCTATTGTTTCGCCTATTTGGCATTATACGAAACATACTGAGTAGATGTCAAGCTGAACCCGAAACAAATTCGTAGGACCCCTTGCCTTATTCCTCGGGGAGTGGTATACTTCAGTCACTTGGGTTCCGCGAGGGACCCCAGTGAAACAAGAACGGCTAGCGTGAACTTGTTGGACCCTGAAGAAGTGCATCTCTTCCGGACTGGACAGCAGGGACAGGACAGCCAGTCAACAGAAGAAGGAGGTGCGCTATATATGGCATACGGCAAAGTCAAGTGGTTCAATGACGGCAAGGGCTACGGCTTCATTGAGCGTGAGGACGGCCCCGATCTGTTCGTGCATTTTTCGGCGATCGAGGGCGAAGGCTATCGCAGCCTGGCCGAAGGCGCCGAGGTGACCTACGATGTCGCCGAGGACGCCAAGGGCCCCCGCGCCGAGAACGTCAAGGTAGTCAGCTAGGAAGTTCCGACCTGGCACATACCGCGGCCTCCGCTGCTTTGCGCAGAGGAGGCCGTTTTTTGTGCGGGATGAAGGTGCTCCCCGGCGGGGGAGCGAAGAGCCTGGTGTCGAGAAACCCCGTTACCGGCTCCCGCAACCCATGTCCAGCTTCCCTCTACCCCGGAAAGAGCTAGCTCGTCTGCTGCTGCACTGGCCAGTGGGCCGTCTGATGTTTACCCGCACGCGGGCCGGCACCGCCAACCCCGCGATCCTTGTCGTCACCACCCGCGGCCAGTACTTCCTCAAGCACCGCCACCCCCGCTACTCCGACCACGGCCAGCTCATTTTTGACCACGCCGTCCTCCGCCAC
>JAAYIR010000033.1 GCA_012523355.1 candidate division WS1 bacterium
AGCCAGAAACGGCAGAACTGCTGGCCGGTGGCGGCCTCGCTCTGGGCGATTTCGTTCTCGTGGTGGGGGAAGAGCAGGTCCACCCCGCCGGCGTGGATGTCCAGGGTGCTGCCAAAGAGGTCGAGCGCCATGGCAGAGCACTCGATATGCCAGCCGGGCCGTCCCGGGCCCCAGGGACTCGGCCAGGAAGGCTCCTCGGGCTTGGCGGCCTTCCAGAGGGCGAAGTCGGTGACCTCCTCGCGCTCGTACTCATCCGCCTGCAGGCGGCCATACTGGCGCGCCTCCGTGGCCTGCTCGGGCCTAACGCCGGAGAGCCGGCCGTATGGCGGGAAGCTGGAGATATCGAAATACACAGAGCCCTCAGTAACGTAAGCGTGGCCCTTATCGAGCAGGGTCTGGATCAGGGTCTGCATCTGGGGGACATACTCGGTGGCGCGGGGGTACTTCCAGGCCGGCTGGATGTTCAGGGTGGCCAGGTCGGAGAAAAACAGGTCCGCATACTTGCGGGTGAACTCGGCCAGGGAGAGCCCCTCGGAGCCGGCGCCGGCAAGGGTCTTGTCATCCACATCTGTGAGGTTCATGACCTGGTGAACTTCATAGCCCAGATAGGAGAGCGAGCGGCAGAGCAGGTCGGCGAACAGGAAGAACCGGAGGTTACCGATGGTGACCACGTTGTAGACCGTCGGCCCGCAGGTGTAAAGCTTGACGGTGTGTCCGTCGGCAGGGGTAAACTCTTCCTCACGGCGAGTCAAGGAGTTGTGGAGGCGTAGCATAGTCAAGAATCCAGGGAACAGACAGAAAGATGGCAAGCGGAATCGCAGTTCCGCCCCATGCAGCAGGGAAGAAGCCCCACGCCGTCGCTAGGAGTTGTCGATCTTTCTCAGGATATTCTTCAGGAACTTGTAGGCCTCGTAGCGCTTGGCGTTCCCGGAACCCACCAGCCCGATCTGCAGGACATAAGTCTTGCCCCAACCCATGCCGGCGATCATACCGGCATTCTCGGCAATGAAGGCCTCGCGGGGAAGATCGGCATAGATCTTGAAGAGGCCCGCGCTTCGGTTTGCGTTGCGCTGGTCGGTGTAGTAGGCCTTGGCCTGCTGCCAGGTCCGGAAACGGAACAGGTCCACGGTGAGGCGGTCATTGCCCCTCGAGTACTGCCGCTGGTAGGCCTCGGCCAGACCGGCCTCGCGCATGCTATCCACGGCGCCGTTGTAGATCTCATAGAGGGTGTCGTTGTCGGAGCCACCGCGCGAGCTATTGGCTACCACCTTCCAGCCCGGAATGGTCCCGGAAGCGGGCAAGAAGCGCGAGAGGGAGGCAGCCAGAGCAGCTCCGGCCAGCAGCAGCAGCGAGAGGGCGAGATACCCTCCCCACGCGGCGCTGCGTCTGGAGATTGCTTTCATTGGTAACACACCATCCTAACCAGGTTTGTCCTCGCTCGGCGCTTCAGCGGAAGGCGCGCTCTCGGTCGGAGTGGACTTCGTTTCCTCCGCAGGCGGCGCGGAAGAGAGGCTGCGGTGCAGGTCCTGCTCGGCCTCGCGGGCACCGCGCTTGAACTCGGAGAGCCCCCTCCCGAGACCGTGCATGACCTCGGGGATCCTCTTGGCGCCGAAGAGTATCAAGATTATCACCAGGATAATAAGAATCGTTACCGGGTTTTCAAGACTGGTGATCAACAGCGGCATGGCTGCATCATCTCCTTTCCGGTGTGACCCAGGCCGGGACCATCAAGCTCGACGGCCCGGGACGGGTCTCGTCTGATAGGCTGCGTCAAGTAAGCTGCTCGTGAACCAGATCAATCTCCCCCTCGGAGGCTTTGCCCAGGCCCATGCGGGCCGCGTTCAGCAGATGGGTAGCGACCCCTTCGGGATTCTTGGAGATGGGTCCCATGTTTTCGGAAGTACGCTTATTGTTGACGATGCGATTACCGACAAAATCGAGCGCCACGGGGTCGCTGGCGACGGCCACGCCCTTGAAGGTCCACATGCTGGCGGGAGGCGGAGAGGGGCCCCCGGCAAAACAGGCGCGGGTGGCGTCCAGGATAGCCAAGCGGGTCTTGGTCTTGATGGGCTCGGTGGCACTGATGCTGGGGATGGTCATGTCAATGTTGCGGTGACAGGCCCCGGGATTGTGCACGGTGCCGAAATGGTTTTTGAGGGCGATGGTCACCTGGGAGGCGCCATGGGTCTTAAGCACGGGCACGTTGATCAACACGGTGGCCTTCTGCAGCAGGATGTTGCTCAGTTTCCCGGAGAAGGTCTCGTAGGTGAATTCCTCGCCGTAGTCTCCATCCGTGCCGTAGCAGTAAGGCTTGGCGGTGCCGGACTTGACGAGCTCATAGCCGGCGTTGGTCAGCTCGCGGCTGGTGCGGTCGAAGATGATGATGTTCTGGGGCGGCAGCCCGACATCCATGAGCCGCTGGGCGATGGCGTAGCTCACCACGGGGTTCGTGGACAGGTGGCGGCAGATGCAGTTGACCTTGAGAGCGACCACATCCTGGGGAGAGGCGACCTGCTTCCAGGCGGTCTCGGGACTATCGGCCCCGAAGACATACATCATGCCCCGGTCGAGCATGGCGAGAACCTTCTCCAGGTTGGGGACGGTGTCGGCGTCCATGAGGCCTTCGTTGGTGTAAAGGCCTACGCGACTCTTTACGGCCACGGCCTCCTGGGCCACCGGAGCCTGGGCCGTGTCAGCGAGTGCGCCGGTGAGAGTCTGGGAGGCAGAGGCAGCGGTAGAGACGGCGGAACGCGCACAGGAGGCAAGCCATCCGGCACCGAGAATCCCGGCGCCGGCGACGGCGCCGCGGACCAGAAAATCACGACGATTCAGGCCTTCTGACATTTCGCGACCTCCAGCAAGAGTCTCCCCCCGGTGAACAGCAGCACAACGGCAGCATGACGGGAGCACAGCGACAGCATCGGCAGGCAGAACCTGAGTCTGGCGCTAAAGATCCGAGACCGAGGTCCGGGCCAGCAGGCTCTCCAGCTCCTCGCGATGGAGCGCGGCGGCCTCAGTGTGCAGACAACAAGCGGAACCGGCAGCCACCGCCCACCGGGCCTGATCGCGGAGAGGTAGCCCCCAGGCGCCGGCCGCTACCCAGCCCGCAACCGCACAGTCACCGGCCCCCACCGCGCTCACCACGTCCACCTGCGGGGCCAGAACGCGGAAGGCGGTATCCGCGGTCACCAGGAGGGCTCCCTCGGCTCCTAAAGTTGTCAAGACTGTACCCACCCCACCGGCTACCAACTCACGGCTATAGTCTACCACTTCCGTTGGTATAGATAAAGAGCGTCCGGCCAACCAGGAAAGTTCCGTGAGGTTGGGAGTAAGGATTGCCGGTGTGGCGAGCAAGGCCTCGCGCAAGTGCGTCTCATGGAGGTCAACCAGGACGGCGACGTCCATCTCCCGCGCGCGGGCCACCAGCCGGCCACAAAAGTCCTCGCCAACCGCCGGGGGAGGATTGCCGGAGACCACCGCCAGGTGGGCGAAGGGGAGCAGCTCTTCCCAGCGCTCGTGGAGGAGAGCCACCTCAGCCTCGGATACCGGGGGGCCCCATTCATCCAGGCGGGTAACCAGACCGCTGCGGGAGTCGCGAATGGCCAGGGTGGTGCGGGAGTCGGCACGAATCTGGATGAACTCCGGGTAGAGGTGGGGGCGGTCGAGGTCACAGAAGATGAAGTCGCCGCTGAAGCCGCCGAAGAAGCCGGTGACGACGGTATCCAGTGCCAGGGCAGCCAGGGCGCGGGCGACATTGAGGCCCTTGCCGCCAGCGGCGACATGGCAGGCCGTGGGGCGGTGGAAGCCGCCGCAGGTGAAGTTTTCCACCTCGTAGGTACGGTCCACGCCGGCATTGACACACATGACCAGCACCATGCGGGCCGCAGAGTTGGCGGAGGGCGGATAGAGTGGCTCGCTCATAGTGCCCCTAAGCAGGGAGGGAAGGTACGGGCCTGCCGGCGGAGGGCGGCGGGTGAAGAACCTGCCGCCCTGCCGTGCCAGGGCGAGAGATGGCAGCTAGGCGGTAGCGGTGAGCATCTCGCCGATCTGGGCGATGGCCTGCCGGAGGTTTTCGACCGAGTTGGCGTAAGACAGGCGCAGGTAGCCGTCGCCGTACTCGCCAAAGGCGGTGCCGGAGAGGACGGCCACCCCCGCCTCCTCCATGCAGCGCGTGGCCAGAGCGCGGGAGTCCTGGCCGGTGCCGCGCACGTTAGGGAAGACATAGAAGGCCCCATGCGGGCGGAGGCAGGTGACGCCGGGTAGAGTGTTGAGGCCATCCACGATGACATCGCGGCGGCGCTTGAACTCGGCGACCATGGCCTGCGTGGGCTCCGTCGGACCGCGGAGGGCGGCGAGGCCCGCGCGCTGGGTGAAGGCGGCGGTGCAGGAGGTGCAGTTGGTCTGCAGACGGGAGACCATGGCGGCCAGTTCCTGGTTCATAACGCCGTAGCCCAGGCGCCAGCCAGTCATGGCGAAGGCCTTGGAGAAGCCATCAATCAAGATGGTGCGCTCTTTCATCCCGGGGAGGGCGGCAATGCTGTAATGGGTACCCTCGTACAGGATGGACTCGTAAGGTTCATCGGACATGACCCAGAGGTTCTTCTCGAGGGCGATGTCGGCAATGGCCTGGAGGTCCTCGAGGGTCAGCACCCCGCCGGTGGGATTGTGGGGGGAGTTGAGGATGATCATGCGCGTCTTGTCGGTGACCAGAGAGCGCAGCTCCTCAGCGTCGAGCCGGAATTCGTTCTCCTCGCGCAGCGGCACGGGGACGGGCTTGCCGCCGACGAAGTTGATCATGGACTCGTAGATGGGGAAGCCGGGGTTGGGGTAGATGACCTCCTCGCCGGAGTTCACGCAGGCGGTGATGCCCCAGTAGATGATGGGCTTGGCGCCGGGGACCACGACGACCTCGTCCGGCGCGACGGCCAGGTTGCGGGTCTTGCCCATGTGCTGGGCGATGGCCTCGCGCAGTTCGGGATCGCCGGCGCTGGGGCCGTAGTGGGTGAAGCCGGAGTTGAGGGCCTCGCAGGCGGCGTCAATGATGTGCTGGGGGGTATCGAAATCCGGCTCGCCAATCTCGAGATGGATAATGGTGCGACCCTCGCGCTCCAGCTGGCGGGCGCGCGCCAGCACCTCAAAGGCGGTCTCAGTCCCCAGAAGATTCATTCTCTCGGCAAGTTGCATGGTCATCCCGCTCCCTAGAACAGAAGTAGTTAGATTACAGCCAAGGGCGTCAGGCTCGTGCTACCGTTTCGCGGAACGCGTCGCAAGTCCTTCCTGAGTTGCGAGATCGCGAGGGCAAAACAGGGCGAGCTCTTCAGAGCCGATGATAGCGGCCGGAGTGGCGGGGGGAATGGGTGTGCAGGATCTCGGCGCAGTCCAGCACCCTGCCGGTGCCGATGGCTACCGAGGAGATGGGGTCCTCGGCGACGGTCACCGGAATGCCCGTCTCCAACTCGATGAGGCGATCCATGCCGGGCAACAGTGCCCCGCCGCCGGTGAGGGTGATGCCGCGTTCTATGATGTCCGCGGACAGCTCCGGCGGCGTCACCTCCAGGATGCGCTTGACGGCCTCCACGACCTGCATGACCCCCTCGGCCAGGGCCTCGCGAACCTCTGCACCGACCACCCGCATGGTCTTGGGGAGGCCGGTGAAGATATCGCGGCCCCGAATCTCGGTCTCACGGTCCTCGCCGACATCAAAGGCCGAACCAGTCTGGATCTTGAGAGCTTCGGCGGTACGTTCACCGATCTCCAGATTGTAGGTACGACGGATATGACGGATGAGCGCCTCATCGAGGTAGTTGCCGCCCACGCGCAAGGAGTCGCTGACGACGATGCCACCCAGCGAGATGACGGCGATATCGGTGGTGCCCCCGCCGATATCTACCACCATATTCCCGATGGCACTGGCGATAGGCAAGCCAGCACCGATGGCGGCAGCCATGGGCTCTTCAACGGGGATGGCATCGCGGGCCCCGGCGGCCCGTGCGGCGTCAAGAGCTGCCCGCCGCTCCACACCGGTGGCTCCGGAAGGGATGCAGATGACCACCAGGGGACGGAAGAGCCGCCCGCGGGTGCCGGAGGCCTTACGCAGAAGATAGGTGAGCATCTCCCGGGTTACGGAGTAGTCGGCGATCACACCGTCGCGCAGGGGCCGGGAGGCGACGATATTGCCAGGGGTGCGCCCGAGCATGGCCTCGGCCTCGCGCCCGATGGCCAGGACTCGTCGGCTGCGGTACTCGATGGCAACCACCGAGGGCTCCCGCAGAACGACCCCGCGGCCATGAGCGTAGACCACCACGTTGGCGGTGCCCAGGTCAATGCCCAGGCGGTCGGCTAGACCCAGCATAGCGCTTCTTTGCCTTCCACACTCCGCCGCGAGATCTCCGCCCCCAGGCCCCGAAGCTTGTCGGTCAGCCGTTCATAGCCACGGTCAAGGAACTCAGCGCCGCTGATGTGGGTACGTCCCTCGGCGGCCAGCGCCGCCAGCACCAGAGCAGCGCCCGCGCGAATGTCGGTGGCCTCCACAGGCGCAGCGCTCAGACGGGGGACGCCCACCACCACCGCCATATTACCGGCGACGCGGATGTTGGCGCCCATACGGTTGAGTTCGTCCGTATAGTTGTAGCGCGCGTCGAAGATGGCCTCTTCAATGATGCTCTTGCCTTCGGCGACGGAGGCCATCACACAATGGCAAGGCTGCAAATCAGTGGGAAAGCCAGGATAAGGGGCGGTGGCGATATCGGCTGCCAGGGGCCGGCGATCGCGGCTAACCCTGAGGTAGTTGTCGCCGCAGTCCACCTGGACACCGCTATGAGTAAGGGCTTCGGTGACCATCACCATGTGCTCGGGAAGGGTGTCCTCAAGCAGGACACTACCACCCGCGACAGCGGCGGCGTACATGAAGGTGCCGGTTTCCATGCGGTCGGGAATGGACCGGAACCGGCAACCCTGCAGCCGGTCGACGCCGTGGATGGTTATGGTGGAGCCGCCAATGCCGCTGATGTCAGCACCACAGCGGCGCAGGAACTGGGCACAGGATACGACCTCGGGTTCGCGGGAGGCCGACTCGATCACCGTGGTTCCGTCGGCGAGGACGGCGGCGAGCATGATGTTAATCGTGGCGCCGAGGCTGCGGTAGCGGGGGTCAAGATACACACGAGCGCCGCGCAGGCGCTGGCAATAGGCGCGCATCACGCCGGAGTCTTCAGAGACAATGGCGCCCAAAGTCTTGAAGCCCTGGACATGCAGGTCTACCGGACGGTTGCCAATGAGGCAGCCGCCAGGGAGTGGCACCTCGGCCCGGCCGGTCCGAGCCAGCAGGGGCCCGGCGACGTAGAAGGAGGCGCGCATACGGCGCACGAGGTCATAGGGGGCCTCGATGGAGCGCAGGTCAGAGGCGTCAATCTTCAGCACCCCAGGGCCAATGAAGCGGGTGTGGACGCCAAGGGCCTCCAGCATCTGCAGCATGGTATGAACGTCCTCAATTTGAGGGACGTTCTCCAGGACGGTCTCCCCCTCAACCAGCATGGCAGCCGCCAGCAAGGGGAGAGTACCGTTCTTGGAGCCGCTGATGGAGACCGCGCCGTGTAGATGTCTGCCGCCAGAGACGACAATCTGCTCCATGGTGATGACTCCTTCACCGGACTGTGATGTGTGCTGCAAGGTGACGCCCTCCCTGACGCGGTATGAACAACGGGAGACACGCCTACGGAGTGCAGATCATTATAGCGAGTATGGAGGGTTTTGGCAACCGCAGGAGGGGGAGCGGCTCACCAAGCCAGCTCCGGGGGCGGCCCGGTCTCAGTGAGTGGAGGCGGTCAGAGACCCCCGCCGGCCGCGCGCTTACCGGCAACCTGGAGACGAACAAGAGCGCGTTGCAGGGCGCCCAGGGCACGGGATTCGTCAAATTCCGGGAGTGTCCTCGCCTGCAGGCGGTCACGCGCTCGCTCCGCCGCCTCGCGCGCGCGTTGCTCATCTATCTCCTCCGGAGTCTCCAGAGTATCGGCCAGCACCACGGTCTGATTCTCAGTGACCTCCACCACACCACCACTGGACGCGTAGAGATCGGGGCGAGGAGCGCCGGGACGGTGAAGCGATACCTGCCCGGGAACCAGGGCGGCGATTAGCGGAGCATGATCGGCCATGATACCGAAGTAGCCGTCTTCGGCGGGGAGCCGCAGGTACACCGCGTCGTTGTCGTAGCGGACGCCCTGGGGGGTCACCAGTTGCACATGGAAAGGCCGGGGCATGCTTATCCCTTCCCGGCCTTCTCGGTAGCCTGCTCAATGTTGGCGATCATGCGGAAGGCGTCCTCGGGAAGCTGGTCAAACTCCCCGGCAAGCAGGCGCTCGAAGCCGCTGACGGTTTCCTCAATGGGCATGAAGACGCCGTCAAGGCCGGTAAACATGCTGGCGACGAAGAAGGGCTGGGTCAGGAACTGCTGGACACGACGGGCGCGCCCGACGACGAGGCGGTCCTCGTCGGAGAGCTCCTCGACACCCAGAATGGCGATGATGTCGCGTAGCGAACGGTAGCGCTGGAGGGTCTCCTGGACCTCGCGGGCCACGCGGTAGTGGCGCGCGCCCACCACCTGCGGGTCGAGGAGGCGCGAGGTGGAGGCCAGGGGGTCCACCGCCGGGTAGATGGCCTGCTCAAAGAGTTCGCGGGCCAGGGCCACGGTGGCGTCGAGATGAGAGAAGACGGTAGCCGGAGCGGGATCGGTGTAGTCGTCGGCGGGGACATAGACGGCCTCAACGGCGGTGATGGAGCCTTCCATGGTGGAGGTGATGCGCTCCTGCAGACGGCCCATCTCGGTGGCGAGGGTGGGCTGATAGCCGACGGCGGAGGGGAGGCGGCCCAGAAGAGCGGAAACCTCCTGGCCGGCCTGCACGAAGCGGAAGATGTTGTCAATGAAGAGCAGGACATCCTGGCCGCGCCGGTCGCGGAAGTACTCGGACATGGTAAGGGCAGACAGGCCGACGCGCAGGCGGGCGCCGGGAGGTTCATTCATCTGGCCGAAGACCAGGGCGGTGCGCTCGAGGACGCCACTCTCCTTGATCTCACGATAGAGGTCGTTGCCCTCGCGGGTCCTCTCCCCTACCCCGCCGAAGACGGAGACGCCCTGGTGCTCATAGCCGACATTGCGGATGAGCTCCATGATGAGCACGGTCTTGCCGACGCCGGCGCCGCCGAAGAGTCCGATCTTGCCGCCGCGGGGGAAGGGGGCGAGGAGATCAATGGCCTTGATGCCGGTAACGAACTGCTCACGGGCCGGGTTCTGGGCGGGGAAGTCTGGAGGAGCGCGGTGAATGGGCCAATGCTCATCGGCAAGCACCTCGCCCCGGTCATCAATGGCGTTGCCGAGGACGTCGAAGAGCCGGCCCAGAGTATGGTCCCCCACTGGAACCTTGATGGGGTGTCCGAGGGACTCGACGGGCATCCCCCGAACCAGGCCGTCAGTGCTGTCCATGGCGATGCAGCGGACAATGTCGTCGCCGAGTTGCTGGGCGACCTCGACGATGAGGTGGATAGCCCGGTCCTCGTCCTGGATGCGCAAGGCCTCGAGAAGCTCGGGCAGGCCATCACGGGAGAAGCGAACGTCCACGATGGGGCCTTTGATTTCGGTGATTTTGCCAATGGCCATACTTGATTCTCCTGCGACCTCCCGGGCGCGGAAGCGGCGGCGGGACGAGAGGTTGCCGCTAACCGGCTCCCACCGCGTTGGCACCGCCGACGACATCCATGATCTCCGAGGTGATCATGGTTTGGCGGGCGCGATTGAGGCGGCGCGTGAGGTCGGTAATCATCTCCTGAGCGTTGTCGGTGGCGGCGGTCATGGCGGTCATGCGGGCAGCATGTTCGGACGCGTGCGTGGCCGCCGCCATGTGCGAAAGTAGCGCGTCCACGGCCTGGGGCAGTACCGCCTTGAGCAGCTCCGGGGCCGGCGGGAGGAACTCGTAATAGGCGCCGGGCTCGGAGGGGGGCGAGAGGCTGCCGGGAGTGAGGGGCAAGAGCTGCCGCATTACCGGGCGATGGCGCAACGCCGACTCGAACTCCTCAAATACCACCTGCACCTGATCCACCTGACCCGTGTCGTAGAGTCCACGTACCTGGGGTCCCAGCTCGGAGCCGGGGCCGTGTCGTCCGAAACGGGAGAGCGGGGGCAGGGCGGCGACAGGGTCAAGCCCCCGGCGGCGGGCCCAGCGCTCGGCGCGCGCACCGATCGTCAGCACGACCGCCGGCGATAGCAGGCGGGCCAGGGCCGCATCCGCGACGCGGAAGAGCTGTTGGTTGAAGGCTCCGCACAGGCCGCGGTCTCCGGCCATGACGACCAGAGCGACTCGATGGATCTCGCGCTCCTCCAAATAGGGGTGGCTGACCTCCGCGGTGGCCGCGAGGCGATCGAGCAGCTCTCCAAGATGATGCGCGTAAGCCTGGTTGGAGGTCACCAGCTTTTGCAGCCGCTGCAGCCTGGCAGTGGCGACGAACTGCATCGCCCGGGTGATGTGCTCAATGTTGCGCACCGTTTTGAGACGGCGGCGGAGGCCGCGTAGCTTCTCAGCCATGATGAATGATCAGTTCCAGATAGTCAGTGGACAGGCGAGACGCCCGTCCTACCGATTGCCGGCAGGCGAGACGCCTGTCCTGGCGGGGCCTTGATCCAGTCCCTAGGCATTCGGCGTGGTGAGGCGCCCCACCGCGCGCTCAGCAGCCTTGAACTCCTGGATAGCCTTCTCCAGACGGGTGGTGGTATCGTCGCTGATCTCGCGGTCCTGCTCCAGGCTGGCGACGATTTCGGGATGCTGGTGATGCATGAAGGTCACGAGGGCCTGCTCGGCTCCGCGGATAGCTTCGAGCTCAACATCGTCCCAGTGGCCACGGGTGCCGGCGAAGAGAGCGATCACCTGGTCCACCACGGACATGGGCACGTACTGATCCTGTTTGAGCACCTCGACCATGCGCTGGCCACGGGAGAGGATGCGGCGGGTATACTCGTCCAGCTCGGAGGCGAACTGGCTAAAGGCCTCGTACTCCCGGTAGGCCGCGAGATCGCTGCGGAGCTGTCCGGCGACCTGGCGCATCATCTTCTCCTGGGCGGAGCCGCCGACCCGGGACACAGAGAGACCCACGCTGATGGGAGGACGGACGCCCTCGTAGAAGAGGTCAGGTTCCAGATAGATCTGGCCGTCAGTGATGGAGATGACATTGGTGGGGATGTAGGCCGAGTAGTCGCCCTCCTGGGTCTCGATGAGAGGGAGCGCAGTGAGAGAGCCCCCGCCGCGCTCGTCACTAAGCTTGGCCGCGCGCTCCAGCAAGCGGGCGTGTAGATAGAAGATGTCGCCGGGGAAGGCCTCGCGGCCGGGCGGGCGGCGCAGCAGCAAAGAGACCTCGCGGTAGGCGCGAGCGTGCTTGGAAAGGTCATCGTAGATGATCAGGGCGTGGCGTCCCTGGTCACGCTCGTGCTCGCCAATGGCCGTGCCGGCGTAGGGGGCGATGTAGAGCTGCGCAGGCGGGTCGGAAGCCGCCGCCGCTATCAGACAAGTGTTCTCCAAGGCGCCGTGCTCCTCTAGAACCGCAGCGAGGCGGCGCACCTCGGCAATCTTCTGGCCGATGGCGACGTAGACGCAGCGCACGCCCTGATCGCGCTGGTTGATGATGGTGTCAGCGGCGATGGCGGTCTTGCCGATCTGGCGGTCGCCGATAATGAGCTCGCGCTGGCCGCGGCCAATGGGGATCATGGAGTCCACGGCCTTGAGGCCGGTGTACAGAGGTTCAGTGACGGGCTGGCGCTCCATGACACCCGGCGCCTTCACTTCCAGCTCGTGGGAAGAGGTGCCCTCCAGGGGTCCTTTACCGTCCAGGGGTTCGCCGAGCGGAGTGATGACGCGCCCGAAAACGGCCTCGCCCACCCGAGTGTCGGCAATGCGATGGGTCCGCTTGACCTCGTCGCCCTCCTTGATATTCTCATCGGAGCCGAGCAGGATGCAACCCACGTTGTCCTGCTCCAGGTTGAGGGCAATGCCCATCACACCGCCGGGGAACTCGACCAGCTCCTGGGCCTGGACGTGGTCCAGACCGTAGACGCGGGCGATGCCATCGCCCACCTCGATGACCTGCCCCACGTCCTCGAGGGCCAGCTCCTCGCGGAAGGCGGCGAGTTTCTGCTTCAACACCTGAATGACTTCATCGGCTTCACGGGCCAAACAACTCACCTCGGAAACAAAC
>JAAYIR010000034.1 GCA_012523355.1 candidate division WS1 bacterium
CCGTCGGGAGAACGACGCGAGATTCAGCGGGCAATTCCCCGGAGATCATCCCCAGAGCCATGCGAGCAGCTTCTCGCCCCAATTCCTGCAGGGGGATTCGGACAGAGTTGAGCATGTTGTCTTGTTCAGGGCCAGGGAGAGGGTCTACATCGTCGAAGCCTACCAGGCTCAGGTCCTCCGGAACCCTCGCGCCGGCCGCGTGTAGCACGCGCCATGCGGATAATACACTGGCATCGTTTGCGCCCAGAAGGGCGGTGATCTGCGGATGTTCTCGCAGGTAATGGATAAAGGGATGCTCCACAGCCTCCTGGCGGGACAGACCGTTGTCAAGGTTGGCCGGCAGGGCTTCTGATGCGCTCCAACCTGGGTAGGGACGCATTCGGTGCAGGCATTTGTCGGGGGCGAGGCCAAACTCAGAGAAAGCTTGCTGCAGACCCCTCAAACGTAGCTGGTGGGGAAAGGAATCGAAGGCGAAGCACATCAGTTGACGATGTCCCAGCTCGAGCAGGTGGCGGGCAGCCTGATAGGCGCCTAGCTGATCATCCGAATACACGGAACCGCACCCCGGGACCACGTAGAAGGGCGCGACTACTGGGCGGTCGCGGAAGCCGGGAGTCGAGCGCAAGCGCCGAACGAGAGGGCGCAGGTGCTCTGGAGCACTCATGGCGATCAGCGCGTCCACCTCGCCCCGACTGACGATCGCGGGCAATTCAATGGGGTGCGGCTCGGGCTCAACCGGCGTATTGACCAGCAGGGAGTATCCCTCAGCGGCCAATTGGCTGGCAATACCTTCATAGATGAGAGAGAAATACCGGGAGCCGACGACGGTGGGTGTGTGCAGAGCGACTACCCGGTTGAGATACTTTTTGCCTCGCCGATGCAGCGCGAGACGCCGGGCGGCGTCGTGGTAGTGGGGGTCATAGCCCAGTTCCGCGGCTGCGGCCTGCACTCGGGCGATAGTCTCGGCCTGCAGTCTTGGGTCCGATCTTAGCCCCATAGAAACCGTGGCCGAGCTTACTCCCAGCTTCTCGGCAATCATGGCTTGAGTGACCGCGGCCGGGCGGGACGGCTCTTGCCTCCTCGAGTCTTCCGTATCGGGCTTTCTCCCCATGGCTTCAGTATAGGGCTGGCGAAATTGCGCGTCAATCTACACCGCCGCGCGGCTCGGAAGGGGCGTTAGCTGGCAGGTTCTCCTGAGAAGGGCCTCGTGCTTCTGTCGCTTGACAGTTCCCGCAGTGTGAGTATGCGATGGGCCCGGGCCGGACCGGGGAAGCGAGGGACTTCCTTCGATGCGGTTTGCAGAGCCTGGTGGCGGTAAGGAAAATACGAGAGAAGTCTCACGAAGCCGCCATAGGCGTGCTGGATGAGACCAATGATTCTCAGCGGGGCGTCACCTTGAGCTGATCGCATCCGCGGCGCCAGAAATCCCCTGGGACCCGTGTCACGCCTCTTGCGGGGGCCTTGGTTCCCGCGCCACGAGGTACCGGGGCTACCGGACATTTGAACGGCTGCCAAGCTCCACCAACTGCTGCCGTCCCCCGCGCATGTTATCGTGACGCATCTGGTGAGCAGGCACATCCATCTGTCAGGAATTACTGCGGTCCAAGTGCTCGTCCTCTCGGGAATCCTTGTGCGAAGTTATCCTTGGCCTGGTCATCTTGACAGCAAGGGGAAAAAGGTGTATCATACAGACAAGTATTGATGCGCATAAACGAGACCCTGGCTCGGAAATCTTTGCATACCATCAGGCAAGGAGGTTCTTTCATGAACCACAGGAGCTTCAGGCGCACGGGTTTCACCCTGATCGAGCTGCTGGTGGTGATCGCCATCATCGCCATCCTGGCAGCGATTCTTTTCCCCGTCTTCGCCCGCGTTAAGGCCAAGGCCAACCAGGCGGCGTGCATTAACAACCTCAAGCAGATCGCCACCGCCCTGCTGATGTACGCCCACGACTACGATAGCATGACGATCCCCAACGTTGACACATGGATTGACCCAGACTGGCCAGGACATGGCGTCGGATACACCAATTTCCTTTACCCCTACCTGCTGAACTACGAGGTCTGGTTCTGTCCCGCCAAGCCTGACACCATCAGCAACTCGAAGGCCACCGTCCCCGCCACCATTCCGCCCGGTTCGGGAACGGTTCCGCTGTATCGTACAACTATCTACGCGAACCAATCCAGTAACTCGGACCACTATGGCACCTCGATTGCCGCGCAGAGAGCGTGGTGTCCGCGCTCGCTGGAGGACTTCCAGTACCCGGCGCACTTCGTCGCCTTCCACGATGGCACGGTGACCGGCCTCGACCCCGGAGGCGCATCCTGCGACGGCGCCGCCTGGCAGGTCATGCACCGGAACCCTGACGGCAGCGCCAAGTTCTGTTTCATTGAGCCCCATGGATACGGGAGCGGTACGGCAACGTGGAACACCGAGCCTCCGTTGTGGGGGACCATGTGCGGCCGGCACATGGGCCACGCCAACTGCGCCTTCCTGGACGGCCATGTGCAGACCCTTCCGCTTGCCGTGTTGTACTACGGTCCCACCTTGCCAGACGGCACCCAACCCGGCTACGGCTACTGGTTGTGGGCCGACCAGGTCAGTCAGAGCTATCCCTAGCCCGGAGGAGATATCCATGAAAAGAGGAGCTTTCACCCTGATTGAGCTGCTGGTCGTGATCGCCATCATTGCCATTCTGGCGGCGATCCTGTTCCCCGTCTTCGCCCGCGCCCGCGAGAAGGCGCAGCAGACAGCCTGCATCAGCAACCTGAAACAGATTGCCACTGCGCTGAAAATGTACAGCTCTGACTGGTCCCCCCGGCTTTGGAACTTCAACGACACCGTCTACGGAGGACACCGCACCACCCCAACTAGTGTGGGCGGGCCTTGGCTGATGCCCTATCTGCAGAGCAAGCAGGTCTGGCTCTGCCCCTCTGGGCTCCCTGCCGATCACAAAGTGGCGCGCCACGCGTCCGACTACACCTTCAACATCGGGTACACGGCTTGGAGCTACAACTGCTCCATCTTCAACTGTGCTGAAGACATGGTTCTCCGGCCCTCTGAGTGGATCGTGTGGGGCGACGGTAGACCCTTTGACTATAGTCAGTGTCGGGTGTGGCAGTTCGGCTCACCTCGTGGCGTGCGGTTGCCCGGACCGGATGCGGGGCTCACCGCAGACCCGCCCTTCTGGCCCTATGCGGTGTATGGCTCTGCCAAGATACCCATTAACTGCTGGATAGCCCGCCACAACGGGTTCGCGAACTTCAGCTTCGTTGATGGCCACGTCAAGAGTCTGACACTCCTGGAGGCCAGCAAGGGCATGACGACAACTGTGCGCTCAGTCTTGGGGGCGCCCGGCGTCTCCGCCTTCTACTATTTGGATAACGTCAGGTAATCGGGCCAAGGCCCGGCGCTGAGCTTGGCCACAGGCACCGTCAGGGGCCTCTTGCGCTTGTCGTCACCGGACTTTACGACGGGCGCGGAGGCTCACGGCGCTTAGGCCAGTCCGCGCGCAGTAACTGCCGCACACATCACCCTAAAGGGAGCGATCAGAATGTCTCCGAGGTATCACGCAGTAGTCTGGTGTCTGATGGTCGGCTTGGCTCTTCTGAGTGCGGTGCCTGGTTTCGCAGCCACGCCCCTGACTCTGGTGCACGACGGCCAGCCAGCAGCGGTCATCGTCCTGGGGGAGGAAGCCTCCAAGTCCGCGCGGTTTGGCGCTGCCGAGCTGCAGTGGCACGTCAAGCAGATGACAGGGGCAGAGCTGCCTATTGTGCGCGAGGGCGAGCCGCGGCCCGCGGGGGCCGTGAGCGTGTACATTGGCGACACGACGCGCACCCGGAAGATTGGGTTGTCGCAGACGATGTTCCGCGAGCAGGAGTACGCCGTGAAAGTCATGGACAACGAGCTGTTCCTCGTCGGTAAGGACAAGCCCGACACGGGAGACATGAAGGTCGTGTACGAGATCGAGCGGCTCAGCGAGAATGCCGGCTGGCCGTTACTGTTTGACGAGCAGGGCTCCCTGTACGCGGTTTATGAGTTTCTGGAGGGAGCCTGTGGCGTGCGGTGGCTCAACCCCTACCCGACTGGAATCCTGCTGCCGCAGTCTAAGACCCTGGTGGCCCAGGTAACCGAGGTTACTCGTACCCCGCAGTTCATCTGGCGTGACTCCAGCCTGCTCACTGATCAAGGCATACGCCCGGCGACCTACAACTACTACGCAGGGCTGGTGAAACCTGGGACGGCGGCCTACCAGGCCTATGAGCGTTTGGCCCTGCCAGAACTGGACGTCCTGTATCCGCGTACCGACCCGGCCAAGGCCAAGACTGAACAGGCGGCCTATGATCGGGCCAAGATTGTGCTGATGAACTTCTTCCTCAAGCGTCTGCGGGTCGGCGGCGAACGGTTGAACTGCAACCACTCCCTCTACTCATACTACGAGCGCTTCCGGGAAGCGACGTGGACCGAGTATCTCGCCAATGCGAAAACACCGGCGCAAACAGCTTACTATACCAAGCGCAAGGCCGACGTCTTCGAGGCCGACCATCCGGATTGGTTCGCCCAGGGCTACGGTCCAGGTAAGCCGCCGCAGCTCTGCTACACCAACCCGGAGGTCATTCAGCAGGTCGCCCAGGACGCCCGGGACTACTTCGACGGTAAAAAGACCGGCGCGCAACTGGGATTCGGCTACGCTCAGCCGCCCGCTCCCTTTCCCCTGGAGGCCATGGATAATAGAAGCTACTGCAAATGTGAGAGATGCGCGAAAGTCCCCCGGACTCCCCACAAGTACTATTCGAGCGGCGCGGACAGTGACAATTGGTTCTCCTTCGTCAACGAGGTCGCGAAGGAACTGCGTAAGACACACCCGGACGCGCGGATCCGAACCCTGGCCTACATGTCCCATGCCGGCAAGCCCAGCTTCCCGCTGGAACCCAACGTAGAGGTGCAGTTCTGTGCCGTCTGTGCCGACAGCCCCCTCTACGATCCCTGGTCCTCCAGCGAACACGAGCTCTTCCTGGAGTGGGGGGAGGAGATCAAGCAGAGCGGGCGAGAATTCTCCCTGTGGACCTACACCAACTGCGGCGTGACCGACTACGAAAAGGGAGAACGCAACTACGCGTATCCCGGGTTTATGGCCCACAATCTGGCTCGGCAATGGGAGAGGTGGCGGGAGTTCAAGGTGCAGGGGCTCTTCCTGTGCGGGTGGTATGCCGAGCCTGACCAGTATGTGATGTGGCACCTGTTCTTCGATGGCCGGCGAGATGTGGATAAGCTCCTGAAAGAGTACTTCACCGGCTTGTACGGCGCGGCCGGGGTGCCTCTGAAGGCCATGTATGACGATATCGAGTCGCGGCGCTACGACGAGAGCCTCTACCCTCCGGGTAAGCTGATAGTGGACTGCTATTGGACTGACTGGGGCACGGCGGAGCGCATGGAGGCCTGGGGCAAACTGATGGCGGAGGCGCGCGCACTCGCGAAGACCGAACGCGAAAAGCGCAACGTGGCCATCTTCGAGGCTGGGCCGTGGGCCTTCCTGCAGGAAGCCCGGAAGAGCCAGGAGGAACGCGAGGCCAGTCCCATTCACTCCCTGACCGTCCCGCGGGTTCCCGCGGCGGGAGGCGATCTGGCGAAGGTTGACTGGGCTAAGGCGGCGGAGCTTCCTGGCCCGTGGCATATGCAGGGGTCGGCCTCGCCTACCCAGCGCTCCTACGTGGGACGCGTGGCCCATGACGGGGAGAATCTATACCTGGAAACGATAGAGACGGTGGATACGAGCCAACTCGTGGTTTCCCCGCAACTGGCGCCCTATGACGACTATGAGATCTTCGTGGCCAAGCAGCGGGCCCGACCCTACCGTCAGTACTTGTCGGGCCCCAAGGGCGCGACTGCGGCGCTCGCCTACGGTGAGGCGGAGGCGACTCTGCATCTGGATGTGGGCTTTCGGGTGGAGTCAGACACCAGCGCCAAGGACAAGTGGCGGCAGCGGATGGTGTTCCCCCTGGCGACCCTCGTGGCCGGAGGCGTGAAGCCCGGCGACACCCTGTATATGAACATAACCCGGGTCATAAGCCCAGCAGTCTGCGGGGAGCGGCCATACCAGGTTGACTCCTGGGTATCGCATTCCGCGCTGCACAAGGTGGACAGGCTGGCGGAGGTCAAGCTCGCACCCTAGGTTAAAGCCTGCCCAACCGTCAGGGGCCTCCTGCACTTGTCTTCAGAGGACTTTCCGGCGGGCGCGGAGGCTCACGGCCCTTAGGCCGGTCCGCGCGCACTGGCTGCCGCACACATCACCCTAAAGGGAGCGATCAGAATGTCTCCGAGGTATCACGCAGTAGTCTGGTGTCTGATGGTCGGCTTGGCTCTTCTCAGTGCCACGTCTGGTTTCGCAGCTACACCCCTGACCCTGGCACGTGAAGGCGCAGGGACAGCAGTAATTGTGTTGAGTGAGGAACCCTCCAAAGCCGCGCGCTTTGGCGCCGCTGAGCTGCAATGGCACGTCAAGCAAATGACCGGGGTAGAACTGCCTCTCATTCGTGAGAGCGATCCCCGGCCCGCCGACGCCGTGAGCGTGTACATCGGCGACACGGCGCGGACCCAGAAGATCGGGTTGCCACAATCGGCCTTCAGCAATCAGGAATATGTGGTGAAACTGGTAGAGAACGAGCTGTTCCTGGTCGGCAAGGACAAGCCCGACACCGGCGAAATGGCGCTGGTGTACGAGCTGGATAAACTCGATCAGAACAAGGACTGGCCACTCCTTTTTGACGAGCAGGGATCCTTATACGCGGTCTACGAGTTTCTCCAGAAAGCCTGCGGCGTCCGCTGGCTGAACCCCTACCCCACCGGAACGATCCTGCCACGCTCTGAGACGCTGGTAGCCCAGGTAACAGAGGTCCGACGCACCCCGGACTTCATCGGCCGGGATTCCAGCCTGTTCAACGACCGGGGCGCGTGGTCCGAGAGGTACACGTACTACCTGGGACTGGTGAAGCCTGGTTCCCTGGCCTTTGCCGTTTATGACCGGACAGCCTTCGAGGAGCTAGCCCACTTTTATCCGAAGGGTGATCCCGCGACGGAGAAGGCCCAGGAGAACGCGTTCAATCGCTCCAAGCTGGTGCTCCTCAACCTGTTTCTGAAACGCCTGCGGGTGGGCGGGACACGACTCGTCTGTAACCACTCTCTCTACTCGTACTATGACCGCTTCCGGGAGGCTACCTGGACCGAGCTACTAGCCGCGGCGAAAACACCGGCTCAGACAGCTTACTATACCAAGCGCAAGGCCGAGGTCTTCGAGGCCGACCATCCGGATTGGTTCGCCCAGGGCTACGGCGACCGCAAGCCGCCTCAGCTGTGCTACTCCAATCCGGAGGTGCTTGAGCAGGTGGTTCAGGATGCCCGGGACTATTACGACGGCAAGAAGACTGGCGCGCAACTGGGCATAGGCTTTGCAGAGCTACCCAGCCCCTTCCCAGTCGAGTGCATGGACAACCGCAGTTTCTGCAAGTGTGAGGCGTGCTCCAAGTGGCCTCGAACTCCTCAGGAGTATTACTCAACCCGGGTGGACAGTGACTACTGGTTCCATTTTGTCAACGAGGTGGCCAAGGAGCTGCGCCAGACCCACCCCGAGGCCCGGATCAAGACCCTGGCCTACATGTCGCATGCGGGCAAGCCCAGCTTCCCGCTGGAGCCTAACGTGGATGTAGAGTTCTGCCTGGTGTGCGGGGACAGCACGCCCTGGGATCCCTGGTTCGCCAGCGAGCGCGAGCTATTCCTGGAGTGGGGAGAGGAGATCAAGCAGAGTGGTCGGCCCTTCTCGCTGTGGACCTACACCGGCAGCGGCAAGGGCACCCACGAAAGGGCACCCAGCAAGTACATGTATCCTGAATTCATGGCCCACAACCTGGCCCGGCAGCTGGAGTTGTGGAAGCAGTTCCAGGTCCGGGGCATATTCCTGTGCGGCTGCTACACCGAGCCTGACCACTATGTAATGTGGCATCTGCTCTTTGACAGCGAGCAGAACGCGGATGAACTCCTGCAGGAGTACTTCACCGGACTCTACGGCGCAGCGGGCGTCCCCCTGAAGGCCATGTACGACGACATCGAGTCGCGGCGCTACAACCAGAGCATCTACCCCGAGGGCAAGTTGTTCGTGAACTGCTGGTGGACGGACTGGGCCTCGGACGAGCGCATGGAGGCCTGGGGCAAGCTGATGGA
>JAAYIR010000242.1 GCA_012523355.1 candidate division WS1 bacterium
TCGGGCCCTCGCGGATTACCGGGATTGTTTCCATCCCACACCCCACCCTCTACGGTGAGGTTCCGGTTGCCGGATGCGTGGTCCCGATTGGTGAGCAGGAAGCCCCCCGCCCCCAGGCGCGGGCCCGCCCCTTTCGCCAGCCGCAGAGTGGCCTGGGAATCCACGGTCAGTCTCATATCCGAGCCGAGCAGCAGAGTCTCATCCAGGAGATAGATCCCCGCGGGTACCCGTACTTCGCGCGCGCCGCTGTCCAGGGCACGCTGGATTGCCGGGGCCTCGTCCGTGCGCCCGTCGCCAATCGCTCCGTGGTCCTTCACGGATATCGCAGAGGTCATCTCAACTTTCCCTGCCGATCTCTCGCACCCAAATCGGACTGGACCAGCCATAGTCACCATTGACCGTCACCGCGCGCAGGTAGTAGTAGGCATGTGGCTCTCTCGCGAGCGCGCGTGGCCTCACCACTTCCCTCACCGTTTGCTCGTCTTCCCACTCCAGAACGCCCTCCTCGGTGGCCTGAATCCTCACCGTATGCGCTATCTCCCCATTGCGGATCAGCTCCAGCCTCGCCAAGTCCTCCGCCGCGACCACGCGAGCGCGAAAGCTTGCGTGGGCCTCCCCGGAGAGCCTCACCTCGTCCCCCATGCTTCCCCCGGCGCCCTCCAGGCGCAGAATCATCCGCGGACCACTGGTGGCAAAGGTGTGCCGTGCGCGCAGCGCATCAAATATGGCCTCCCTGGTCAGTTCCGGCGCGTAGACTCCCGTGATACCCCCCAGATCTGGATTCCCTGGCTCCGCGCTGTGATTATCGGTCCCCCCGGTGAAGCCAAAACAATAGCCCAGGTCCAGTGCACGGCGTACCGACTGGTAGCGTCCCTCCCCGCCCTCCTCAGAAATCCCCCAGAAGGAGCAGATCTCCACCAAGCGTTGCCGCTCTGGTACATGTGGTCGCTGCCAGTTGATGCCGTGAAACTTGGGGGCATGTGGAATCAGGATGTACTCCGTGCCCTCCAGCTTCTGGAAGACATTGTCCATAGTGACCCGCTCGCCCTCCGGCCCTTCGACTATCATGCGCCCCTCTCCGTCCCGGAAGTACACGTTACGATGCTGTTCCAGCGTCCCGATCTCGTACCCCAGCAGCGTCACGAACCGGCCAGGCTCATGGAACGCTTCTGTGGACTCCCGGGTCATCTGCCACTTGTCCTCCAGTGTGTAGTTATACGATTGGTTGTCCTCGAAGTGGTCCGCGAGTGCCGCGAAATCCAGACCCTCCACGTCGCGCGCCCAGTGATAATTATTCTCGCAGGTCCCCGTGCCGGCGGACAGCTCTGTATGGCTATGAATCTCCCCGTAATACAGTTGCAGCCCGGGCGGCGCCATTTCTGGACAAATGGGGTTAGTCTGTCCCATCAGCCCGTGCTTCTCGTCAATCACCCGCACCCGCGTCACGCCTGCCCCCGGTATCCGCACTCCCTCGACAAGCAGCGACCCATGTGCTGCCTCCGGCATCTCAGCCTGCATAACCTGGTCTGTGCGCTCCCCGCTGGCTTGGAGGCTCAGCTCCCCGCTGTGGTGATATGACGGATTGTGGTTAGCCAGATCAGCGGCCACCACGCGAACCGGAATGGCCTCTCCCGCCGGCGGGGTCCCTGGCGCAAAACACCGCAGATACGCCGCGCGTGCGCCCACCACCTGCACCTTGGGGGTTGTCGCCACCGGACGGAACTCGTCGTTGCCCAGGTAATCTATCGCCACGCGGAAGGGGAGCGTCTTTGCCTTCTCGCACACCACCTGCGGTTTCGAGGTCGGGTCACCGAAGATCACGCTCACCGTGTCTCCCTGCTTTAGCTCGCCGGACTCCACGAAGACTTCTGCACAGGTGAAGACGGAACCGCTGCTGTGCACGCGCACCCGCAGTTCGACCTCCGGCCGCGAGGCCGAGGCCGTAATCCGCGACCCGTAGCCCGTTTGCCCGTCAGGACCCTGAAAGAGCCTCCCGACATTGGCGTTCACGGTCCCCCCGAAGTCCTTCTGGCAATACACGGCCAGGCGCCCCCCGGCGCCCAGGGGGGTAGCGCCCAGGGTCACGGTTAACGTTAGCATGGTGGGCACCCCGGCCGCGGCCTGCTCCGGCGCCATGGAGGCCGTCGCGTCACATGGCGCCCGCCGCGTCCATGCGTACAGTATCCTCCGCCAATACTCACGGAGCTCCCAGTACACGAACTGGTAATAGTGGTACGGACTTATCCGGTCGATGGGCCCCTGGTAGTTCTCCAGGTCGGTTACATACGCTTCGCGATGGTCGTAAGCCATGATCCGCTCCTTCTCGTGTGTTGAGCACAGGTGTTCGTTGACTCCCCACGGCCTTCCTCCTGGGCCGGGGCCTGCGGCCCACGGCGCACAGCCTGCTCCAGTGTAACTGCTGCCAGACCTGACCACAGTTCCCTGGCGAGGCCGGCCAGCATGACGGAGTCTGCGGCCTCCGACTGTTTCCCGCGTCGCCCCTCGGCATCGCTTGCCATTCTCCGGTGGGGATGTTACAATGGAACATAATGGTCGGGGGTGCCGTGTTGCTGTTAAGGCATATAATTCGATAGCACCGCTGTTCACCGGAAGGGCTACGGTACCCGAGGAGAACATTGAACGATCATTTTCGGGGGGGATGAGTTTCGTCACCTGAGCGTACTGGACTCGACACAAGTGCGCAGGTGGTCTTTTTGCAGTCGCAGTGGCACTTACCCAGCCGGTTGCTCCGGCAAGGTCAACCTGGGTTGGCAGAAGGTGAATTGGGTATGGAGCCTTTGCGGCCTTTCACGAACCAAGGAGGTTCAGCATGAGACGGAAAGGTTTCACCCTCATCGAATTGCTGGTGGTAATCGCGATTATTGCGATTCTCGCAGCCATTCTCTTTCCCGTGTTTGCTCGTGTCAAAGCGAAAGCCGAGCAAACGGCCTGCATCAGTAACATGAAGCAGATTGCCACCGCCCTGCTAATGTATTGCCACGACTACGACAATACCACGCTTCCCCACTATGGGAATCAGGCAGATCCCTATGCCCCCGGCTATTCGCTCGGGTTTATCCAGTTCTTCTACCCCTACCTGCAGAATGAGGAGGTCTGGTGCTGCCCCAGCGCCGGCAACGCCGTTGGGGGCACAGTTACTAATCCCAGTACTGTGCCACCCATAGGGGGCCAGATACCGTACGTGCGCGCCACGATCGGCATTCAGCACTTCTCCATGTGGGGTGGTAACCCGAAGGAGTACTGGGTCAATCAGCCCCTTGACTACTTCCAGTACCCTGGGCACCTGGCCACCTTCATGGACTGCGTGCAGTATGGCATTGACCCCATGATCGGCTGGTACCGCATGCGCTGCTGCCACTATGAATGGGGCAACCAGGAGGCTCCCATACGTTGCACGGGGAGATGGTACGAGAGTGAGCTTTACCAGTTGCCCGTCTCGCAACTCGTCGTGGACAGCGACTTGCCCCGGTGTCATGGCGTCGCCGGACGGCACAACGGTCAGGTCAACGTCGCCTTTCTGGACGGACACGTGGCCAGCATACACATAGCCACCTTGACCCATGGACCGAATGGGCAGGGCGGCACGCCCACGGGACAAGTCTACTACGGGTATGCGAGAACCGGCCAGACTTACCCCTAAGCTGCATATCTGAGGAAAAGGAGGAGCACTATGAAGAGAACTGGTTTTACTTTGATAGAACTGTTGGTGGTGATTGCGATCATCGCCATTCTGGCAGCGATTTTGTTTCCGGTCTTCGCCCGCGCGCGCGCCAAGGCCATCCAGTCTAGCTGCCTGAGCAACCTCAAACAGATCGCCACGGCCGTAAAGCTCTACGCCAGCGACCACGACGACAAGTTACTGGGCCTCAATACCGGCTGGTACTGTCTCACTGACCCTCCGCCGTGGTACAATCGTGCGCAGCTCAATCCGTACATTCAGAGCAAGCAGGTCGTTTTCTGCCCGGGCCTTCCGGAAGGCGACCGCAACCCCCCGCCACCCGCCTATAATGGTAGTTGCGGCTATACGCTGAACTACTACTCGGCTTACACGAACACATGGGTTACCCAGAATGAGTCTCGTATCCCGGACCCGGCGGGAGTCATCATGTTCGGCTGCGGCAATGGCTTGCAGCCACACTCGGGCGGCGGGACGCATTATATGGCCTTCGTGACGAGCCTCAATAACTGTATTGACCCGACGGCCCAGTACAGCGAGGGGCGGGAAGCGGGTCTAACCGCGGATCCCCCGTACTGGCCCAACCGCACAGGCACCTCTGACAATGGTTCGCCGTACCCCGGCTGGAGTTGCTTCAAAGGCTGGCACAACGGCATGTGCAACTTCAACTTTGTGGACGGTCACGTCAAGGCCATGCGCCTGGATGTCATTCCGCAAAGCTGGAATTCGGTGACGAGCTTACCAGATCTGCTTTGTGTACGCCGCCGGAACTAACTGTGCTCCCCCGCCCCGGCCCGCACTCCGAGTCGTGGCGGAAGGACCCCTGGACAGGTTAGCCCCTAAAGGGCGAGTGGTTTGCAGCGGGAAACCACTCGCCCTTTCTTTCTCA
>JAAYIR010000243.1 GCA_012523355.1 candidate division WS1 bacterium
GTCCCAGACGCTGGTCTCCCCTTCTCTGATGTACGCGAAGTCGTAGTCCAACAGCCGCAGGGCCTCCTCTGGCCGCGCCTCATGCATCGCGAGACGGACCTGCAGCAGCCGGATGCGCTCATGCTCTTGGTGGCTGGGCTCGAGGGATCTGAGGAGCGCCTGCAGCTCCTCGTATCGCTTGGCCCGAAGCAGCTCATTGCCGTACTCGATGGCCAGCTGCACCGGGCGCGGTCCGGCATCCCACGCCTCGGCCAGGAGATCACAGCCAGCCGCGGCGCGTCCCTCGCGCAGTGCAAGCCGCGCCAGGTTGCGCGCCGCCCAACTCGTGGCGCGCCGCTCGCGGGACTTGCGGAAATGCTCCTCAGCGACGCTGACTTTCTGCGCCTCGACGGCCATGACGCCGAGGTGCAGCCAACCTAGCCAGTGATCACTTGCCCCCTGTGCGATAGCTTGTTCCAGCAGCCCTTGCCATTCGGGCTGGATCATGTAGTGTCCGGGACCTGACTCCGGCTCTCGTTCCGGCAGGGCGCCCGTCTGCAGGAGTTCCAGCCAGGGCGCCTGTTCCTCCCCCAGATCCCCGTCCTCGAAGGGCAGCTCCGCGGGGATCGGTGAAGGCTCCCCGGCGGCGGCGGCGCGGTGCCGCTCGAGGGCTCCCCACCCCAGTCCGCGAAACAGCAGCTCCTCCGGCGCCCGGACTGTCACCTCCGCGAGTAGTCCATCCCGGGTCTCCAGCTCGGCGCACGGCAAGGCCGCCTCCAGAGCGCGCTCCCCCTCACTCCAGGCCTCGTGCCAGTCAGACGAGTGCGCTTTTTGCGGTTCCGCGATGAAAGGACCGAAGGCCTCCGTCCATGTCCATTCAGTCTGTCCGGGCATGCGAAGCATATGGTGTTGCGTACGGGAGAGACCTGCCTGTAGCTCCAGGTAGGCGTGGCCGTCAGCAGAAAGGAATTCCTGCCAGCGCCGAGGTCCCGGGCCCTGCCCCCAGGCAAAGAGCTTGCGTCCCCGCAGGCGCATGGTGGAGGTCTCCGCAAAGCCCTTCCCGTCCTCGTCCACCACTGCCACCCAGGGGCGTTGCTCAGCCTCCAGGCGTCCGAAGACATGATATGAGTGATCCAGTTCCGTCGTGTAGCTGGCGTCCTGTCCGTGCAGATATGGCAAGCGCTCGAACTGGCCCGAACTGTAATAGGCGGTGTCGGCGGGCATCAACACGCGCTGGCCCTCGCGCTCGGGCACGGCCAGATTCGTCCACCAGTACATCGGCAATATCGCCGCGTGGGGATTGATCACGCGAATGCGGGCGTAGAGGAAGCGCGAATCCGGGGGCAGGTCGAGATCAATCTGAAAGGGGAAGGCCCGAACCCGCTCCCAGGCATAGAGTCGCAGGACCGGCTGCCCCTCAGGACCTCGCACGCGGGCCGCATGCACCGGGGAGCAGGTGAGACAGTTGTGCCCGACCTGGGCGACGTTCCACTCAATGCCCCCACTGGCCCAGGCGTTGCGGAGTGCCAGGTTAGCCGGCTGGTACACGGGATTGCACTCAATCAGGTCTCGGCCGCTGGCCTTGTCCCATATCGAGTCCACACGCCCCCCGGCCTCCGGCAGCACCCGCACCCGCAGGTGGGCGTTTTCCAGGACAATCGAGGTGAAGGTCCGGGGCTGGAGGGCCCGAGTGTATCCGTCCTGCATCCGGTAGGGCAGCACGCGGAAGCCCGTTTGCCAACCCAGCCCCTCCCGGTCTTCGCTGGGGAGGGCGTGGGCTTCGGCGCTAGGCCCGGGGTCTTCGAGGGGATCGCGGAACTGTGGTAGCGGATTTTCCGGCCCGAGATTGGCCGCGGGGATCACGTATGGTTCAACGCGCAGCTCAGTCATGCGCTCTTCCTCCTGATCGGACATCTTTTAGGTCTACTTCGTTGACCGTGTTCCTCATCTCCCCACTCCATCTGCCACACAGACAGACAGCAAGCCCACTTCTCCGCTAACATGTGTCACTCCACGGGGAGGGTCGTCTGGGGGCGGAATATATGACCCTGCGGGAGGTGTCCTGGCCTCGAGACGCTTGTTCCGCTGAGCTGCGGGGCGTGAAGCTGTGACGAGTCGCCCTCAGTCTGGCAGACACTGCCTCGTCATCGAGCAGGTGCGGGTCGAGCAGCGGCCTCAGCTTGGACGAGGTCGTGCAAGGCGGCCTTCCCCTGCATGCCCAGACCCAGAAGCAGGACTCTCATCTCTTAACCCTCGCCTTCGTGGCTGGCCTCTCCGAGCAGCCGCTGGGCATTGCGGTAGAGAATATTCCGCCGGTTCTCGTCGGTCATGTTAGCGCCCAGGATGGTGCCGACGCAGTACGGGTAGCCGAACCAGGGGAAGTCGGTGCCAAAGACGAGCTTCTCTGAGCCGACCCCGCGTAGCATCGTTTCCATGCCTCCCCGCTCCAGCGAGGCGGCGGTCAGTTCGAGGTAGCAGTTGGGATAGTCCGCGGCCAGTTCGGCGGCATGCTCCCATTCCCCGAACAGACTGTGTCCCAGCAGCACCTTCGCGTTGGGATAGCGCTCCAGGACACTCTTTACCTGCTCGTAGCCGTCGTAGCGGCTACCCCCCCAGGTGTGAAGCAGCACGAGCAGTCCGCGTGCGTTCGCCATCTCCCACGCCGGAGCGGCGTCAGGCGCGTCTACCGCGATGCGATGATAGTCAGCCAGCATTTTGAGGCCTACATAGACCTCCGGGTACCGATCGTAGTCCGCGAGGTCTTGTGCCATGAGCTCGGGATAGTTGGGGTTGATGGCCAGGTACGCGCGCAGAATCTCGGGCAGTTGCCGGACCGCCGCCACGTTGGTGGCATTGCCGGCCTCGGGTGAGAAGAGAGCATGGTGGTGGCAGATGACGAGGCGCTTGACTCCTGAGCGCTCCAGCAGCCGCCGGGCAGTCTCAAACTGCGCGGCGGGGAGGCAGATCCCCGTAGTGGAGCCCCAGTGCCCATGCATATCATAGAGGGGACAGTCTTCGACAATCGGCTGCGAGCAGAACTGCTCCCACAGAGTGGTGGGCGAACCCATGCTACGCCACCTCCTCGACCATGCGACGCAGGTTACCGGAGGCGATCTTCTCCCGGTCCACCTCAGTGAGTTCCGCCTGAAGCAGGCCGAGCACCGCCGCGTGCGGATAGTGGAAGGGGAAGCCACTGCCGAAGAGAACCCGCTCCGCCCCGTAGGCCTGCACCACCGCCTCCAGCCCGCCCGCTTCCAGAGAGACCAGACTCGATTCCAGGTAGACGTTGGGATACTCGGCCAGCAAAGGCCAGGACTGCCGGTCCTGCCCCCACAATCCCAGGTCGCAGAGCACCACGGTGAGCGTCGGGTATTCCGCGAGCAGCCGATAGACGCCGGGCCAGTCCGCCCCGAACCGCAGCGAGAGCAGCACCGGAACACGCCGCTCTGCCACTTCATCCAGGAAGCTGCCGAAGGTGACGCGCCCCAACTGGTAGCGGTGCGCCTCGGGGAACGCGCGCAAGGCGACGATCCTCTCAGCCCGCATGCGGTCGAAAAAATCGTCGGTCATGAGGTCATGGTCCGTGTGCGGCGGCACGATGGCCCAACAGCCCAGGGCGCGGTCGTCCCCGGCGATCGCCTGGTTCACCAGCGCGTTACCGACGTCCGGCCCGCCGTCACGCTGGGCGGCATGCCAGACCACGCCGCGCGTGATGCCGGTGCCGTCCAGGGCCTGGAACAACTCCGCGACCGTGCTTGCCTGCCCGTACTGGGGTACCTGGCTGCGGCCTATCTGGAGGTTGATGTCAACGCAGTTCATGCCACGGCCTTTCCCGCTGCCGCCAGCGTCTCGATACGGGCCGCGACCTCCTCCTCGGTCCAGTCCGGGTCGATGGCGTAGAAGTACGTGCGACGCAGTAGGTCGAGCGTTCGGGGGCAGACCTCCGGCGAGTAGTCGGCCCGCGCACCCTGGTTGGCCTCGAAGTTGAAGGGGTTCATGGCCGGATGGTGCATGACACGCCGCTCGATGAGCGCGTCCCAGTTCGTGAAGACGTGCTTGCCGTGGTCAATGCCGATGTAGCCGCCCGGGGCGGCAGCGGCGAAGGTCCGCGCATCATCCTCGCTGTCGAACTGCCAGGCTACCACCACGCCACAATCGCCCTCGGGATCGTTGCTGGGAGCAAGACGCAAACCGGGCTGACCGGCCAATTCCGTGATGATCCGCCTCTGATGGCGGCGCAGGTCGGCCAGAATGCCCTCGAGTCGCTGCAACTGGATGCGCGCGATGGCGCCCATGATCTCGCTGGCGCGGTACTGCTGCGCCACGAAGAGGGGCGTGGCGCGCTGGTTGGCATCCCGCCGGAAACCCGCTCCAGGGTCGTGGAAGATGAAGGCGCGCTCGTAGAGCTCCCGGTCGTTGGTGACCAGCACTCCGCCCTCACCGCAGGAAATGATCTTGTAGTAGTTGAGGCTGAAGGCGCCCGCATCGCCCCAGGAGCCCGTGCGCCGACCCTGATAGCTGCCGCCATCGCACTGGCAGGAGTCCTCCACGACCTTAATGTCGTGCGCGTGGGCAACCTCCAGGATGCGCGCCAGATTCGCCGGGCGCCCGGCCATGTGCACGGGGATGACGGCCTTCACGCGCGGGCCCAGTTTCCGCTCGAAGTCCTCGGGATCCAGCCCCAGGGACTCGTCCACTTCCGCCAGCACCGGAATGGCGCCGACGGTGAGTACGGAAGTGGCGGTGGCCAGCCAGGTATAGGCCGGCACGATCACCTCGTCACCGGGGCCGATCCCCAGGGCGGCCAGCGCACAGACTATCCCCGCGGTGCCCCCACCGTTCATCAGGAGCACATACGAGACGCCAAGGGTCTCGGCCCACTCCGCCTCGAAGCGCTCCACCTCCTGCAAGTGACCCGCGGCAGGATCGCCTCCGCGCATCCACTGCTTGGAGAGCAACACTTTGGCGACTTCGTCTACTTCCTCTTGACCAATACGGTACATGGATCTTCTCCTCTCCGAGACGTGCGGCAGCCAGGCCGTAGGGCCCCAGACTCCAGACAGTCATCAGTCGAGTGCAGGTCCCCTCCGCCCATACCTGTCCGGGCGCCCTGAATCCTCGTGTCTACCCCAACCACTCCGGCGCCCAGTTCAGCCTTGAGGCTCGCCTCCAGGGCAATTCCGGTGGGGCACTGGGGGAGTCGTTCTCCGAGGCTGCAGCCGTTCCCTTCTCGAGGCCACCTGTAAACAGAGAGAACCGGTGGGCAACGTTAGTCCCCTGCTCCCTACCGCCTCCGTAGTGCGCAGGCTGCCTCTCCCCGCGTGCGTGCGGACTGTTCAGCCCCAGACCGGTCCCGCCGGGGACGGCAGTCGAGAGGATGCTTCGGTGGATTAGCCCTCGGGATTCAGGTCGTACCTTCCAAAGCACGTGCCCATGGTATGGGAAAAGCCGAAGTCTGCGGAGGCCCCGGCCTGCTCGCGGCGCTCCAGGAAGGGCTGGATCTCGTCCAGGATCATGAGTGACTGATCGGCAAGCTCGGCCGAATGGGCCCGCAGCCCCTCGGCCTCCGTCTTGAGCTCCTCAATAGCCGCTGGCAGTGCCTGTGCCATGCGCTCAAAGGCTTCCCCGGCCTTGAGCATGCACATGGCCCGGAAGCGGAAGTACATCGCCAGGTGCTTCTGCATGACGCGGGTCATCTGCAGCATGAAGGCAAAGGTCTTGATGAGGACCAAGTAGTCATCTTCGGGTAAGGCCTCCCGACAGGCCTCGGTGATCTCCTGCATTCGGCGGATGCAGGCCAGGGCCACGTCCTTCTCCGCTACCACGCGCTGGACATTCTCCTCGGTAGGCTCCAGAATCCCCAATTTGCGCCGGGGTCCGTAGTTGCGGTAGTGGATGTAGGGGAAGGTGAAGCGCCATTCGTAATCATCTATGGACTGCGAGAAGCGCGAGTGTGGCCCGTTGATGAGGGCCCGTTCAATATAGAAGGCTCTCTCGTAGGCCTCCTCCGCCAGGGCAATCACCTCGAACATCTCTTCGGGCCAGCCTCGTCGGCGACTCCAGAGCTTCCAGACCGCCTCCACGGTGGTGTCGAGGTCCCAGCACGCCCGGAAGAACAGCTCGCTCTTCATGCCGTCTGGCGACAGGAGGCCAACTCGATCGTCCATGAAACTCTGCGCCGGCAGGTTGAGGCCTGGACTGCCGTGAAGCTCCACCCCCCGGATGCGGCACACGAACTTGTCCACGCCCCGGCCGTAGTATTCCCGCATGCGCTCGAGGTTGAAGCGAGAGGCGTTGTTAAACCAGCCGGTCCAGCCGCCCCGATACTCGCCCTGGGTATCCACTTCGACCCATTCGCGGCCGGGGACCAGGTAACCGGCCAGGCGATTGGCCTCATCGAACCGGTAGTAGTCCTCCACCTGGGACTTGTGCAGCATGTGGACCCGGTCTGGAATCTGTCCGAGCAGATCGTCGTAGACGCGGTCTCGCATAGGATGGTGGATGAAGGTGCGGGCGATCAGCTCCGCGTCCTGGCGTCCGGCGCTGTCCAGCGCCGCCAGGGCCTCCTCGTACATGCGCAGGAACCAATCGCCGGCTGTGCGCCGGTCGCCTTCGGGCACGTGACACATCCAGACTTCCATCGCCTCTCCGGTCCACAGTTCGATGCCGGCCAGTCCGGGGCAATCCTCCGCCATCTCCCGGATCTTGGCCCGGAAGAAGGCCCAGGTATCAGGGTGCTCCAGGCGTAGGACGGGGGCGTTTGCCAGGTGGTTAATCAGGTAATGGTTCGAGCGGGGCACGGTATCGCCAGGACTCATAGTAGGCCAGAGGAAATTGTTCGGTAGAAAGGAGAACATGTCGGGGCGCTGGGCGATGAGGTCCTGCGGCACGTTAAACTCGGTGCACGACAGGAAGAAGTCTATCCCCCAGGCGTTGCCTTCCTCAATGATCCGGTTGAGTCGGCCCTTGTTGGCCTGCAAGATCCCCTGTTCATCCGGTCGCTCAATATCGGGGAAGTGGCGCATGGAGAGGTACGGGTACCACCCCGGGAGGACCCAGTTATCGTTCCAAAGGGCGACGTTGGCGCGCTGGCGGGCCATCATCTTGATCAGGTCGAGATTGGCCTGCACCCCTTCCTCCGTGCGGAAGGTTGGCCCCCAGTGTCGCTCGGTGCCCCGGCGCTTTATGTCCGGTATGAACTCTCCGGAGAGCACCGGCAGGAACAGGTCGCCCTCGAGGCGCTCCACGTGGTCCAGGATTTCGCACAGCCCGTACAGGACCCCGCGGTCGCCCACCGCCTCCAGGTGCAGCGTCCACTGGTCGCCCTCGCCTTCGGTGCGGAGGCGGAAGTTCTGATCCTCATCGCGATATCTCGCCGGGGTTACGGCGATCAGAATCTGCCCGCCCTGCCCGCGGCTACCCTCGCGGCGGGCCACGCCGTAGCGCTCCTCTATCTCTTCCCAGAAGAGTCGCAGCGCGTTCTGCTGAATCTTGCTCCCATGGTCGGGCCGAGGCAGCGAGAACGTTGCGTGACCTTGTGCCGACAGCCTTACCATGTGTCCGGGTAGCGTTCTCATCTGGTGCAACCTACTTTCTGGCTAGAGATGCTTCAAGCGTCGAAGACCACCCCTTACCTTAGGGGTACGCGCCAAGCGCGAGCCCCGTTTCGACCAGCACACGGTAGTTCTCGTAGAGGTGCGGCAGCATCACCGGCCATGGCGCCGGCGAGGAGGTGGGGCCGAGAATGAAGCGCCCGCCTGGCTTGCCCATGGCCACCGTCTCCGCCACGACCTCCGCCATTGCCGCCGGGCTGAGCAGGTCCAGCGCCGAGGACTCCACGCCGCCCTCCAGAGTCATCTGGCCGGCAACGTGCTCCTTCACCTCCGCCAGGGTCAGCTTGCCCATCGGTGGCGGCTCTATCGGGTTCAGGCAGTCTACCCCCATGTCCAGGAAGTGCTGCAGAACTGGGGCCATGTCCCCGTGACAGTGCACCCACACGACCCCTCCGCCCTCGTGAACGGCCTCGATCAACGGCTGATCATACCGCACCACGAAGTCCTCGAAATCATGCACGCTGGCGAGTGGCGGCAGACACAACTCCGGTCCGCCCCAGCCGTACAAGGGCCCCACGCCGTGCGCCAGGTAGTGCTGCAGCTCTCGGAGGATGCGCCGGAACGTCTTCCCGACCATCTCGTGCAGCAACTCCCGCTCATCGTGCAGCCAGTAGGCCCACAGCTCACTCCCGACCGCTTCATTGACCATCTGCATGGGCGAGGCCCAGTCCCCGACCGCGATGCACAGCAGGGCGCGCTCGCCCACCTGGCGCTCGCGTTCGTGGAACCCTCCGACGCTGGGCAGATCGGGGTCGGGGAGCGACAGCCAGCGGCCTGCTTCCTCTACGGAGGTGACGAGGTACTTTACGGTGTAGCCTGGTTTTCCCGAGCGGGAGCAACTATAGACTGACTGCAGATCCCCGGCGGGGGTGGCAAGGGTCATGACCTCTTCATAGCGGTCGGGATCGCCGGTTTCGCGCGTGTAGGTCTGTACCCCGCCGCAGGCCGTGCGCTCCCCGGACCAGGCGACATGGCCCTCTAACCCATAGCGGACCACCAGCTCGTGGACGGGCTGCCAGGAGGCATCCCGGCTGCCCAGACCCGTCTGGTTGAAGCCCCAGAGGTTGATCGGCATGCGATCGACCTCCTGGCCCCGGATGCACCGCAGCATGCGTTCCCGGCTGGTCAGCGCTCCCACCTCCCTACGGGGTGGCTGCCGTGTAGATGCGCACGTTATCGAAGCGTGCCTTGCCCCAGGTATACAGGGAGAGCGTGTTCAGCTCCGGAAGCCAAGCTTCGTCCTTATACTCCAGAACCGTCTTCCCGTCCACGATTAGCGCCGCGCGCGGTGGCACGAACTGTGCGATCACGTGGTGCGGCTGCTCATCGCCCAGGGGGAAGGCAGGGTCTCGCACCTGGACCTCGGTCGTTTCGCGGACGACCTCATCCACCAGCCGATTGTGCCACCCCAGCGACAGGAAGTACCCGAAGCCCTCCCACGGCGACCATAGCCTGCGCGGCGTCACGCGCTTCTGCGGCGTCAGGACCGTCCCGATCAGCCAGCGTTCGTTGACCGGGGTCACGGTGACGTCATACTCGAAGCGCACGGGCAAGAGGACGGGGGGCCGGTAGGCCAGGGAGGTGAAAGACCCCTGGGGGACGATCGCGCCGTCGTTGGTGACCCAGGCGCCGTTGATCTGCTCCCACTCCGAACCCACGCGTGGCCAGTCGAAGCTGTTCGTGTATATCAGCTTCCAGTCCTGGCCCTCCGCGAAAGGCAACCCCTTCCCCTCGGGGAGGTCTGCCGCCGACGAGCGCAAAGCGCGGATAGCCGGCATTTCAGCCGCAGGCACCTGGCTCAGAACCCCGGGCATCAGTGGTTCCAGCGGCTGCACGTTCAGCGACAGCGACCAGGCGCTGGCCGTGCTGCAGGCAATGCACACAATCACGTTGTCGCCTGGCTGCAGGGTGACTGCTCGCGTCCGCCATCTACGCGTACTTTGAATGAGCAGCCGATTGTTGACGTAGACGGAGACCCCACTCGGCCCGCCAACCGTCAACTCCACCGGCACCGCCTGCGCCGCCCGGAGTACGCACACGCCGTAGCCCACCTGCATCTTGCCGTTACCGAGCAACTCCTGGAGGCTCAGGGTCCCCTCCTTGGAGCTTACCGGCTTCCAGCTCAGCGGCCCGGCCGGAGAGTCGTACGTCGCCGTCAGGTCCATCCGCTGCTCAGGCGGGTGCACGATGGTGTCAATCGCCAGCCCGCTCTGGTTCGGGAACGGCTCCACCACATGCCATTCGCGGACGCGGCCCGATCCCAGCGGTACCCGGTCAGACGCCTGCAACTTCCAGTCCGGGCCCTGTAGGGTGTAGCTCACCGGCACCTGGTAGGCCCCCCACGCCCCCGCGGGTATGCCCAGCGTGAAGTTGGTGCTGACGCTCCCTCCGGACTTGACGTTGAGCACCCCCGCCCCGGCAATCTCCCAGGGGTCCATGGGTCCAAGCTGCGCCGTAACCTGCATCGGTGGCGTGGAGGCCGGCAGGCTCACGTTCACGCTCACCCCACCCTTGCCGCCCGCCCCGCTGTCGAGGACGTTGTTCGCGCCGTGCGTCGCCCAGGCGAAACTTATGCCCAGCAGATTCGTCGCGAGTGCGGCGGGGTATACCTCCGCCGGCAGGGCCTTGGCCGCCGCGCTCACACACGCCTGCACCCGCGCCGCGAGCTCTGGTGCGTTGAGTGGCTCCTGCTCCAGCGCCTGCAAGTCCGTGCGCACCTTCTCCCACGCCTGGGGCGGATCCCCGGGGAGCAGATATGCCGCCGTATCCAGCCCCATCCGGGCTCGCTCCGCTGGATGGATCACGGCGGCGCCCAGAGTACTCAGGGGCTGCTCTACCGCCTCGAAGCGGTTGTTGCGCAGGACCACGCCCTGGCCCCCGGCGACGCCAAAGATCCCCCGCGCGGACTCGCACACCGTGTTCCCCTCGATAACCACGTCCGCCACCGGCCCTTGCACCCCAATCGAGGCGTTGGCCTCCATCACGTTGCCCCGGACGATTACCCCCCTCTGCAGTGGTCCCTTGTAGTCATAGGTATGTGCCCAGGGGAGGAAAGTGGTGCCCCCGCTGATCAGGAGCAGCATCCCGTTCCCCGCGCCGCCCTCCTGGCCCCGGATGTTATAGCCCTCCGTGATGCGGTTGTTGAGCCACTGAATGTTGAAGCACGGGGCCGGTCCGCCATAGTGCATCCCCCGGCTGACGAAGCCGGTGGTCCGCGCAGCGGTGTTCCCGGCGAGAACGCAGTCGTAGTGCGCGCCGTACAGCGACAGCGCGGTACTGCCGTCCGACATGTCGTTACCCGTCAGAATGGAATGCCAGACCACGCTGGTAATCGCGACGATGGAGGTCTCATCCGGCGGGACATCCCAGGGCCGGTCAATCGTCAGGTGCTGCTCGTCCCGATCCAGGATGTACCGGTATTGCCCCATGCCGGTACCCTCCATGATCACGACCATGTTGCGCCCAGTCATCAGGCGCCCCTTCTCGGCCAGCGTCAGCGAGGTCCCCTCGGTCGCCGCCACTTTCCCCAGGTACGAACCGCCGCCCGTATCACTGGTCATCAGCTCCCGGAAGCCCTGGTAGGTATGGCGCGCTACATTCCGCGCGAAGTAGATGTTCTGGCCCCCTGCGCCGGAGCAAATCCCCCAGAGCTGGTTATCCTCCCAGATGGAGTTACGTCCTCCCCCCGGGTTCCAGCCGGCCGAAGGAGTGTTGAAGAAGCGATTGCGGGCCACCACCACGTTGCTGCCCCCGATGTGCACCGGGGGCGAGTCGGTGGTGATTTCGCAGTCCGTGAGCTGCACGTTGTCGCCGTCGAGGCGCACGGTCCACTGTGCATCGCTGCCCCGGTAGAACCGGCGCGCGTTAAACTCCTGCTCGCTCCAGGTGGCCAGCGTCCGCTCCATGACAATATGCAGCCGATGCAGCCAGATGTTGCCCTGGCCTTGTTCGTCGCTGATGATTCCCCATTGGTGGTTTTGGACGAACATCGCGAGGTCCTGAAGCGAGAAGTTGTCGACGCCCTTCAGCACGTACTCCGGCGGCTCGGGCATGTCCGGCCATTCCAGCACCGACTTCTCCGCCCCCGCGCCCTGGATCAGCGTATGCTGGGGGATGTCGAAAGAGCCGTCAACGTTGAACCGCCCCCTGGGCAGGTAGACGATCCCCCCACCGTTGGCCGCCGCGGCAGCCAGCGCTTGGCGCATGGCCAGAGTGTCATCGCGGTCGTCATCCGGGATCGCGCCATAGTCCACCACGCTGAAGCGGTCCGTCTTCCAGAAAGGGGCGTGAGCCGCGATTTTGACCGTCCCCACCTCGCGCCATCCCGCCGGGCCCCCGTATCCGTTGTGCACCCACACGTGGTACTCGCCTTCCGCGAGCGTCTTGGGCAGTTCCAGGTTGAGCGACCAGCACTCTTGCTTCACTGGTGCCAGCGTCACATCGGGCTTCCCGGCCAGACGCAGGACGACCGTTGCCTTGTCCGCAAAGCTCAGGCACCGCCCGAAGATGCGCAGCCAGCCGCCGGGCGAGGCCTCCGCGCCGAAGTCTCCCTGCTGCCACCATGGCTGCGGGGCGTTGAGGTACACCCAGGGTGACCGCGCCTCTCCCGCTGCGACCCGGCACGCGATAATCCCTGGCGCCAGTCCTGCGGGCACCACCGCCTTCAGCGAGGTCGCGCTGCCCAGCATGGGAACCACGCTAGCGGTGGGCTGGCCTGGGTGGTCTGGAGGCGCCTGCGGGTCCCCAGCCTTGCCATCCGCTATTCGTACGAACTCCACGGTGGGGCTCTCTCCGAAGTTGGCCCCCTGCAGCATGACGATTTCCCCCGGCTGCACGGGGTCGGAGTACCAGAAGATGAACGGCCCCCCGGCGGCAGAGACGCCCGCCGTTGCGAAGACCAACAGGCCAGCCGCCCAGACCATCGCTCTCGCTCCGCTGTGTCTGTTCATGGAAGTCCTCCTCTACAGAGAATCCAGCAATGCCCGTCAATATCCCAGGGTCCAGGCGATTGTCTCCTCGGCGGTTCGTCCGGGACCCAGGGGCGGGAAGTGCTCCGGTCGCACCACGCCCTCGTACCCGATCTCCTGCAGGGCGCGCAGACTGGCGGGGAGGTCTATGTTGCCAGTCCCGAACTGGGCCTCCTCCGCGTTCGCGCCCCACGTGCCTCGTACGTCGCGCAGGTCCACCACGAGGATAAGCTCGCGCCAGCGGCGGATCATGTCCGGCACGTTCAGCCCCGCCAGCGCAATGCACCCAAAGCAGAACATCAGCCCGACGTTGTCGCGTGCCACCTCCGCAAAGAACTCCTCCACGTCCTCAGGCCGGTCCAGCCGCGACCCCGTCATCATATTAATGTGCAGAGCCACGCTGAGCCCCTCCACCGCTGCGGCTTCCCCCATGAACCTCGCCCCGGCCACCAGGTTGTCCCACCCTTCCGACGTGGCCTCCTCCCGCTGGGGCAGCAGCGGCCCAAATCCCAGTCGCTTGACGCCCAAGGGCCCGCATGCCCGGCACAGGTCGCGGAACCGTTGCTGCTGCGCGACGTCGTGGCCGATGGTATTGGGGATGGCGCGGGCGGGGTAGAAGAACAGGGCCTCGGTCCCCAGCCCCTGCCGGTGAATCTCGCCGATCTGCTCCTCCAGTCGGCTCAGCACGTCCTGGAAGGTTGTCTCCGGCCCCAGGACTTTTTCATAGTCCTCCGGGTTCAGCATCGAGAAGACCATGACCTCGTCCACGCGGCAGTCCTTGAGAAACGCCACGTGTGCTGCGTAGTCCGTCCGCTGCAGGTCCAGGTGCAGGCTTAGTTTCAAGGCACTCAACTCCTTTATCTGAGCCTCATGAACGGGCCCGCCGGCAGCCAATCATCCGCTGGCAGCGGTCGCCCCTGACGTGAGGACTCTTCCATCAGCTCAAAGCAGTAAATCACATTGCGGGGGATGCTCGGGTGCACCGGTGTTGGTGCGCCTTCCCGAATCGCCCGGTAGAGCCCGTCATAGATGGGGTGCATGTTGGGCCACTGGTGCTCACAGGGAGTGGTATAGAAGTCCTTGTCCCCGGCCACGTAAAACAGCGGGAAGGCGGTGCCGCTGTCGTTGCGCCCGGGTATCATCTCCATGATCACCAGCGGGCGTTGCTCGAACTCCAGCTCCATGAACCCGAACCCCTGCTCCTCCGAGGCTCGCTCCGGGTACTGCGTCCAACCGCGCACCTGCACCAGATTCCCACGCCCCAGCAGCAGCGCCTGGTCCACGACATGCGAGGCCCAGTCCCGGGCCGTGCCGGCGTGGGGGAGAGAGATGCGAATGAGCTGGGGGTCGCCCAGCCGTCCCGACTCCAGCACATCCAGCAGCTCATTGAAATTCACATCGGGACGCCTATTCTGATGGACCGCGAAAACCACCCCGGCCTTCTCCGCGGCCTGGATCATCTCATCGCACTCGGCGGTTGTCGCCGCCAGGGGCTTCTCGACGAACAAATGCTAGCCGGCGCGCGCCGCGGCTATGGCGACCTCATGGTGTGTGGTCGGAGGCTTGGTCAGCACGAATACCAACTCCACCTCCTCCCGCGCCAGGAGGTCATCCAGGGAATCCATGACCTCTGCGGGGGGCCCGAACTCCGCCGCCTCCGACTCTGCTCGCGAACGATCCAGGTCATACAGCGCCCGGACCTCAAACTGCTCAGTGTGCTCCACCAGCACGGGCCGATGCAGATCGCGACACGCATGAGCACAGCCTACGATACCTATACCAATCGGTTCCATGTGTCTTCACCTCCGAGGTTTGGTCATGACCATACCACTTCAGCCGGCGGCCGGCATGTACAACCTTGCGTAGTTACCGTATAGGCTTGACTTTTCTCCGGCAACCTGGGGCTGCGGGCAGGTCTAGAAGGGACGGTTGAGCTGGCGCCGGGGGAAGGCGAGCGGCTTCCCTCAAGGCACGCACCCTACTGCTGTGCGGTGCGTCGCGATCTCAGGGCGGAAGTTCCTCTGCTCGAGGACCTGCCGCTCAACCTTCGCACGGTTACAGAAGCGCACTTGACATCCCCCGACTGCTTGCTGATGTTTCGGAGAGTGGCGACTGCCAACCGGAAGGCGGGGGGAAGATGACTTGTGGGGAAACCCCGTAACTTCAGCTCCGGAGACAAGAGCGGACGACGCACCACCCCGCGCTGGTCGCCCCCGTCGTCATCGCGAACCCCAGCAAAGGGGCCGTGAAATACCTCATGATCAGGACTTCGCCTGGCGGTAGGCGGCGACGAAGGCGCCCGCCCGTGCCTCCAGGCTCTTCCAGTCCTCCGCCCGGATGAGGTCCGGAGCGAACAGCGGGCTGCCCAACCCGAAGGCCGTCGCCCCTGCCTGGAGGTAGTCGCCCAGCGTCTCCACGGTGACTCCGCCCGTTGGCATCAGCCGCACCTCGGGCAGCGGGGCTCTGACTGCCCGCATGAACGCGGGTCCGAGCACCTCGGCTGGGAACACCTTCACGACCGAGGCGCCGAGCGTCCATGCCTGATAGATCTCTGTCGGCGTGAAAGCTCCCGGCGCCACGGGAATCGCGAGCTCCACGCACTTCTGAATGATTTCTGGCACCACCACCGGCGTTACAATGAACCTGGCTCCGGCCTCCAGAGCCTGCTCCAACTCCGCGGGTGTGCACACTGTCCCAGCGCCCACCTCCACCTCTCCCTGCATACTCTCGCGCAGGGCTGAGATCGTCTCCAGTGCCGTCGGAGAGTTCATGGTGACCTCCACCAGGCGCACGCCTCCGCGCCCGACGGCCTCTGTGCCCCGCAAAGCCTGCTCGAGGGTCAGGCCCCGCATGATGCCCACTAGCGGTGGAACGTCAGATAGCGGCCAGTCTCGCATGGGAAATGTCTCCTTGTCTGACATGAATTACAGACCCAGGGCCCGGGCGATATGGATGTGCCCTAGTGTGGCCGCCAGGTTCATGGTCGCCTCCGGCACCACCGTCAGCCTCCGACTACCTCCCAGGACCTCCAGAGCCTTAGCATACCATGCCGTGTGCTGAGGCCCTGCGCACAGCAGTATGGGGGAGTTGGCTGAGCCTTCCCGGCCCAGGGCACCCAGTTCCGCACCCAGCAGAACCCCGCGTAGGTACGCGGCGTTGGCGGCTCCCTCCCAGCCCAGGAGTACCTGGTGAGCGCGAACCTGGAAGAGCAGCGAAGTCAGCGGCTCCTCCTGCGCTGCCCGCACTCCCTGGGTGAACGATTCTTGTACTGAGGACTCGGGTTCCTGCCGCCAGGTCTCCGGGGTGGCGGCGTAGCTCAGGGTGCTCTGTTCGGTCAGCAGCCCCCATAGCTCTCCGGTCATGTGGGTAACAAAGTCGGCGATGCTCCCCTGCTCCACACGAACGTGCTTGCTGTGTGTGCCCGGCAGAATCAGTCGCGCTGCTTCCCGCCTCGCTTCATACCGGGAGAGTGACATCAGACCCAGGATCTCCGTTTCCTCCCCTCGCATGACCTCCGTCGCCGTGCAGATTCCGGAGACGAGCACAGTCACCGGGTCTTTGTCCACTTCTGTGCAGAGCAGCGCCTCTCCTGCGAGGGGGACCGGCACCGGGACGTAGGGCAGCTCCCGCCAGCCGATGGTGGCGCTGGCCATGCCGCTGATCAGAGTTGGCACGGCCTGGAGCGTAATGTCGGTCCGCTGGCTCAACTCCCTCCGCGCCTGCCCCAGCACCTCCCGATACCTTGCCTCCCTCCGGGGTGGGAGGTGCGCCGCCAGCCGTTGTGCTCCCTGGTCCGAGCGCACTTCCGCCACCACGCTCACCGGTTCGCGCTGGACGAGTCGGAGCCGAAAGGTGGAGGTGCCCCAATCGCAACTGAGCAGATACTTCTCTTTTGGAGTATCGGACATGGTCGTAAATTCTGCCCGGACCGCCTCCCCGAGGTCACGGTCGGGCACTTGGGGTCGTCTAATTACCTTCCCCGCCGCAGACGGTCACACCTCTACGCCTGCAACCGGGCCAGCGCCCAAACCTTCACGCCTTACGCTGCGCACGGGAAGGACTGAGTGCTGGTTATGGAGAATTACCGCCTGTGCGTGCGTTGGTATATAAGTGTGTAGAGGCTCACCTCTGCCCACGTCCCAGCCTATGTCGGGAGGTCTACGGAAAAATGGAATGCAGGAATTATCGTCAGGTCTGGATCGTCTTGGCTCTTCTCGCCCTCATGTTTGCCGCTCAGGTGGGGCTAGCCCAGGTATCCGCTCAGGAATATGTTCTCGTCCGGGACGGCGCGCCCGCCGCGACCATCGTCTTGGCAGAGAAGCCGACCCGCGCCGCCCAACTCGGCGCCCTGGAACTGCAGCACCACGTGCGGCTCATTAGCGACGTCACGCTGCCTATCGTGGATGATACCGCGGAGGTGGAAGGCCTGAAGCTCTACGTCGGGCCCTCCAAGCAGGCCAATGCCCCCACTGATTTCGAGGACCTGGAGTATGCCATTCTCTTCCGCCCCAACGCCATTGTCATGGCTGGCAAGGACAAGCAAGACTTCGGCGAGGTGAAGTACTGGATTGAGGAGCCGCTCATTGAGGGGGCCTACAATTACCCCACCTGGCCCGACCTCTTCGACGAGCGCGGTTCCCTCAACGCGGTTTACGATTTCCTGCGTGACTACTGCGGCGTGCGCTGGTTTGACCCCAGTGAATTCGGTACCGACGTCCCGCGCACCCAAACGCTCAGCGTGACCGCCAAGGACCTGCGGCGCATCCCCGGCTTCCGCTACATGCATTACAACGGTTTCGGTAAGCAGAACGCCGATTTCTACGACGGCGGACGCTCCAACTGGAAGACCGGCTGGAGCAACCCCTTGCCGCAGCATGACGAGTGGATCTCCATGATTTACGAGAAGGGCAAGCAGCTCCCTGTCACCGCCCATCCCCACCGCTGGTTAGCCTACCAACGCAGTCAGGTGTGGGCTTTTTGGATGCGCCACAAGCAGGGCGGCGAGGCCTGGAAGTGTAATCACTCCTTCTACCACTGGTATGACCGTTTCTGGGAAGAGAATCCCAAGAACCCGGATGTCTTTGTCGAGAAGAAGCCCGACTGGTTCGCGCAGGGCTACCCCGACGCCCAGGTTCCCCCCCAGCTCTGCTATACCAACCCGGAGGTGGTGGAGCAATGTCTGAAGGAAGCCCGGGATTTCTTCGCCCTGTCCCCTGAGGAGCGAGCCAAGACCACCCGCCTGGGCACCGACCGCTACTGGGCGGTGGTCCCCATGGACAACTCTGGGTACTGCAAGTGCCCGCGCTGTAGCGCGCTCTTGGGCGAGGATGACACGGGCCTTTTCTCCAAGGGCCGCCACAGCCGCCTGGTCTGGAGCTTCATCAATCAGGTCGCGGCGGGACTCAAGGAGACGCATCCCGATAAGATGGTCGCGGCGCTGGCCTACGCGGGCTACGCCCGCCGACCGCAGGACATGGAGATTGCGGAGAACATCGCCGTTCAGCTCTGCATCTTCCCCCGGGCTGCGGCGACTAATCCGGAGATGCTGGCCAATGATGATGCCATGCTCCAGGAGTGGGCCGACGGCCGCCCCATCTACCTGTGGCTCTACACGCCTCTCACCACCGGCCATATGCCCCAGAGCCCGATGTACCCCGGCTACATGGGCAGCCTCTACGATGACCTCTTCCGCAAGTACCAGAAGGCCGGGGCCCGCGGCATCTTCTTCAACGGTATACCGCCTGAGCCCGAGCCCTACTTGCTCTTCCGCTTGGGAGACAATCCCCAACTGGACGCGGATGAACTGCTCGATGATTACTTCCTGCGCATGTTCGGCCCCGCGGCCGGCCCGACTCTTCGTGAGTTCTACCGCCTCAACGAGGCTGCCTTCATCAATCCGCGCAATCACCCCCAAGGGATCGGTGGCGCGGACCTCTGGTGGGGGGCGCTGGGTACTGCCTCTCGCATGGCGGCCATGGGCGAGCTGATTGCCCGCGCGGAGGAGCAATTGACCGACGCTCCCGAGCTCTGGCGCAAGCGCTTTGCCATCTTCAAGCTCGCCATCTGGGAGTACATGCGAGTGGGCCGCGAGAACTATGAGAAGTCCAAGGTGGCTCAAGCCTCCAAGCCGGTATCCTTCATCTGCCCCGCGACCCTCGGAGAGGCTGCTGGTGGAGATCTGGACCGGGTAGACTGGCGCGAGGCCCAGGGCTTCGGTAGCCACAAGTGCTGGATCAAGGACAGCGGCGACATCAGCCTGCGCCACATAGCCTCCTCCATGCTCCATGACGGAGGCCACATGTATCTCAAATTTGTCGAGACCCAACTGGACCGGCAGCCAGGCGCCGGAGACTCTTGGGAAGTGGCCCTCTTCGACCCGCAGACTGCCGCTCTCCACCGGTTGGTGGTTGACCGCGCCGGGGCAGTGACCGGCCAGGTTCAGGGCGCAGGTGTGCCGCAGGAATGGGCGGCCCACGGTGCCTCCGCTATCTCGCGTGTCGCGGAGGACCGCTGGGAGGTCGTCCTCGCCTTGCCCGCGCAGAATCAGCTCCTGGATCCGCGTGGCCGCATGCTCATCAACTGCCGCCGCAACGACGCGACCGGGGAGGATGCCCCTGTGCTGGTGGCGACCGGCAACGACTTTGAGTCCGGCAAGACCGGGGCGCTAATCACCTTCGATCCCTTCCCAGCGGCGATCGGCACGCCTGCTCCGCCGGAAGACTTGATACTGGACTGCGACTTCAGCGGAACCGGCGACAAAGTCGAGGACCGCTCCGGACGCGACAATCACGGCCTGCTCTTCGGAGGCCTGGAACGGGGCGACCGGGGGCTGATCTTCACCACCGGCGGCCAATACGTCGAGTTCCCCCCTCTCCGCGGGCTAAACCCCAATAGCTTCAGCGTGGCTTGTTGGGTGCGCTTCCCCGCCACCCGCCAGACCAGGGTCATGCCGGCCTTCCAGATCGGAACACTGTTCTGGCGCCTCTCCACTCCGGGGAACAACGCTCAGCTCTTCTGGGCGAACGCCGACGGCAAGCAAGGCGGCGCCGGCACGGGGGGCGTCGAGTTGACTCCTGACCTCTGGCACCTCATCGTTCTGACCCATGATGGGGAGAGATTCCGAGCGTATATCAACGGACGAGAGCGCGGCAGCTTCCAGACCAAGGTCCTCGACCCCTTAACGCCGCAGACCATCTGGCGCCTGGGTGGCGGACCGAAATCGGCCCCCTGGTACACCTTCGGGGGGACCTTTGGCCGCACGCGAATCTATGGACGAACGCTATCGGGCGAGGAGATCCTCGGCCTGTTCCGTTCGGAATACCCCACCTGGCGGGCCGTAGGTGATCAGTAACCGCGCGTAGGCAAAATCCGCCAACAGGCACTCAGGGCGCTTGCGATGGTGAGCGCCCTGAGTCTTTCGGTCGGCGGCAGGTGCTCCCTCGCGCGGCGGGGAAATGCGGAAGGCGCTTCGTGGCTGTGCTGACTCTGATGTCACCGGAGGTGCCGTCCTGATGCCAACCTGGGCCTGGTTCGTTACCGTCTTTCTGGTGCTCTACTTCCTCAAGGCGCTGACCCTGCTCTATCAGTACGAGCGCGCCGTGGTCTTCACTCTGGGCCGCTTCTCCTACGTGCTGGAGCCCGGCCTGCGCCTGGTCTGGCCCATCTTCCAGGCCATGCGCCGCGTGGATATGCGCATCAAGACCGCCGACGTCCCCCGCCAGGAGATCATCACCAGAGACAACATTCCGGTCCTGGCCAATACCGTGGTGTACTTCCGCGTGATGAGGCCAGAGGACGCCATCATCAAGATTGAAGACTACATCTTCGCGGTACGCCAGTACACCCAGGCGGCCCTCCGCGACGTGGTCGGCAACAGCGAGCTGGACTTCGTCCTCACCGAGCGGGAGAAGATCGGCAACGCCATCTCACAGATGGTGGAGGCCGAGACCGGCGACTGGGGCGTGGACATCGAGTCCATCAAGATTCAGGAGATCGAGTTGCCGGCCGAGATGAAGCGCGCCATGGCCAAGCAGGCTGAAGCCGAGCGCGAGCGCCGCGCGGTGATCATCGCCTCCGAGGGTGAGCTGAGCGCCTCGGTCAATCTCCAGCAGGCCGCCGAAAACCTGTCCAAGTCCCCAGGGGCGCTGCACCTGCGCACCCTCCAGACCATCCGCGACATCGCCGCCGATCCCTCCGAGAAGATTGTGCTGTTCCTCCCTGCGGAGGCTACTGAGGTTGCCCGCCAGTTCCTCAGCCGGGGCTAGACCCGCGATGATCGATCGCCGCGTTCGCTATCTGCAACTGGCCTTCAACGACGACCTGGCCACTGCGACCCGCATTGTGGCCACGCTGCCGCGCAACCCGCGCCTGCTCATCGAGGCCGGCACGCCCTTCATCAAGCGTGAGGGCCTGGCCGGAATCCGTAGCCTGCGGGCCCTCTGGCCCCATGGCCTGGTCGCAGACCTCAAGACCAGCGACGGCGGAGCGGAAGAGGGCGCCATGGCTGCTGCGGCGGGCGCAACTGCGGCTACGGTCCTGGGAAGCTGCCCTACTGAGACCTTGCAGGGGTTCATCGCCGCGGCCCGCAGCGAGGGAGTGGACTCTCTGATTGACCACATCGGGGTGGCGGAACCCCTCGAGACCATGCGCCAGCTACGCACTCCGCCCACCGGCGTGATCCTGCACCTGGGCCGCGACGAGGAGAACACCCGCGGCAAGGTCATCCAGTACCGCCACGTTAATCGCATCCGCAGCAAGTCCGACGTGGCCCTCTCCGCGGCGGGGGGCGTGGCCCTGCACGGGGCGCGCACGGCCATCTTCAACGGCGCGAATATCGTGGTCGCCAACATCGTCCCACCAGACAAGCCCTGGCAGGGCATCCCCGCGGGTGGCGCGGTAGCGGCCATCGCCCAGCAGTTCCTGGACACCATCGAGTGAACCCTCCCCGGTACAACCCTTGTGCCCCGGGCGCCGCACAGGTTAGCCCGCTGGCGGAGGAGGTCAGGTGGTGGGACCGGGCGGGTGAGGAGGCGAACATGAGGCTTATCGCCCCAAGATCCTGGCATGTGGACCGGCGCGTCACCCGTTCCCGCTTCTGGAAGAGGGTATCTTGGTGCGCGGTGATGTTGCTGGTCCTCTGGCTCTCAGGGGGCCTGGCGGGCCAGACTGCCGGGATCCCCTGGGGCGCGATGTACGTCCCCCTCGAGAGTATGCAGGCCTACGGCATGACCGGCACCGTCGGCTACTACCGCGGCCCTCGCGGGGTTACGCGGCTGCTCTCGGATCTGCAACTGGCCCAGCGCGATCAGGTAAAGCTCATTGTCACCCTGGGCAACGTCAGCCCCGCCGCCTACGCGGACGATCGGGGCAATCTTGACCTGGCTCGGGTGCGGGAGGAGCTTGCCCCCTTTCTGGCCGCCGCCGACGAGCTCCGGCCCTACGTGGAGTCCGGCACCCTCTGGGGCCTCCGCTTCTTGGATGAACCTCACGATCCCAGCGGACTCCCCCGTGGCGTCATCGTCAACCCCCAACACCTCGGAGAGGTCATGGCCCTGCTCCATACCACCTTCGCTGGTGCGCGAGTGGGCTCGACCTCCCCCGCCAGCTACATGGTCCAGGTCCCCCACGCTGGGTGGTGCACCGGCGGCTACCACCATGATCTCCTACGTCGTCGCGGTCTTTACCCGCTGGAACATCTTCGTCAAGACTCCGCCCTGGCGGTGCAGCACGGCCTGCGCTACGTCGCCAACCTCAACGCCTCCACCAATCCCCTGGATAAACGCATCTTTTTCGAGGTATACCTCGCTCTAGCCCGGTTTCCGGATGTCCTTTTCCTGACTTCCTGGCAGTGGGAACAGGGACGCTATCCCCAGCCCTCCTTCGAGCAACGTCTGCGGGACCCGCAGGTCCAGGACCTCGTGCGGGCCTTGCCGCGAC
>JAAYIR010000244.1 GCA_012523355.1 candidate division WS1 bacterium
CTCCGCCTCGAAAGCCGGCATCTCCTCGCTCTGGCCTTTGCGCAAGATCCCGCAGGTCCGTGAGTAGGCGTACTGCAGATATGGCCCACTGTCCCCCTCCAGGCTGAGCATCCGGTCCCAGTCAAAGGTGATCTCGTGACAGCGATTCTGCTTGAGGTCGTTGAAGATGATCGCCCCGATCCCCACCGCCTGACTGACCGCCTCCGCGTCCAGCTCCGCCTCGCTCCAGCCCCGCTCCACATTCTCTTCAATCTTTTGCCGGGAGCGCTGCGCCGCCTCGCTGAGTACCTCCTCCAGGAAGATCAGGTTGCCCTCCCGCGTCTTCATCCCCTGGATATGGCCAAAGTTCACGTGCTCGATCCCCTCCGCCCACTCATAGCCCAGCTTGACGAGCACCGCACGCAGCTGCCGCATGTGCAAGGCCTGGGGCGTCCCGATGACATACAGGCAAGCCGTGAAGCCGAACTCCTCCTGCCGCGATTCCGCTGCCGCCAGGTCCCGCAAGAGATACGTACTGGCTCCGTCGGACTTCTCCAGCAGCGCCGGAGGCATGTCGCAGTCCGACAGGTCCACGATGAGAGCGCCCTCGTCTCGCTTTAGCAGGCCCTTCGCGCGCAGGCGCTCTAGCGCCCCGGACATCAGCTCATTGTAGTAGCTCTCCCCGCGTACATGGTCGAAACCTACCCCCAGCCTCTCGTACACCCGGTTGAACTCACGTAGGCTCAGGTCTCGCATTCGCTCCCAGAGACTCACCGCCTGCGGATCACCGTCCTCCAGGCGTTTGAACCACTGCCGCGCGCGCTCGGCAATCTCCGGGTCCTCCGCGCGCCGCTTCGAATAGTCCACATACAGCCGGTAGCAGTACTCAATCGGGTCCTTTTCCAGAGCCTCTTCGTCGCCCTCGTCCTCATAGGCAGTCATCAGCAGCCCGAACTGCGTCCCCCAGTCACCCAGGTGATTGATCCCCACTGCCCGGTAGCCGGCGGCCTGATATAATCGGTAGAGGGCCGCGCCGATCACGGTTGAGCGCAGGTGCCCGATCCCGAAGGGCTTGGCGATGTTAGGCGACGAGTAATCCAGCACCACTGTCCGTTCCGCCCCCACGTTCAGGTGTCCGTACTCCGGCCCTTGTTCACGTATCTCGTTCAGCACCCTCTCGGCCAGGGCCGTCGGGTCCAGGAAGAAGTTCACGTACGGACCAGCCTGCGCCACCTGGCAGAAGCCGGGCAGGGTCCCGCCCGCCTCCGCCAGTTCTTCCGCAATCTCCTGGGGATTGCGCCGCAGGGCCTTGGCCAGCGGGAAGCACTGCACCGCCAGGTCACCCATCTTCGGGTCCGGTGGGCAAGACACCACGCTCTCTGGAACCTCCGGCAATCCGGGGCAGCGGCCGCGAACATAGTTCAGCAGATTGGCCTTCAATTCGCGCATTGGCATTACTTGATCACGTGTCCCCAATCCAGCCACAAAGGCAATTGTGTAGAGATCCACTGAAAGAACCAGCTTGTCGTCAAGGCCCCGGCGAGCATCTGCGGAAAGCCCCGCACCCATAGCGATCGCGCCACCGGCAGCCGCCGGTTGGGATTCTGCCGCCAACGGTTGATCAGTGTTTCCGCCGCCTCCAGCGCCGTTGTCAGTTGGTGCTCAGTGGGTTCTTTCGTCGTGAATACCTGCTGGATGGCCGCTCCGATCGGTACCCGGAAGACCCAACAGAGCACTCCTATCAGGATCGCCGCAGGCCACAGACCGGCCACCAGGAGGGGGAGGGCGATCAAGGGAAGGGGGATGATCCCCACCAGCAAGGTCGTCCCGCAGCGCCGGTGGGCTCGTGGAGAGCTGCGGGCTAACGCCCGCTCAAGCCGTCCGTACTGCTCGAGGCAGTGCACAACCTTATGCTCCGCGCCGTGGTACCCCGACAGGGGAGAGAGACGCAGCACGACCAGGAAGCACAGAAAGATGAATAGATTCTGCCCGATCTCCACCACCGGCATGAAGTTGGTCGGGAAATCCTCAGCAGTGGCAATCCCCATGAGAGATTCGCCTAGCGGCAAGCCTGTGAGGGCCCCCAGCAGCCACAGCAGCAGGTAGCACATTACCATAGCCCCCGCGCCCAGGGCGATCACGGCCACACCCGTCAGAAACAGCATGTGGGGAGGCGCCGTGCCATAGTTGCCGGTGGAAAAGTGCACCCCTCCGGGCATGGCCGTCCCGCCGATCCGGGGCACGGGCCAGACTGCGGAAGCGGGTTCTGAGCCCCCGGGCAAAGATGACTCCGGGGACAGCAAGGGAGATGATCCATCCATCATTGTATTCTGCTCTTGCGAGAGGCAGAGCCTTTGTGCTATTATGCTGCTACTCAGACGACACTAGGCGGCGCCTCGGGGCGCCGTTTGTAATGTGAAGGAGACGCTCGCGATGTCCAAGGTCTGCGAAATATGTGGGAAGCGTCCTGCTGCCGGCAACCGTGTTAGTCACTCCAACCGCCGCACGCGCCGGCGCTGGATGCCCAATCTTCAGCGTGTCAAGACGCAGACGGAACGCGGCCGCGTACACATGCGCGTCTGCACCTCCTGCCTGAAGGCGGGCAAGGTGCGCCGCGCTATCTAGGCGCCACTGGTTTACTCACACCCCACGGGCAGCCTCGGGAAACCTGGCTGCCCGCGTGGGCCTCTGGGATTATAGCTGGTGAGAGGTCTTCTTACAAGCCAACTCACCTGGAGAGCGCATGCCTGGCGGCAAGCTAGTCCCCGCCGACTACCCTTCCCCAGGGAAATGGTGATCATGGCTGTTGCCGAGTCCGAGATTGAGGTGGAGCAGAGCCGCTGGGTGGTCGCCGTGGCCGGCGTCGCCATGCAGCTACTGCTCGGAACGGTCTACGCCTGGAGCGTGTTCAAGCGGCCCCTGATGGAGGCCCACGGCTGGTCCAATACCGAGGTCGGCCTCGCCTTCACCCTCGCCGTCTTCTTCATTGGCCTCTCCGCGGCCTTTGGCGGTGGTTTCGTGGACCAGGCCGGAGCCCGTCGCGTGGCCACGGTCGCGGCTGTGCGCTTCGGCCTGGGGACTCTGCTCGCCGGAGGCGCTGATAGCACCGGAAGCAAGCTGGTGCTTTGGCTGGGGTACGGGGTCATCGGCGGGATTGGCAACGGTCTGGGCTACGTTACCCCCCTCGCTGTTCTCGTGCGGTGGTTCCCGGACAAGCGCGGTCTGATTACCGGCCTGGCGGTCATGGGCTTCGGCCTCGGCGCCGCTCTCATGGGCCAGATCGCCCCCCTGATCATGCCGCATCTCGGCTTGGCGAACTCCTTCTACCTCTTCGGCGTGGTGTTCCTCCTCGTGCTCTTGGCGGCGGCCCAGAAGCTCAACAATCCTCCTCCTGGCTGGGTGCCGCCGGTGTCCCTCGCTGCCCGTAACCGCATGACGGTACTCGCGGATTGTGATCTATCCACGGCACTGGGCATGGGGCAATTCTATCTACTCTGGAGTATCCTGTTCCTCAACGTCACCGCCGGGATCGCGCTCATCAGCAACCTTTCGCCCATGGCTCAGGCGCAGACCGGCGTCAGCGCGGTGATCGCCGGCACGGTGGTCCTGATCAGTTCGCTCGCCAACGGCTTTGGACGCATCCTGTGGGCCTCCCTGTCCGACCGTTTGGGGCGCAAGCTTGTGTTCTTGCTGCTTCTGGGCACGCAGGTTCCGGTACTGCTCCTGCTCCCTCATCTCACCAGCCCGATCCTGTTTGCCGTCGCCTGCTGCTACATTCTGCTCTGCTACGGCGGCGGCTTCGCCACCATGCCGGCCTTCGCCGCAGACACCTTCGGCGCCCGCTGCATGGGCCAGATCTATGGCAAGATTCTCCTCGCCTGGGGCGCGGCCGGGGTTGTCGGTCCGATGTTGATGGAGTATGTGCATAAGCAATCCGGTAGCTTCAGCATGGCGCTCTATATCGCCGCCGGGCTGCTGACCCTCGGCTTCCTCCTGGCCCTGGCCTACCGTCGTCCTCAGGCCTGTGCTGCGCCGAAGAGTGAAAGCTAACCATGCCTACCCTGCGCGAGAATCTGGAGCGTGCCCTGCGTGGGGAGGACCTCGAGCAGTTCCCCTTCGGTGTCTACAGTTGGCTATATGACCAGGCAGGGTTCCCCGCAGACGAGGAGCCCTCCACTGTGGCGCGGATGCACATGGGTGCGGGCTGTTTTCGCGAGGAACACGACTCTGTTACCGAGGAAGCGCAGCCGCTTCCTGACGGAGGCCTGCTCACCACGCTCCACACACCTTTGGGCGATCTCTCGCGCCGCCAGGCGGTTGAACCCGGCTACGGGAGTTACTGGACGGTAGAGCCTTTCATCCAGCAGCCGGAGGACTGGCGGATCCTGCAATATGTTATTGAGGATACTCATTACAGCGAAATCCCGGACGAGTTCGCGCGTGTCGAGGAGCTGCTGGGTGAATCCGGACTGGTGATCCCCGGTCTGCCGCGCATGCCCTTCCAACGCCTGTGGATCGAGTTTGCCGCCCTGGAGCAACTCTGCTTCCTGCTCGCGGACCAGCGCGACAGACTCGACCGTCTGGTCAGCCTCCTGACCGTCCAGGGGCAGGAGGCCTGGAAGATTTTGGCCCGTTCCGACGCGGAGTTCGTCTGGGCTCCGGACAACCTGACCGCTGATGTTCTGAGTCCGGAGCTCTACCGGCGCTATGCCCAGCCCTACTATGAGGCGCTCGCCGAAGTTCTCCACCCGGCGGGGAAGAAGATCGTCGCTCACATGGATGGGCACCTGGCGGCGCTGGTAGACCTCATCGCTCGGTCGCCCGTGGATGTGATTGAGAGCTTCACCCCGCCCCCCAACGGCAATCTTCCTCTAGGCCAGGCCTGGCAGGCCTGGCCTGACAAGTGTTTGTTCCTCAACTTCCCGCCCGCGCTCCATCTCTGCGAGCCGGAGGAGATCAGGCAGTTCATTGAGGAGTATATCGGGCAAGTACCTCAGCGCCGCCGCCTGGCCTTTGAAATCTCCGAGGATGTGCCTCTGGACCTGCTCGCGGGCAACATCCTGGCCATCGCTGAGGTTTTGCAGGAAGCCTAGCGGTCTTCCCGGATAGAGCGGCCCTGTCTCAGGTTTTTCGCGCCGCTCACATCGGAGATCGTTCTCGGGTCTCGGCTCAGAACTCGATGGCTCTCGAGGTTGTCCTATCCAACATGTCCCACCCCTCCTCTCAACTCCGGGCCGCCCTCCACGCCGTGGGCTGCAAGCTCAACCAGTACGAGAATCAGGTCTGGGCTCAAGCTTTTCGTGCCCTAGGGTATCAGATCGTCCCCTTCGACTCGGAGGCCGATGTCTACGTGCTCAACACCTGTGCCGTGACCTCTCGCACGGACCGTGAGTGCCGCCGGCTGGCCCGGAGCGCCCGCCGCCGCAATCCTCAGGCGTTAATCGTGCTCACCGGCTGCTATGTGGACGTGGATTCGGAGGCTCTGGTTGAAGCCGGCCTTGCTGATCTCCTTTTGCCCCGCGCCGAGAAGCCCCTACTGGTCGCTCGTGTGGACGCCCGGATTCGCGGGACCGGGGTGTCGCCCTCGGCTTTGCCGCTTCTGGAGGAGTTCACGGGCCATACCCGTGCCTTCCTGAAGGTCCAGGAGGGCTGCGCTGGAGGGTGCACCTATTGTGTCATTCCCCGCGCCCGCGGTCCGGAGTCCAGCGTCCCCAGCCAGCTCGTTATCGAGCAAGCCCGCCTCCTCGCCCGTCGGCATCCGGAGCTGGTGTTGATCGGCACGCATCTGGGTCGCTACGGCCGTGACCTCCCCGGCGAGACGACCCTGGCGGGCCTGGTGGAGAGACTCACGGCTCTGCCCGAACTGGGGCGCCTGCGGCTCTCTTCCCTGGAGCCGCTGGAGGTCACGCCTGAGCTGATCGCGCTCCTGGCCGCAGGCAAGCTGTGTCGCCATCTCCATCTGCCGCTGCAGAGCGGCTGCGACAGTGTGCTGGCGCGCATGAACCGTCCCTACGACACTGCAGCCTACGCGGAGCTACTGGCCGAGCTGGAGCGACGTGTGCCGGGCGTGTGCCTGGGAGCGGATGTCATGGTCGGCTTCCCTGGCGAGACCGAGACCGAGTTCGCCCAGACGTTGGCCTTCCTGGAGCGCGTGCCGCTCGCCCATCTGCACGTCTTCACCTACTCCCCGCGTCCCGGGACGGCCGCCGCGCAGATGCCCGGACAGCTCGCCGGTCACCTCAAGAAGGAGCGCAACCATGTCCTGCGGGCCCTTGCCGAGCGCAAGCGGCAGGCCTTTGCGGCCACCCAGGTGGGGAAGCGGCTGCAGGTCGTGCTGGAGACGCATGCGGCCACGGGCGAAGTCTATGGCCTCAGCGACAACTATCTGGAAGTAGCTCTCGATGGTGCGGTAGGCGGGCGGTGTCTGACCCTCGCGGAGATTACGCGGGCCGAGGGCGACCGCTTACACGGCCGCTTGGTCCCCGCCGATCTCCCAGGTGCGATGTAGGGCCCCACCGCCGCACGAGCCGCGCAGCGCGCCCGGAGCCCGGCCCTGGGCGCCGTGCCGCAGAGAGGCGCCCTGTGCAGGTTTGCCCGCTGTGCGGTAGGGGTACGATTTCCCGGACCCGCTAATGCCTGCTGTAGGGCGCGGGCTTGTACCGCGCCGCCGGGCTGGACCCTCCGCTCACCTCCCCTCTTTGAGGGGAGGTCGCCGGGCGATAGCCGGGCGGGTGGGGTCCTTCTCCTCCGCCGATGGCGTTTCCCCGTAGGGGCGGCTTTCGCGGGTCTGCCCGCGATTGTCGCCCGCTCACGGACGTTTGGGAGGGGCCGGCCGCGTGAAGTGCGCGGCGCGCCAGGAGCCCGGCCCTGGGCCCCGTGCCGCAGTGAGGCGCCCTGCGCAGGGTTCGCGCTCCGGTTCCCCTCTCCCCAGCCGATTCGAGCAGAATCGGCGCGGGGAGAGGGGCTAGGGGTGAGGCTCCGTCCGGTCGGCGCAAGCTAGCACAATCTTCTGCACCGCCGCCAGTGTGTCTGCATGTACGTCTGCCTCCGCTACCCTCAGCATCGCGATGCCCTGACTCTGCAGGACCTGATCGCGCCAACGGTCGTACCTTGGTTGGCGTTCATGGTGCGGGCCGTCTATCTCGATGGCCAGCTTGGCTTGCTCGCAGTAGAAGTCCAGCACAAAGTCCCCGAAGGGGTGTTGGCGGCGGAATTTGGGGCCCTGTTTGCGCGAACGGAGCAGCTGCCAGAGACGGACCTCGGTTTCCGTGGGGTCCCGGCGCTGTTCGCGGGCGAAGTGGACCTTGTCGCGGTGCGCGGCCTGGCGGACGGTGTTGGGGCCCGTGCGCCTTCGGGGCTCGCCGGCGGGGCGTGAGGGGTTTGGTGCCTGCGGCGTTTTTGCCTCACCCCCGGCCCCTCTCCCCGCGTCCCGCGCAGACGCAGTCCTGGGGAGAGGGGTGCCTTTCGCGGCAGTGTGTGGCTGAGGGGATTGTTCTTCGGAATTCCTCGGTTCGTCGCTCTTCTTCATGGCAGTCGGGTCTTGGCCACTGCTCGCGGCTAGCCCAGACGTGGCGCTCCGGTTCCCCTCTCCCCAGCCGATTCGAGGAGAATCGGCGCGGGGAGAGGGGCTAGGGGTGAGGCAAAACCTTGGGGCAGGCCTACTGAGGTGGCCTCGAGATAAGTATGGTGTCCCTCGAATGGCCCCTAGACTGTTCTACTTCTTCCTCACCTTCTCCCACCACTCCTTCACCTTCCCCAGCGCTTCCAGGGGCGTCATGGTGTCCGGGTCCAGCCCCTTGATTTCCTCCACTATCGGGTCCGGAGCCGCCTCGAACAGGTGCAACTGCATCGGCCCGCCTACTCCCTGGACGGCCTCGCGGCTGGGGCCGACCGCCCGGCCCAGGTCCTCCTGCTCCAGGCTATGCAGGACCTCCCGCGCCCGTTCGATCACGCTCTCCGGCAGGCCCGCCAGCCGCGCCACCTGGATGCCATAGCTCCGGTCCGTCCCGCCGGGCATGATCCGCCGCAGGAACACGATCCGGTCGCCCTCCTCCTTCACCGCGATCCGGTAGTTCACCACCCGCGGCAGTACCTCGGTCAGCTCGTTGAGGTGGTGATAGTGCGTGGCGAAGAGCGTTTTGGCGCCGATCTCCCGCACGATGAACTCCGCCATCGCCCAGGCCAGCGAGAGGCCGTCAAAGGTGGAGGTCCCGCGCCCGATCTCGTCCAGCACAATCAGGCTGCGGTCGGTGGCGTTCTGCAGGATGTTGGCCGCCTCGGTCATCTCCACCATGAAGGTGGACTGGCCGGTCGCCAGGTCGTCGCTGGCCCCGACACGGGTGAAGATACGATCCACCACCCCGAGGCGCGCCGCACTGGCAGGCACGAAGCTCCCCATCTGCGCCAGCAGGACGATGAGCGCGACCTGGCGCAGGTAAGTGGATTTCCCGGCCATGTTGGGGCCGGTGATGACCAGGAGCTGATTCGCGGTGCAGTCAAGCAGAGCATCATTGGGGACGAAGGGCTCCTCGGTATGCAGCCGCTCGACCAGGGGATGCCGCCCCCCGGTAATCTCCAGCCGGTCGGAGTCCTCGATCTCCGGCCGCACGTAGTTGTACTCCAGTGCCACCTGCGCCAGCGACTGCAGCACATCCAGCGCTGCCAGGGCCCGCGCCGCTTGCATGACCGCCGGTGCATACCGCGCCGCCTCGGTGCGTATCTCGACGAAAAGCTCATACTCCAGACTCTGGCTCCGCTCCTGCGCTCCCAGGACCCGCGCCTCTTGCTCCTTCAATTCCGGGGTGATGAAGCGCTCGGCGGCGCTGAGCGTCTGCTTGCGCTGGTAGTTCTCCGGTACGAGGGAGAGGTTCGCGCTACTGACCTCCAGGTAATACCCAAAGACTTTGTTATAGCCCACCTTGAGCGACTTGATACCGGTGCGTTCTCGTTCCCGTTCCTGGAGGTTAGCGATCCACTCCCGACCCCCCGCCGCGAGCGCCCGCAACTCATCCAGGTCCGCCGAAAATCCCTCCCGGATTATGCCTCCCTCCGTCAGCACCGCCGCGGGTTCCTCGGCCAGCCCGCGGTCGAGGTACTCGGCGAGCTTTTGCAGAGTGCAGGTGGGCCCCGCTGCCGGGGGAGTGCTAAGCTGGCCCCCGAGTTCGCGGAGCAACTCGCTGTCTATCTCGGCGAGAATTCCCGCCACCTCTGGCAGTCTGGGCAGGGAATCCGCCAGCGCTCGCAGGTCCCTGGCGTTCGCGGTGCCCGTGGCGGCCCGGCTCATCAGGCGTTCGAGATCGGCGATGGCCTTGAGTTCCGCGCGTAGTCGGTCCGCCTCCGCCCGCCGCTGTAGTAACTCCTCCACCGCAGACAGCCGCTGGTTGATCGCTGCCGGTGAGAGCAGCGGCTGCAGCAGCCAGTCTCTCAGGAGCCGTGCGCCCATGGCGGTCAGGGTGCGGTCCATGAGCCAGAGCAGGCTCCCGCGCTGACTGTTGTCGCGTAAGGTTCTGACTAGTTCCAGATTCCTCCGTGTCGTGGCATCCACGACCATGAACTCGGAGCGGTGGTAGGTGGTGAGTCCTTGGAGGTGGGGGAGAGCCTCGAGGTGATTCTGCCGCGCGTAACGCAGAGCGAGGGCGGCTGCCGCCTGCGCTGCGGGGAGCTCCTCGCAGCCGAAGCCGGCCAGGGTCTCCACGCCGAAGAACTCGCGCAACTCATGTGCCGCTCCCCGCCAGTCCGGCTCGGCGTCACTGACCGTCACCGCGCCCTCGTAAGTCTGCTCCAGCGCCCGCCGCAATCCCGCTTCCTCTCCCAGCTCAACGGGCAAGACGACTTCCGCCGGGGCGACACGGGCGATCTCCTCCAGCAGCGCCGCCAGCGCCGGATCATGGGCGCTGCCCCCCAACTCCGGTTGGACGGCCGGGTGCAGCACCGGTAGCGAAGGCTCGGTGACCAGGAACGCGCCGGTAGACACCTCCAGCAGCGCCACTCCGTATCGCCCCTCCACGCGAGCCACGGCCATCAGGTAGTTGTGCTGCGGACCGCCCAGGAGATTGTCTTCCAGTACGGTTCCGGCACTGACGACGCGCGTCACCTCGCGCCGCACCAGGCCCTTGGCCTGCTTGGGGTCTTCCATCTGGTCCGCCAGGGCTACCCGGAAGCCCTTCTGTACCAGCGTGACCAGGTAGCGCTGCAGGGCGTGGTGGGGCAGTCCACACATGGGGATGCGCCGGCCGGGGCCAGACTCCCGCGAGGTCAGGACCAGTCCCAGCTCGCGGGCGCCGATCTCGGCATCTTCGCCAAACATCTCATAGAAGTCGCCCAGCCGGAAGAGCACCAGCACTTCCGGGTGCTGCTTCTTGAGGCTCTCCCACTGGCGAAATAGAGGGGTGTACTCAGAAGACTTGGGCATAGGTGGAGGGACATTTCCACCCAGAGGGGGCGGGGACCTGTTGGCAGGAGATGATCAGGCAAAGAGTCGTTGTCCAGGCGCGGTCGACGGTATTAACTGCGGCGGTCCGCCCAGAACCACTCTGATCACTCGCGCCCTGTCGGCAGTGACGTGGGATGGACCACGGTTACCCCACCATGATCCCCGCAAAAGCGTCCAGATCGAGCGTCTGTGTCTCTCTGTGGGGCTCTTCACCGCATTGGTGCGCGTAGGTTAAGGTGATCTGCCACTTTCGCACGACGCTTTCTTCGGAGGCGGCAACTAGTGGACCGAAGAACAACTCCATTTTCTGCCCCGGGGCAAGGAAGTCAAGCCCGCTAGAGAATAGAGAACTCCTTTCACGCAGGTCCCAGCCAGGTATTCCAGCACCCAAGGGCTGGTCGCAGTCGAATGAAAGACCCCAAGCCGGAGTGCGGCCCACGTTCTCGATCACGAGCTTGATGTTGCGTGGACTGGAGAAGGGGTCAAGGTAGACGATGACATAGGGTCGCATTTCCTGCGTGCGGGTGGCTCTCATTTCCCCGACGGAAGCTTCCGCGGCATCGGCTGATGCGCTAGCGGCGGAGGCCATTTGCCATGTCTTCCAAACGGTGAGGATTAGAGCGAACACGGTCACTATCTGCAGAATGAGGAGAACGGTGGATACGGGCGACGGCCGCTGGCTATTCTCTATGGCCCACCGTAGCCACTCGGCCCACTGGGGAGGTGTCCCGCTAGGTGGCATGCAGCTTCACCCCGTATCGGTCGGCCTCGTGTGGGGCGAAGCCGATTAGTCGTCGTCCCCTGGCCCACTCGTGCGGTCTGTAGACGAGCAAGTCAAATTTCCGCGGCCCTAGAGCGGCCCTGACGACATCGCACAGTGCTGAGTAGAAGGGGACGCGATCCTCGTAGTCCGTCACCACCAGCAAATCCACGTCGTTCCCGGGCATCGCGGGGCCCTCGGCCCAGGAGCCGACCACGATGACTAGTTCCGGCTGTGCGATCTCCACAATCGCCGCGACCGCCTTATCCGGCGCCTGGGGCAGGTCCTCCGGCAGGTTGAGGGCGGTGTTTGGCGTATCGCTATTCCTGTCCGCCAATGGTCTTTCGTACCCAGGCGATAACCTCGCGGGCTAGGACGAAAGCCGGCTCTACCTCGTCAGGACCAACGCGCCGACGACCCGGATATCGGGCGGTGGCATACGGTGTCAACTCATCTGCGTCCTCAGGAGGATTCTTTGCTCCCAGAGCGAGAGCCTTGGATCTGAGTAGCGCCATATCGTGGGTTCTCGGTGGATTCTCCTCGCCGTGCCATGCTAGGTAAGCTTTGTACCCCTTTTCTGCAGCCTGCTGGCAGAGAAAGCAAATGACCTGTGGAGGTCCGTCGGCCTTGCGCAGCGCCTCGGCGCCCGTAAGATCATCTTCGGCAAATTCGAGCCACGCATCGGCTGAGGCCTTATCCCTTTCACGCTGCATGCAGCCTCACCCCTCGCTGATCGGCCTGGCGCGCGACAAAGCCGCGGATGCGACGGTTCCATTCCCAGTCCTTACGTGTGAACACCAACACGTCCAGAGGAATGTCCGGGAAGAAGGGACGAATTGCTTTGCGAAGGGCCACGGTCAGTTGGTGCGGATTCTCCGTCTCCGCCACCACCAGCAGGTCCACGTCGCTGTCCAGGCGGGCTGTCCCCTCGGCCCAAGAACCGAAGAGGATGATCAGTTCGGGGTGAGCGATCTCGACGATCGCCGCGACCGCCTTATCCAGCGCCTGGCGCAGGTCCTCCGGCAAGTTGAGCGCAGTGGCCTCCATGACGCCCGAAGTATACCACTTTCCCCCAGCCGCTCCAAACCTCGTAGCCTCACCTGGACGCGGACCCCAGAAATTCCTGCACCTTCACTGGCTCTCCTGTCCGGCTGCTCTCAATAGCCGCGAAGACGATCGCCAGAGACTCCAGATTGTCCTCCACCTTGGTCTCCATCGGCTCCCCGCCGTCCAGCCAATGCACGAACTCCTCAATCAGCCAGGTGTGGCCCCACTTGGGCTGCTCCAGCAGGCTCAGGGGCTCTGGCTGGCGCTCACCACCGTCGCCGGACGGGAGGTCGGGGTCGTAAGGGAAGACCCCCAGCTTACGGTGGTCGAGAATCAGCGTACCGCCCTCGCACTCAGCGCGCAGGTACTCCTGGCATGCGCAGTTGAGGCCCCAGGCGTTGGTCTTGGCGCCTTCAAAGAAGGCCCGGGTGCCGTTGTCATAATGCATCGTCACCAGTGCCTGCGAATCCCCGGCGAACTCCCCCCAGGGCGGGTTCCAGGTCTGCGCGTAGACCGTATCGCACTTGGCCCCGGCCATGTCCGCCAGCAGGTCAAAGTAGTGCACGCCAGCCTCGATCATGAGCGGATCGGGGATCTCGTGACGGAACTTCCCCCAGCTCCCGAAACGACGGTTGTTGCACAGGTATTTGGCCACCAGGTAGTCGAGAGGTCCCCAGCGGCCGGAGCGAATCTGCTCTCGCAGGCTGGTCTTGTCCTGGTCATAGCGGTGACTCATGGTGATTCCCATCTTCTTGCCGGACCGGGCCACCTTATCCACAATCCGGCAGGCGGTAGCCAGCGTGTCAGCGATGGGTTTCTCGGAGAGGATGTGCAAGTCGTGGGCGAGCGCCGCGTCTACCACCGCCTCGTGGTGCGCCGGGGGAACGACGACGGTCAGGAAATCGGCCGGGTTCTCGTCCAGGGCCTTTTCCAGACTGGTGTAACACTGGCTTGCGGAGAGCCCCAGGCCCTCCACCGCGTGGACATGAGCCTCCTCCTTCATGTCCACGGCGGCCACGACCTCGATCAGCCCCTCCTTGACGTTGGGGGGCAGGAAGCTGCGACACCAGGCGGCTCCAAAACCTCCGGTGCCCACCTGAACCATGCGATATGCCATGGGGTCATCTCCTTGGTGATTGACGGGGAAACGGGACTACATACCCGTCATCAAACTGTTGGACCGTCCGCAGGAGGTCCCGGCGCCGCCCCCGGCGAAGGCTCAACTCTACCGCAGACGTGCCCGAACTGATCTGTGGCCTTGTCCTTTGCTTGCCGCACCTTATGCCCGCTAGAGGCGTCCAAAGACAGGGAGAACTTGGTTACATCTCACGGGTGCTCCCTCATGGTTTACCCCTGCATGTTTCTCAACCGGGAGGTTCTCCTCATCGATGCAGTCAACCTACTCAGCCCTTCAGAACTGGTTCAATTCCTTCACTACCGCCGACGTAGCTGGTGTCGCTGTCACGGTCTTTCTAACTCTGTTAGCTATTCTGGTGTTGCGTCTGGGGCTTCCCAGACTCTTGTCCAGGCTTTCTCGTAATCAGGGTTGGGAATTCGACAATCAGACCTGGGTTCGCCTGGTCACTCCCTTGTGGCTTATCGTTCTATTCTTCGGCGTCTGGGCCTTGTTGACTCAGATTCCGGTCCCGGACGACCTCGCAGAGCGTTACCACCGTGGCCTCAATCTCGGCGTAAGCCTCCTTATCATCGTGGTGGTGCTGATGGGGCTCCTGCGAGGCACACGGGCCATCACCGACCACTATCGCAACCGCCTGACTGCTGTCGGGGATCCCCGCTCCACCTATGTGGGGGCCATTCGCAAACTGGTCAATATCGTCATCCTGGTAATCGGTTTTATAGTCCTGGTTGGCCAGTTAGGCTATGAGATCACCCCTCTGTTAGCCAGTCTGGGAGTAGCCGGGCTGGCTGTCGCCTTGGCCTTGCAGGATACCCTCAGCAATCTCTTCGCTGCCTCTACTTGGCCCTCGACCGGCCCATCGCCATCGGTCAGTACGTCCAGTTGGACAGTGGCGAGGAGGGCTTCGTGGAAGAGATCGGTTGGCGCACCACCCGCATCCGACCCTGGAACAACAACCGCATTCTCATCCCCAACGAGAAGCTCTCGCAGACCGTTATCACTAATCTGCACCTTGGCGATCCGGTAATGTCTGTTTACGTTAGCTGCGGCGTTAGCTATGAAAGCGATCTGGCGGAGGTAGAGCGAGTGTGCATTGAGGTGGCGGAGGAGATCATGGCCCAGGTGGAAGGCAGTGATCTGGAGTGGAATCCTGTCGTCCGCTTCAAGGAGTTTGGCGACTCCAACATCAACTTCCTGGTGGTCCTCAGGGTAGTTCAGCCTGAAGCCTCATACTTGTTGCAGCATGAGTTCATCAAGGCTTTGCACAAGCGCTTTGGGGAAGAGGGCATCGAGATTGCCTGGCCGATTCGCAAGGTCGTTTTCGCCTCTCCGCAGCCTGACGAGGAAAGCCACAGCAGACCGAGCTAACGATTACCCTCCCTGTGGAGGTGCTTGGTCCTGAAGCCTGTGTCAATGCCCTGGTAGGACAGGCGTCTCGCCTGTCCCTACCCCTCCGGGGTAGTATCGCCCCCGGCCGTGGCTGTTGCGGTTGCCTCCAGCCACCCCGCCGAAACCGCCTGCATTCCTCACGGCGCCAGTGTAAACTCCGCGAGCCGGTCCATTTCCGCCAGGCCGCAGTATGAGGCCAGGGTGCTCACGCTGAATCCCGCCCCGGCTTCTTCCTCTTTCAGGTACAGGCCGGGAGGGCTGACCCGCACCACGTTCATGTAGAACACCCCACCCGCCTGCAGGGGCTGTCCGGGCGGCACCAGTTCCTCCAACGGAATCGCCACCCGCATCTCCAGCGTCTCCTCGTCGGGGCAATGGTTGCTGTACCGGATATGGTGCTCGGTGAGCTGTATCCCCATCCGCCAGTTGACCTCCCCCTGCAAGATGATGCGCAATGGATTCTCCGACCCGGTGTACAAAATGAACTGCCGGAAGGGCAGGGCGCGGGAGTTAGCCGCGAAGATCTCCAGTGTGTCGTTCCAGTGCCCGGGAGCCAGTCTGCCGACCTCACCCACCGGGTCCGTGTACTTCATGTACAGGTACTCGTTGTCGTGTGCCAACAGCAGCTCCATATTTCTCCGCGCGGGATGGTCCGAGTCCTGGCGACAGAAGTGCGGCACCGGGCTGCTGGCCTGCGCCCAATCCACCTTCGTGCAGTCTCCCCCGGCCTCCGGCACGCGCGGGATGGTGGCCGACTGGAGCGGCGCGGTCATCCGGGCGGTATACTTGTCGGCCCCCGCCCGCATATAGCTCCAGTACGCCTTATCGAAGAGCTCCAGGTTCTTCCGCTCCCGCTCGCCCCCCGCTAGCGCCTGCGCCTGCTCAAACAGCTTATGCCAGCGGGCCATGCGCTCCGGGGAACCGAGATGCTTCCACGAGAGTTCCTGCGTCCCGACGTTGGTCTTGGGCCGGTGGGCGGGATTGCTCCAGGCGTCCTCCATCTCCAGGTACATCTGCTTCATGGGCGCGGCCGCGGGACCGTACATGCCGCGGAAGTACTCGTCAATCAGCGCCTCCACGTCCTGGTTCACGTCGTACATCAGCTTGAAGCCGATGTAGTTCTCTACTTCCTCCCCCCAGCCGCAGTGGTAGATGCCGCGGAACCCCTTCTTGTGAATAAACTTGATCTGTTCGGCAAAAGCGTGGGCAAAGGCGCCGGGAAAACCGTTCACTCCCAGGTTGTCATAGCTCTCCGTGGGGAAGGTGTTGTAGAACCACAGCGACAGGTCCCGTTCGCTCTCCTTCGCCTCCTCCACCCAGGCCTCCAGCATCTTCGTCTGCCGCGCCATCTCCGTGTCTCCGGACGGGAACATGAAACCCGTGCGGTTGGAGGCCCAGCAGAACTGCACGTGAATGGCGGGGTCAAGCCGGACGCGCTCCGGCACCGCCGTGTGCGTCATGTACGCCAGGGTCAGGAAGGGCGCCCCGGGGTTGGTCTTGTGCACCTCCCGCGCCACCGCGTTCACGAACTGGAAGTGATAGTCCGAGTGGATGCCGCTGGCGAACCCGCTGCGCACCTGGCTCTTGTCCACCCACTCCCGGCAGTTCTCGCACTGGCAGAACTGTGCGCTGTCCATCGGCTCGATCACAAAGGGATTGGGCAGTTTCCACCAGTGACCGTAGACTGTCTCCCCCGCGAAGTAGGCGCGGGCGTCCTTGGCCACCTGCTCCACCAGGGCCGGGTTGGTGTAGCAGAGCTGGGTCTCGAACTTGACCGGGTAGCCCTGGGCGAAGAACTCCGGCCGGTCGGCCTCAAAGATCTTGGCCTTGGAGGCCAGGATCGCCTCCCGCTCCTTCTCATCCTGAGCGTTGGCCAGGCGTTCCTCCCAGCCCGCCGCGCAGAACCGATGGTAGAAGGCCTCCAGCGAGTGATTGCCCAGGAAGGGCCTGCCCCCGTTGTGCCAGCGCATGCTGTACAGCAGCATCAGGTTGTGGCGTATGCCGCCATTGGTGCCGGCGCCCGGCCAGACCGCCTCCCACCACTCGTTGCTCTCCGCGCTGCCGCTCTTCCACAGGGAGAACCCCGGCGCATAGAGCAGCCGGCTGACGTTGCGCAGCTCCAGCGAGGCCCGTCGCCGCAGCTCCGGCGGTGTGATAGCCAACGTCCTCCGCTGCGGGATCACATTGCCGGTCGGAGTCGGGTAGAGCCACCTCACCGCGCACGCCTGCTCGAGGAAGTCGTAGACCGCGTCGGCGCTGCCGCGCTCGTCGTTGAGGTCCGGGAGATTGCCCATCTTCTCGGGGGCTTCCGGGTCATACCGGAGGACGCGGTAGTCGGGCTTGTCCTTGCCGACGAGGACAATTCCCTCCGGCGCGAAGCGTATGGCGTGCTCCTGCTCGACGAACTGCTCCTGGCCGAGACCCAGGC
>JAAYIR010000245.1 GCA_012523355.1 candidate division WS1 bacterium
GACAGGCGGGACGCCCGTCCTACCGACAGGCGGGACGCCGGTCGCAGCGGAGGACACGATCGCGGCGGTGGCGGCGGAGGAGCGGATTGACGAGTCAGAGCTGCGGGCAGCGGTGGGCGAAGGCACAGTCATCATTATGGGGCAGGCCGGGGGGCAGGTGCGACCGCTGGGTATCGGCCGCGGGCTCCGCACCAAGGTCAACGCCAATATCGGCACTTCGCCGGACGCGGGGTCACTGGATACGGAGCTGGCCAAGCTCCACGCGGCGCTGGCGGTGGGTGCGGATACGGTGATGGATTTGTCCACCGGGGGGGACCTGGACGCGATCCGGGAGGGGATTCGCGCCGCCTGCCCGGTGGCGCTGGGGACGGTGCCGATCTACCAGGCGGCGGAGGAGGCCGAGCAGCGCTGGGACGACATGGTCCGGATGACCGGGGATCAGATGCTGGAGGTCATCGAGCGGCACGCCGCCAGTGGCGTGGACTTCATGACGCTGCACTGCGGGGTGACGCAAGAGACGGTGGCCGCGCTGCGCAGTCAGCCGCGGATATGCGGAATTGTCAGCCGGGGCGGGAGTCTGTTGGCGCACTGGATGGACGTTCATCAGGCCGAAAGCCCGCTGTATGAGAGGTTTGACGATCTGCTGGCGATTCTCAAGAAGTATGGCGTGGCCGCGAGCCTGGGCGATGGCCTGCGGCCCGGAGCGACGGCCGATGCTTCCGATGCGGGGCAGGTTGCGGAGACGCGGGTGCTGGGCGAGTTGGTCCTGGCCTGCCGCGAGGCTGGGGTGGCGGTATTCGTGGAGGGTCCGGGGCACATGCCCCTGAACCAGATCGCGGGCACCGTGGCCGTACAGAAGCAGTTGTGTCACCAGGCGCCGTTCTATGTGCTGGGGCCCCTGGTGACCGACATCGCGCCGGGATATGACCACATCACCGGAGCCATCGGAGGCGCGCTCTGCGCCGCGGCGGGGGCCGACTACCTGTGCTACGTCACCCCGGCTGAGCACCTGGGCCTGCCAGACGAGCACGACGTTGTGGAGGGCGTGATCGCCTCCCGGCTGGCCGCGCATGCCGCGGACCTGGTCAAGGGTGTACCGGGGGCGCGCGAGTGGGACGAGCGGATGTCCCGGGCCCGGGCCGCGCTGGACTGGGAGGCCATGACGCAGGCAGCGCTGGACCCCGGTGTCGTGCAGCGAGTGCACGGCGAGCGGGCCGCCCGCGACCCCAAGGTCTGCTCCATGTGCGGGAAGTTCTGCTCCCTTAAGTTGCAGAAAGACGGTTCCTAGTCCCGGGTCCTGACGACACGGGGCTCCAAGAGTTTGCAGTTCATCAGGAGACTTGACTACTTATGTCCATCATGCGGATGCGGAAGATGTTCAGCCGGCAACGGAAGGTCAAGGTCGGCAAGAAACGCGTGACCTTGCCCAGCCTCGCCGTGATCATTTTTGCCCTGCTGATCATCATCTTTGTAATTGGCGCCTTCTGGAGCTTCGGAGGGCCCTCAGGCGGGGGGCCAAGCGATACGGGAGCCCCCACTTTCACCGGTAGTATGATCGTGGCGCGGGTCAACGGCGAGCAGATACCTCGCCAGGTGTTCGATATGGCGGTGGAACGGCGTCAGGACATGATGATGATGGGCCGCACGGGAGTAGCGGAGCAGTTTCGACTCAAGGGACAAGTTCTGCAGGAGCTGGTGGATGAGATCCTGCAGATGCAGGCGGTGAAGAAAGAAGGCATCACCGCTTCCAACGCGGAGGTGCGTAAGGAAGTTGACCTCCAGATCGAGCAGACCATCCAGGACCGGTGGCCGACCCAGGCAGACCTGTTCAAGTATCTGCAGAGCAACAACCTTTCCCGCGAGCAGCTAGCAGAGCGGATCAAGGAGCGCCAGTTCAGCGACACCTCGGCACTCAAGCAATCGCTGCTGCTGCGCAAGCTGCGGGAGAAGATGGAGTCCACGGTACAGGTGGACGAGCAGGCGGTGCAGGACTTCTACACTGAGGTGCGAGCGGCGCATATCCTGATCAGCCCGGATCAGATGCTCCAGGAGGCTAATGCCAAGCCCGCCGCGGCCACTCCGGAGGCGCAAGCGACCCCGAAGATGACGCCGGAGCAGGCCGAGGCAGAGGCCGAGAAGAAGGCAGAGCAGCTCCTGGCCCAACTCAAGGGAGGCGCGGACTTCGCCGAGCTGGCCAAACAGAACTCCGCCGATCCCGGTAGCGCCGAAAAGGGCGGCGACCTGGACTGGGTGAAGCGCGGGATGATGGTGCCGGAGTTTGAGCAGACGGCCTTTGCTCTGCAGCCCGGCCAGCTCTCGGAAGTGGTCAAGACCCAGTTTGGGTATCACCTCATCAAGGTCCTCGAGCGCAAGTCAACGCTCCCTGAGGACTTTGAGAAGAACAAGCAACTGTATACCAGTCAGGTCACCGAGCAACTCAAGGGGCAGGCGTGGGAGTCATACCTGAGCAGGCTCAAGGCCGAGGCCAAGATTGAGATTCTGGATCCTGAGCTGCTGGCACAAGAGGCAGCGGGCAGGGGACAAATGGAGATCGCCGAGCAACTTCTGGCGCAGGCGGCCAAGGAAGATCCACTGAACATGACGGCGCGCTGGGCGCTGGGGCAACTGGCCGCCCAGAAGGAGAACTGGGCCGTGGCGATCCAGTGGATGGAAGAGGTCGCCAAGAATGAGCGCACGGCCTCCGACCCCAGCGTGTGGCTGACGCTGGCGGAGTTCCAGACCGAGGCAGGAGAGAAGGAGGCGGCCCTGGAGTCTTATAAGACGGCTTCGGATCGCGCCTCGACGCCTGACATCAGCAACTACATGGTGCATATGCGGCTGAAGCAGAAGTTCGAGGAACTGAAACAGCCCGAACTGGTGAAGCAAGAGGATAAGTGGATAGCGGACTTCAACGAGCAGCAGAAGGAACAGGGTGGTCCCGGGGGCCCCGGCGGCATGGGAATGCCGATCACCATCCCCCCGAGTGGATAGGAGGACCCCACTCGCCCCTGCTTCTGGTCCCTGGCAGCAAGGGGACGCAAAGGTTTGGAACCTCTCCCCTATCCAGGGGAAGTCGGCGGGGGCACAGCCGACGCCGGGTGGGGTCTCCAGGAGGCACTGATGGCAGTGACAACCTGCCAGGCCCGATTGGTGCAGCTAGCTCCGCGTCTCGGAGCGGTGGCAGCTAACCTGCACCGCCATCTGGAAGCTGCCGAGCGCGCAGCGAGCGAGGGCGTTGAGCTGGTAGTCTTCCCCGAATTGTCGCTTACCGGCTATTTCCTCCGCGATCTGGTACCGGAGGTGGCCCTGCGGCTGGACAGCGCTCATTTTGCTGAGCTTCTGGACCTCAGCCGCAAGATTCACCTGGTGTTCGGCTTCGTTGAGGAGAGCGACGCCTTCGAGCTGCATTGTTCCGCGGCATACCTCGCTGAGGGCGAGCTCAAGCACCTACACCGCAAGCTGTATCTCCCCACCTATGGCATGTTTGACGAAGCACGCTATTTCTCTGCAGGCTCCTGCCTGCAATCCTTCCCTACCCCCTGGGGGCCAGCAGGTCTGGTGATCTGCGAGGATCTGTGGCATCCCTCGGTACCGTACGTCCTCAGCCGGCAGGGCATGGACCTGCTAATTGGCATTGCTGCCAGTCCTTTCCGGGGCGTAGAGCCCGGAGGACCGGACATCGGGCAAAGCTACGAACTGATGCTGGGAGCGTACGCGGAGCTCTTCCAATGCCACGTGCTGTTCTGCAACCGCGTGGGCTGCGAGGACGGAATCAGCTTCTGGGGCGGGAGTCGCGCCATTTCCCCGCTGGAGGGGGAGATCGCTGTAGCGCCAGTCTTTGACGAGACGCACCTGGATGTGGTGTTGGAGCGGTCGCACCTGCGCCGGGCGCGCTTTGCGACGCCGCTGCTGGCTGATGAGCGGCCGGAGCTACTACGGCGGGCATTGGAGAAGATGAGCCATGAGTGAACTGGACATTGACTGCCCGCTGGTGGCACGCGTGCTGGAAGAGTTCCTGCGCGTGGAGCTAGGGCGCTTTGGTTTCTCTCGCGGCGTGGTGGGGCTGAGCGGAGGCGTGGACTCCACGGTCTCCACCTTCCTGGCGGCACGCGCCCTGGGCGCAGAGAACGTCACCGCGGTCCTGATGCCGTACAGCGGCTCCAGCCCGGCCAGCGAGGCGGATGCGATGGCAGTCGTGGAGGAGCTGGGCATCAACTACCTCCAGATAGAAATCACGCCACAGATTGACGCCTATTTCGAGCGGTTTCCCGACGCCAACCGTCTGCGCCGGGCCAACAAGATGGCGCGCGAGCGCATGACCATTCTGTATGACCAGTCGGCGGCGCTCGGCGCGCTGGTCATCGGCACCAGCAACAAGACCGAGGCCCTGCTGGGCTACACCACGCTGTGGGGAGACATGGCCTGCGCGGTCAATCCCCTGGGCGACCTGTACAAGACGCAGCTCCGACAACTGGCAGGGCATCTGGGCGTTCCGAGGCAGATCATCGAGAAGCCGCCCTCGGCGGACCTGTGGCCCGGCCAGACCGACGAAGGGGAGCTGGGCTTCACCTATGAGGACGTGGACCAGGTGCTGTACCGCCTGGTGGATTTGCGTCTGCGACCGGAGGAGATGGTGGCCGAAGGTTTCCCGGAGGAGTTCGTGAGGCGGGTGTGGGATATGGTGCGCCAATCGCAGTACAAGCGGCGCCTTCCGCTGGTCGCCAAGCTCTCCCGCCGGTCGCTGGACCGGGATTTCCGCTATCCGAGGGACTGGGAGGCCTGACACCGGTCCTTTGCGCCTGGACGGACTCGGCGCTTCGCCCCCCACCCGGTAGCCGCGGCGCGGCTACCACCCTCCCCCACAAGCGGGAGAGGGTGTGGCAGAGGGCTTTGAGGTTTGGTGGGTGGCAAACACGAGGGGTAGTGGGATGAGCGCGAAGTGGGCCGGCCTCGCGCCGGGGACGGCGCTCGGACGGCCCCGCCATGGAACGACAGGGAGAAAGACGCGGCGGGCACGGCGCTCGGGCGGGGGTACATGCGGGAGGGACGCGGGCCGGCCTGCTGTTTGTGTGAGTGAGATGATCTCCTCTACCCAAGCCGGCATACTCTACGTCGTGGCTACGCCCCTGGGGAACCTGGAGGATCTCAGCTTCCGCGCCTTGAGGGTGCTGGGGGAAGTGGGCCTCATCGCCGCCGAAGATACCCGGCGCACCGTCAAGCTCCTGGCGCACTATGGCCTGCAGAAACCCCTGCGCGCGCTGCATGGCGACAGCTCGCCGGGGGACATAGCAGCCCTGGTGGGGCTACTGCGGCAGGGACAGTCGGTGGCGTACGTCTCGGAGGCCGGGACGCCGGGGGTCTCGGATCCGGGTGCGGCATTGGTCCAGGCGGCGCGCGAGGCGGACGTGGCGATCGTGCCGATTCCGGGGCCCGCAGCGGCCACGGCGGCCTTTAGCATCTCAGGACTGTCGGCGACGGGGTTCGTCTTCGGGGGGTTCGTGCCTCGCAAGAGGCAGGAGGCTCGTGAGTTCCTGGCTCGCTGGACAGCGCAGGAGCTGCCGCTGGTTGTCTTCGAATCGCCGCAACGAATCCTGGAGACACTAGGTGAACTGGCGGCGCTAGTGCCGGAGCGGCAGATCATAATCGCCCGCGAACTGACCAAGCAGTTCGAGCAGACCCTCGCCTGCCCAGCCGTTGAGGCACCACAGGCGCTGGCTCCTGAACAGGTGCGGGGAGAATTCACGCTGGTGATCGCGGGGGCGTCCAGCCCGCCACGGGCGGCGTCCGTTCCGGAGGAGAAGCTAGCAGAGGCGGTGGCCCTGCTCCGGGAGGCGGAGGTCCCGCGCAAGACCATCGCACAGATTCTGCAGATCTTGACCCCTCTGAGCCGGAATGAGGCCTACAGGAGAGCCGGAGGCCTACCCCCCCGCGGCGCAGACGCCGCGTACCCCTCCCCTCCCGGGGAGGGCCAAGGGTAGATAGGTCTGAGGGGAGCGGTCTGCGTTCGGGTCTGGGACACCTGAACCCGATGCCCATTTTGTTTCCCAGGACTCCTCCCCGGCGAGGGAGGGGGCCTGGCTTCGCAGGAGTCGGCGGGGGAGGTCTGGCAGAGGTGATTCCCGGCGCCCGTACCTCTTGCCGATGCTCCCCAGCCTGATTATGCCGCTTTTGAGCGCTCGCTGCGGGGCTGGAGACGCCCCGGAAGGGGCCTCGCTGTGTGGGGGAAGCGTAGAGAGCAACGGGGTCAGGGACCAAGGAGCCTCACGGGCCCGGGGAGCGTCAACGTGAGCACCAGGCGGAACCGGGTCCCCGGCCTGAGCCTAGAGCCGGAGTCCTGCATGATCGCCGGTAGACGAATCTCATACGCCGCGTGCTCCCACTGGCGCAGGTCCTGAACCACAAGGTCCGCCAGGGCCTGGAGTTGAAGGGTGAGCGCCTGCTCGGTCCCCGGAGCCACCTCGATAGTTGTTCCCTCACCGGCCCATAGCTGGGCTCTCTGCTCCTCCGGTTGCTCCGCGGGCAGGAGGAGGCCGTGCGCGCCGGTGTCCGGCTGGGAGACGAACAGCGTCTGGCCCACGAAGCGGGCAACGGGCAGACTGAGGGACACCTGCAGGCCATTGAGCAGGAGAGGCTCGGTGATAACGACCTCATACTCCAACCGCAGGCCCTCGGGCAAGGGGCTTACAGTCTCGGTGAAGGTCAACGCCCCGCCGCTCCGGGGGACCGGTAGTGTGCCGGTGAAACGCCAGCCGAGCTGGTCGGGAAGTGCGCTGACCTCCGTGGCGGCAGCCGCCTGGGAGACGTGTATCCATCCGGGGCCGTGGGCGTTGAGGTCCAGAGCAGCCAGCTCCGTCTCGCCGAGCAGGAGGTGAACCAGGCCGGAGGCCTCAAGCCTAGCCGAGAGCGACTCCTGGGCCGGCAGGGCTGAGGCTGCCGCAAGGGCCAGGAGCACCGTCAAGGCTCCGGTTTTTGTCCGCGCGCGCAGTCGGGCCATGGTCTCCTCTTCCCCGGGAATCACGGCAAGTCCTTGTCCGTCCGACTGAATCCTGCGGAAGGGGCCGGCCGGAGTGGTGTCGCGGCCAGCGGCGGTACTGGCTCCTCTCCGGGTTTCCTCCACTGTACCGGGCGCAGACCACATGGAGGACCTCAGTGCAGGGCGGAGAAATGGGGGGGTGGACGCCGGCTCAGGACCGACCCTCTCGGCGAGGGAGCGGAACGGGGCGGCGGCCCCAGGGGTGGGCACCGTCGGCGATCGTTCTCTGGATTGCTGCCCGCCTAGGAATTGAAGAGCGTAAGCACACTGACGCCGGCGATGACCAGCAAGGCCCCCAGCACCCGCGGCCAGGTGAGGCCCTCATGCAGGATCAGCACCGCCAACGCCGCGCTGGCCAGCGGATAGGCCGCGGCGATGGGCACCACGCGGGAGGCGTCGGCGTACTTGAGGGCCATGTAGTGGGTGGCCTGGCCCGCAACCGCGCCAAAGAAGGCACTCCCCAGGAGCAACAGGAAGATATGCCGGGGGGTCTGAGCCAGCTCCTTACCCACACCGGCGAAGATGCCGTAGAGGCCGACCATCAGCGCGGCGAACATCACACGCAGGGTCAGACCGGCCAGAGGTGAAACCTCGCGCATGGCCAGTTTGTCCAACAAGGGCGAGATGCCCCACAGCAGCATGGTTATTACAGCCAGGGTGATACCGGTAGAGTTCACGATGACGCCTCCTGCGAAGCAATACTCGGCGCATCATAGCGCAGGCGCACAGCGCGTGCAAGGCTCTGGGAGGGCGCGGAGGAGGGCCGTCCATGGCTGATCTGCTAGCCCTGGATCGGGCGGCAACCCTGTGGACCAACCACCATCACAGCCTGGCACTGGACGCGCTGCTGCTCCCCGTGTCGTGGTTTGGAGAGCGGGGCGCCGGGTGGCTGTTCATCGTGCTGCTCATGCTCATCTTTGGCAAGCGGCGCGAGCGGCTGGTCACCCTGGCCTTCCTGGTGGTTCTGGTCGTAACGGAGTTCCTACTCATGCCGCAGATCCGCGCGGCCCTGCCCCGGCCCCGGCCCTACCAGTACCTGCCAGGGGTGCGGCAGTGTGGCGTGCCGTGGACGACCACCTCTTTCCCCTCGGCTCACGTGTATCTGTGGGTATATGCGACGCTGTTCTATGGCGCAATCTACCGGCGACAGCGGTGGCTGCTCTGGACACTGACCGGCCTGACCATGTATGCGCGGCCCTATTGCGGGATGCACCACATCGGGGACGCGATGGGAGGAGCGGTGCTGGGCCTGACCGTCGGGCTGCCCATGCTCGTGTTGGTGACGAAGTGGGGATGGACCGAGGAGGGTCTGGAGTCGCGGGTTGTGGGTAGCGAACCCGCGCAGCCGGCGCATGATCCGTAGCAGCAAGCTGCGCGTCGCCACGCGCGCCGGGAGACAGCACGGAACTTGACCGGGGAGGTGGGCATTACTATTTTCGGTGGACTGACTATGAATCACACATGTTGGCAGGTTGTGAGAATTGCCGCGGCGGCTGCCCTGCTGCTGGCAGCCGCAGGGCTGAGGGGGGAGCAGGCCAGGGCTCAAGAGCCGCCGCTGGTGCGGGTGGTGCAGGTTGCCTGCCCCGGCGTCATGACTGACACCGGACCGCAGGCGGACAAGGTGTTGGCCATGGTGCGCCGGGGTCTGCTGGAGACTACCGGGCAGGACACGATTGCGGAGGCCTGGGGGCGGTTCGTCAGACCCGAGGACATCGTGGGGTTGAAGATTGACACACGGAGCGCGCCGCAGCTTGCCACTCATCGTGAGGTGGTAGAGGCTCTCGCTCAGACCCTGCAAGAGGCGGGGATACCCGCGGAAAACATTGTAGTCTGGGACGGACAGCAGGCAGACCTGGGGCGGGCGGGCTGGACGCTGGCGGACGAACCCGGCCAGCTGCGGGTGCTGGCCAGCGACGTGGAGGGTTATGATGAGGTAGCCTATTTTGACTGCGAGCCGGCTAGCGCCGAGGGCGAGCGGCGATCGCGCTTCTCCAAGATTCTCACCAAGAGAATCACCAAGTTGGTTAACGTCCCCGTGCTCGCATACCAGCCGGGGGCGGGGGTGAGCATGGCGCTGGAGAACCTGGTCTTCGGCTGCTGCGATAACACCAGCCGGGGGCAGGTCAACCAGGCAGCAGAGTTTCTCACCATCGGGTTCGCCCAGCCGGCGGTGCAGAAGAGACTGACCCTGGTGATCGCCGATGCCCTGCGCCCCCGGTATGACGGAAGTCCCGGCGGGGAGGCAGCGGGTGAGTGGAATTGCGACAGCCTGATTTTCGCGCTCGGCCAACCTTCAGCGGACGCGGTGGGGGTGGCGATCATTGATGAGAAGCGCCGCGAGAAGGGCCTGGCGCCGCTGGCGGAAACGGAGGACCGGCCTGACTTCCTGACGGAGATAGCGGGCCGGGGCCTGGGGATCACCGACCTGGCGAAGATCAAGTGGGATAAGGTGACCCTCTAGAGGGGGAGAAGAGGTTCAGGGAGTGAGCTTCCGGTCCTGGAGGAAGGTAGCAAGCGCGGCGAAATCCTGCTCCAGAGGCGCGCGCATGTTGGGGTTGTGCAGCGCCGCGGCAGGGTGATAGATGGGCATGAAGGAGAGTCCCTCGCGCTCGAAGAGCCTGCCGTGAGCTCGCCCCATAGCCAGCGTGGGGTCGAGCAGGGTCTGCGTAGCCGGGCGTCCGAGCAGACAAATCAACGGCGGCTGCAAGATGGCGATCTGCCCGTCGAGGTACTCGCGGCAGGCCGTGATTTCCTCCGGGCGCGGCTCGCGATTCTGCGGCGGGCGGCACTTGACGATGTTGGTGATGAACACCTCCGGTCGCCGCAGGCCGGCCCCGAGCAGGAGCTGATTGAGGAGTTGGCCCGCGGGGCCGACAAAGGGGCGGCCCTGGCGGTCCTCGGCGGCGCCCGGCGCCTCGCCGATGAACATCACGGGGGCGTCAGCCGGGCCCTCGCCGGACACGGCCAGGTTGCGTCCCTCGCACAGGCGGCAGTTGGAGCAATCGCGCACCTGCGCGGCGATGTCGTCGAGAAGAGATTGGCGAGCGGAGTTATCCATAAGGACAAGTCGGAAGTCAGAAGTCGGAAGTCGCAGAAGAAGAAACCCGCCCGCCTCTCGCTTCTAGGCCAGTCCCAGCTTCTGGCAGACCTCCGTGATCTGTCGGGTATCGGCCTCGCTGGCCTCCACCAACGGCAGGCGCAGACCGCCGCAGTCAAAGCCACAGACTTGCAGGGCACGCTTGATGCACGCCGGATTGCCCGAGGGCAGGAAGGCGGCCTTGAACAGCGGGAGCAACAGGTGATGCAGCTCCGCCGCACGGCGGACGTTGCCGGCATGATAGGCGGTGATCAGCTCGGCCATCTGTGGGCCGGCCACGTGGCTGACCACGCTGATCACGCCCAGTCCGCCGACGGCGAGCAGCGGCAGCGTCATGGAGTCGTCTCCGGACCACACCGAGAACCCCTCCGGAGCACCGGCGCAGATACGAGCCATCTGCTCCAGGTCGCCACTGCCCTCCTTGACGCCCACAATATTGGCCGCGGTCTCGGCCAGGCGCAGGGTGGTCTCGGCAGTGATATTGCTGCCGGTGCGACCGGGGATGTTGTAGAGCACGAGGGGCAACCCCGCAGCCTTCGCCACTGCCGAGAAGTGCTGGAAATAGCCCTCCTGCGAGGGCTTGTTGTAGTAGGGGCCGACCAGCAGGAGCGCGTCCACCCCGGTCTTCACGGCTTCCGTCGAGAGATGAACCGTGTGGGCGGTATCGTTGGAGCCGGTGCCAGCGAGGACCGTGGCCGGTCCCACGGCCTGCTTGACCACGCGGAAGAGCTGGAGCTTCTCCTCGTCGCTGACAGTCGGCGACTCGCCGGTGGTGCCGGTGACGACGAGACCTTCGCTGCCACTGCTGATCAGCCGGACGGCAAGCTCCGCAGCGCGATCATAGTCCACTGCCCCGTCGGACTTCAGCGGCGTGACCATGGCGGTCAAAAGCTTTCCCAGTGCGTGCATATGCAGTCTCCTGAGGAACGGGTTGAGAGTTGCCATTCGCCACAGCGGGCGGTGATACCTGCCCCGGCGGCTCCGCCGAGGCCGGCACAGGACAAGAGCCGGGCGCATTGACGCCTGGGACTCGCTGCCTTACAGAGTGCGCTCGTCCTTCACGCGGGGAACACGGCCGAGGGGGGTATGCAGCGAGTGTGGCTCAACCATGCGCACCGTCAGCTCCAGCCCGAGCGTCGTGCTGAGCTGATGAGTCAGATTCTCCCGCAGCGATTCCACGGCCTTCAAGGTCAGGTCATGCAGGTTGCCGATCTCCACCAGCACTTCCAGAGTATCCAGCTCCTCCTCCCGGCACACCACGAGCTGGAAGCCCCGGCCAACCTCGGTGAACTGGCGGAGGACTTCCTCCACGGTGTCCGGATAGACCGCCACGCCACGGATGACCAGCAGGTCATCTGTCCGGCGGACGATGCGACTCATGCGGGCCAGCGTGCGGCCGCAGGCGCAGGGCTCGCGGGTCAGGGACGCCAGGTCGCCGGTGCGATAGCGAACCAGAGGGAAAGCCTCCTTGGGCAGGGTGGTGAAGACCAGCTCGCCTTCCTCGCCGTCCGGCAAGGGTTCGCCACTGGCGGGGTCCACGACCTCGACGTAGAAATGGTCCTCGGCGATATGCAGCCCGCAGCGGCACTCGCACTCGGCTGAGACGCCGGGCCCACCGATCTCGCTGAGGCCGTAGCTATCGTAGGCAGTGAGCAATAGACGACGCTCAATCTCCTGGCGGGTCTTCTCGCTCCAGGGCTCGGAGCCAAACAGCCCCACTCGCAGGCTGAGAGCATGGGGGTCGAGACCCATTTTCTCCATCATCCGCCCCAGGTGGAGAGCGTAGCTGGGGGTGCCAATGATGGCGGTGGTGCGGAAGTCCTGCATGATCTGCACCTGACGGGGCACATCTTCTGAGGAGACGGGGATCACCGCGGCGCCGAGAGCCTCCGCTCCATAGTGAAAGCCGAAGCCGCCGGTGAAGCGGCCATAGCCGAACAGGATCTGGACCACATCTTCCTTGGTGAGCCCGCAGGCAGCGAGATTACGAGCGACGAGGTCCGTCCAGTGGCGGAGGTCGTTGTGAGTATAGCCGACCACCGTGGGAGCACCGGTCGCACCCGTGGAGAAATGCAGGCGCACCACCTCGCGCAGGGGCAGGGCAAACATGGCGTAGGGGTAGCTCTCGCGCAGCGACTCCTTGGTGGTGAAGGGAAGACGTCGAAGGTGATCCAGCGCCTGCAGCTCCTCGGGCTGGAGGCGCGCCTCGTCCATGACGCGGTGGTAATAGGATACGTAGCGGTACACACGGTGCAAGGTGGACTGGAGGCGCTCCAGTTGAAGCTGCGTCAACTCCTCGCGCGGCATGGTCTCGTATTGCGGATTCCAGATGGCGGACAACGCCTACACCTCCTCGTAATCCTTGCCCAGGTAGGCACGCTGCACATCGCGGTTGCGAAGCAGTTCTTCGGAAAGACCCTGCAGGACCACGCGCCCGGTCTCCAGCACGTAACCGCGATCGGCGATCTGCAAGCTGGCAAGGACATTCTGCTCGACCAGCAAGATGGTGGTTCCCTGCTCACGCAACTCGGCGACGGTGTGAAGAATCTGGGAGGCCAGACGGGGCGCCAGGCCGATGGTCGGCTCATCGAGAATGAGCAGACGTGGACGGGCCATCAGGGCTCGCCCCAGGGCTAACATCTGCTGCTCGCCGCCGGAGAGGTTGCCCGCCAGCACGTGCTTGCGCTCGCGCAGGATGGGGAAGAGATCCAGCATGCGCTCCAGGTCTTCGGCCACAGCTCGCCGCTGGCCCGCACGGAGGCGCAGGTAGGCTCCGAGACGCAAGTTATCCACCACCGGCATCTCGGCGAAGATCATGCGACCTTCCGGCACCTGGGTGATTCCGAGCTGCACGATCTGATCCGGGCGCAGGCCCGCCAGACTGCGGCCCTGGAACTGAATCTCTCCCCCGCGCAGGGGAAGCAGTCCGCAGATGGCCGCCAGGGTCGTGGTCTTGCCGGCGCCGTTGGCCCCGACCAGGGCTACAATCTCGCCGGCCTCCAGGTGCAGAGACACGCCCTTGAGCGCCTCCAGGTGGTCGTAGCAGACGCGAATAGACTGCAAGCGCAGAAGGAAGTGGGCTGCGGTCATTCGGCCGCACCTCCCAGGTAGGCCTCCAGCACCCGGCGGTCGGCCTGAACCTCCCGCGGGGTGCCCTCCGCAATCAACTCGCCATGGTCGAGCACCGCCACCCGGTCACAGACACTCATCACCAGACTCATGTCGTGCTCAATGAGAAACACCGTCAGTCCCTGCTCGCGCAGGGAGGCGATGAGATCACCCAGGTCCTGGGTCTCGCGCGTGTGCAGACCGGCGGCGGGCTCATCCAGCATCAGCAAGCGCGGGTTAGCAGCCAAGGCGCGGGTCAGCTCCACCATGCGCTGACCTCCCAAGGGCAATTCTCCGACCAGATCATGGGCATGATCGGCCAGATGCACACGCTCGAGGCACTGGAGCGCAAGCTCGCGGAGACGGCGCTCCTCCCGGCGGCAAGCGGGCAGCCGCAGGGCACTGCCCAGCAGCCCGCAGCTGCCCAGGAGATGGCAGCCCACCAGCACATTCTCCAGCACGGTCATGTCCCGCCAGGGCCGGAGATTCTGGGAGGTGCGGGAGATGCCGAGGGCAGCGACGGCGTGGGGGGGGAGGCCAGTCAAGGGCACCTCCGCCAGCCAGATATCGCCTCTGGACGGGGGGAAGACACCGGTCACGCAGTTGAACAGCGTCGTCTTGCCGGCGCCATTGGGGCCAATCAGACCGAAGACGGCGCCTTCGGGCACGGAGAAGGTCACCTGCTCCAGCGCACGCAGGCCACCGAAGTTGTGGGTCAGGCCCACCACGCGCAGGAGCGGGGAGATCATGGTTTTACCCCCGGGGCGGCGGGCTCCGAGCCGTCCGAGGGCAGGGCGGCAATTTCCGCGGCAGGGCTACTCGCCTGAGGTACCGGCTCCCTCTCCGCTCCGGGGAAGGGGCCGGGGGGGGAGGTGGAAACCGGCTTGCGCAGAGGGGCCGCCAGCCCCTGGGGTCGGAAGATGAGGAATAGCACCAGGATCACGCCATAGGCGACGGTCTCCAGGCCATCGAAGAAGGGGAACTGATGGGCGGCGCCGGCCAGGACCTGGTGCAGGACGGTGAGCACGCCCGCGCCTACCAGCGGCCCCCACAGGCTCTTCTCGCCGCCCAGGATGACCATCACCAGCAACTGAATCGAGAAGGCGAAGCCGAAGGGACTGGGGCTGACGTAGGTCAGGTAATGCGCGTAGAGGCTGCCAGCCACGGAGGCAAACACGGCGCTGAGCACGAAGACGGCGAGCTTGGCGCGGGGCACGTCCACACCCGCAGCGGCCGCAGCGCCCTCGTTCTCCCCCAGCGCCCGCAGGGCCCGGCCCAGGCGCGAGTCAAGCAGGTTGCCTCCCAGGAGCATGGCCCCCAGCAGGAGCGGCCAGACCAGGAAGAAGAAGCGATGGTCAGTACTGAGGGGCAGGCCGGCGATGGAGAGGTAGGGGATGGCGGTAATGCCCGAGGGCCCCTCCGTGATCTGGTCGGCCTGGTTGAAGACAATCTGGATGATAGCGCCCAGGCCCAGGGTTCCCATGGCCAGGTAGTGCCCGCGCAGGCGCAGGGTAGGCATGCCCACCAGCGCTGCCACCAGGCCGGTAGCCAGCGCGCCCAGGCCCATGGCTAGCCAGGGGTTGACCCCCCAACGAGTGGTGAGAATGGCGGAGGCGTAGGCGCCCAGGCCGTAGAAACCGGCATGGCCGAGGGAGATCTGGCCAGCGCCGCCCATGAGCAGACCCAAGCCCAGGGCGACCAGCCCATGGATGCAGATGAAGACGGCAATGTTGAGGTAGTAGGGGCCGCGGACCAGCAGCCCAAAGGCCAGCGCTGCCACAGCGAAGAGGACCAGGCCCCAGCCGCGGCTCACGACTCATCCCTCCGCATGGTCACGTTGAGGAGCCCCTGCGGACGCAGGACCAGGACGATCAGCAAGACCAGGAAGGCGATGGCATCCTTGTACCCTGAGGAGATGTAGCCCGCGCCAAGCGACTCCAGCAGACCGACGAGCAAGCCGCCCAGCAGAGCACCGGCGTTGTTGCCGATGCCGCCCAGGATGGCCGCACAGAAGCCCTTCAGGGCGAGAGAGGTGCCGACGTCAAAAGAGGGTAGCGCGATGGGCGCCAAGACCGCCCCGGCAATGGCGCCGACCCCGCCGGCCAGCGCGAAGGCCCACATGTTCATGCGTTCCACGCGGATGCCGGCCAGGCAGGCCGCCAGGGGGCGGGCGGCGCAGGCAGTCATGGCCCGGCCGGTGAGGCTGTACCGGAAGAACAGGGTGAGAGCCGTGCCGGTGACGGCGGCCACACCCATGACCCACAGGCTCTGAGGATCCACGCTGGCCCCAGCCAGGGCTACGGGGTCCACGTTCGAGAAGGCGGGCAAGGGGTAGGAGTCTGCCCCCCACAGGACTTTGGCCAGGCCGCGCAAAGCCACGGAGAGGCCCACCGTAGCCATGATCAGGGTGACCAGATGGGCGTGGCGCAGAGGCCGGATGGCAAGCTGGTGAATACCTGCGCCCACCAGCATGACCACCCCGATGGGCAGGATGGCCGACAGCCACAACGGGAGGTGCAGGAAGGAATAGCAGGTGACGGCGAGCATGCCGCCGAGCATGACGAATTCGCCCTGGGCGAAGTTGATAATGCCGGTGGCGGAATAGACCAGGTTGAACCCCACCGCCAGCAAGGCGTAGATGGCGCCCTGAGTGATGCCGGTCAGGACATACTGAACGAGTGCAGACCATTCCATAGGCGAATCACATCAAGGGCCGGACAGGCACCGCCTGCGCCTAGCGCACAGTCGTCGCGTATCCGGCCCCCCTTGAGAAATTGGCTCTCTACTCCGCCAGAGCCCACTGGCCCTGCTTCACGGTTACCATTACGAAGGCGTCTTGCGTGAGGCCATTGTGATCGGTGGGACTCAGGCTGAAAATCCCGCTGATGCCCACGAAGTCCTTGATTTTGGTCTCCAGACCCTCGCGAATCGCTGCCGGCTCGTCACCGGAGACGTTCATGACCTGCTGCAACATACGCATGGCGTCCCAGGCATGACCACCGAAGTGATCCGGCAACTGGCGATACTTCTCCTCGTAGAACTTGGTGTACTCCAGCAGCACGAGCTTCTGCTGGTCGGTCTCCGGGAGGAGCGAGGCTACCAGGATGCGACCGGAGGGGAAGATGATGCCATCCGCAGCAGGACCGGATAGCTCGATGAACTTCTGGTTTGACACACCATGGCTCATGAACACCGGAACCTTGATCTGTAAGGTCTTGACGTTCTTGGCCACGATCGCCGGCCCGGGGTTCGTACCCCAGCAGACAATCGCCTCGGGTTGAGCCCCCTTGAGTTTGGTGAGCTGCGTGGTCATGTCCGTGTCCTTCGACTCAAAGCTCTCGGAGGCCACAATCTCCATCCCGGCGGACGAGGCCTGGCTCTGGAGCGCCTCCAGACCGCTCTTGCCAAAGGCGTTGGAGTCGTAGATGACACCCAGCTTGCGCAGGCCCTGGGTCTTCATGTAGGAATACAGGCGGGTTACGGCGATGGTGTCGGGCTGGGCGGTGGAGAAGATCCACTTCTTCACCGGCTGGGTGATCTTGACAGAGGCCGCCAGGGAGATGAGAGGGATCTCCGCTTTCTCGAAGGTGTCTACCACCGCCAAGGTGGTGCCGCTGAGGCTGGGGCCGATGACGGCGCACACCTTGTCGCTCTCGATCAGTTTTTTGGCCGCCGTGGCAGCCTGCGTGTTGTCGCTCTGGTCATCCTCGACGATGACCTGCACGGGCCGGTTCTGGATGCCTCCGGCCTGATTGATAAGGTCCTGAACCATGAGCGCGGTGTTTTTCTCCGGTGTGCCCAGAGGGGCGCCAGCGGCGCCGGTGACGCTGAGAATGGCCCCGATCTTGATCGGCTCACCGCTAGCCACGCCCTGAGGCGGCGTGGGGGTGACCGGTGTGACCTTGGCCGGACAGCCAGCCAGCAGCGCCAGCGCAGCCAAGGACAGAGTGAGCAGTGTAAGACGACGGATCATGGTGAACATCCGCGAGACCCCCTTGAATTGGTTCGTAGCGCCCAGGATAGACCCGCTCCCAACGATAGCTTCCGGTTGAGAGCGGGAATCCCTCCTGGGTTGAAGCGCTCAGCCTAATGTCGCATCCGAAACGGGACGGAGAGAAGCTGGCTTGCCGAACAAGTGAAGATTGGCACCTGCGCCCAGGCACCGGCGCCAAGGTCCCACCTGCTGGTTCCGAGCGTTCTTACGAGGCGGGCGCCCACGTACCGTTCTTCACCGTCACCATCTCGAAGGCATCCTTGGTTAGACCATTGTGGTCGGTGGGGCTCATGTTGAAGATGCCACTGATGCCGATGAAGTTCTGGGTGGCCTCGATCGCATCGCGCAGCTTCGCCGGATCATCACCGGCGGCTTCCATGGCCGCGACCACGACCTGGAAGGCGTCATAGGCGTGGCCGCCGAAGGTGTCCGCCGGCTTCTGGTACTTGGTCATGAAGTCGCTGGCATAGCCGGTGAGGATGCTCCTCTGCGGATCA